>JACUUN010000112.1 GCA_014859265.1 Coriobacteriia bacterium
CCTCACCCGGGCCAGGGTGCGCGCGAACTAAACCATTTCCCGACAGGCTCCTAGATTCCGGTAAGACACTGCTCACACCAACTGTGCATACTCGAGGAGCAGTCCCCTCCTGCGCCATCGTCCGCACCGAGGAGGGAGAAAGAGATGAAGACCCACCGCACGTCCTCAACTGTCCGCGCCGCCGCACTGCCTGCGCCGTTCGAACGCGCAGTCGCCCTGATGCTCGTCGTACTCATGGTGCTTGGCGTGGCGCTCTCCGCAGCGCCCATCGCACTCGCTGGCGACTCCGATGTCACGCCCCGCCTCATCGGTCCTCCGCACAGCTCGGGTCCACCCGACGGATTCGAGGAGGTGGTCTCACTTGCAGTAGGCGACGGTCCCGGCGAGGTGGGTGTATCAGGTGGCGAGGAGATCGAACCTTGGGGTCCCTCGGCGTTCGCTCTCGATGAGGCGGGCCGCTTCCACATCATCGACGGGGTGAACGGCCGGGTGCTCCGCGTCGATCCGAGCGGTGAACAGGTCGCGATCGAGTGGAGCGACCCCGTGGTCTGTCCGGTGGATATCTCACTCGCCGGTGGCCGGACGTTCCTGCTCGACCTGCCCGCCCAGCCCGCGGCGGTGCGCGAGATCGACGACACCGGACGTGAGGTAGCGAGCTGGGAGATCCCGGCCGCCTGCCTGGATCACGCGGTGACCGGTCTCGACGTGAGTCTCGATGCCAAGGGCGCGCCGGACGTTCGACTCGAATTGGCGGGCACCTGGCAGGTCCGGCTGACCGGACCGGGTAGTGCGAGAACCCAGCGACTGCCGGTCGTCCTCGATGGCGACGCGATGCGAGTACCGGCCTCGGCTGTGGCCCCCTACGCGATCCAGCGCTCTGGCGGGCGCGCCTTCTCGGTCGACAAGGAGTGGTCGACCGGGCACACGGCCCGTGCCACCTCATTCGCGCAGGGGCGCCCCGACGGCATACTCCGGGTGAGTTCCGCCGAGCGACTTGGCGCGGTACGCTACATCGATACTGATGTCGCCGGCAACGCCTACCTGTGGGTCGAGGACCTGCCACGCGAAGGTGCGCGAACGCGCGCGTTCGTCAAGAGGTTCGCTGCGGACGGCATACCTTCAGCGCTGTTCGAAGTGCCGGTCGACGTCTTCGCCACACATCCGACGCGACCGGTCCGGGTGACCGAGGACGGCACGGCCTACCTGCTCGTACCCGGCAGCGACCGAATCTCTGTGCTGCGCGTCCTCTGGACGCCGGACACGGCTGAGTCTCTGCCGGCGGTCGTAGAGTCCGCGACCCGAGAGCCGGAGGCCGCGCAGCGAGGCGAGGGCGCGAACGCACTCCCCTCGCTGCTCGACACCGTCCGCTCGCTCTTCACCCCAGAGCCCGCCATCGCTGCGTGGACGCCAACCAACGCAAACGACCGCGCCTGGACGTATGTGAACCACTACTGGTACTGCAACACGAAGAACTACTCCACCCGCAACGGCAGTATCCGTCCACGCTACCTCACCTCCGCCAACCGCTACTACTACGCGGTTCCCTACTGCTGGGGCGGTTTCGACACGATCTCCTCGTATCGCAACGCGATGTCGGCCGGCTACTCGGCGGGCGACATCAACTGCACGGGCGCTAAACGTGCCGGAACGGCAGGGGTCGACTGCTCGGGCTTCGTCTCCCGGCTCTGGGGACTCGGTACGAAGCGCAGCACCAGCACGCTTCGATATGTCGCGCGTGCCGTCTCGAAATCATCCATGAAGCTCGGTGACGCCTATATCTGGCCCGGGTCCCACTGCATGTTCTTCCGCTACTACACCCCGGGCGGTGCACAGGTGTTCGAAAGCACAAAGACGAACTCCTATGACCGTGTCGTCACCATGAATCGCACGAACAGCGCCCTTGCCAACTACGGCGCGTGGCGGTATCAGAACTGGTAGCGTCCGTCCTGACCGATGGGGGGAGATAGTATGGGTGAAAAACGGTACGTGCGAGGAGCACTCGCATGCATGCTTGCGGGCTTCCTCGTGATGGCAAGTGCGTGTTCGCGGGGACCCGGAGTGGGGAGCGATCGCGACTCGAGCACAGGCGGAGCACCGGACGTGGCGTATCGGGGAACGCTCGTCTACCTCGATGGCGAACAGGTGTTTTCAATCGACGCCACCAGCGGCACAGGCAGAGCACTCTACAGCCTCGAAGGTGAACTCGGCTGGAGTGGATTCGCCCGGCTGACCGATGACGGCGGGCTCATCTACGAGAGTCTTCTCGATGAGACGTCCAGCGTCCATCTCGCATCCGAAGGATCCGCTGGAGCGACTCTGGCCACCGGCGTGGAGCGTGTGCACGACTATAATGGCACCGTGCTGCTCGTCACCGCTGACAACGACACCCATGCCCTCGGCCCGGGCGCGAACCGCGAGAGTCCAGGGGCACTCGGGATCGGCATCGCACTCTCGGCTGTCCTGTCCGCGGACGGCTCGGAGTTCGCCTACGCAAGCCAGGTTCCGACCGCGACGCCGGAGGCGGATCTAGGAGAGTTCGAGCAGACCCTCTCGATCAGATCCTTCAACGGGTCCGGACCGGGAACAAAAGTGGCCGGCGGGTGGCTGAGCATCGAACCGCTCCTGCTCGACTCGGATGCGCTTGTGTACGCCTCCTACCCCTTCGGGGGTACCGAGATAGCAGACCTCCTGCTCTACGACCGGCGTTCCGAGGAGTCGACCACGCTCGCAACAAACGTTCGCCTGCTCGACCGTGACCCCGCAAGAAGCATCGTCGCGATCGCGATTGCCTCCCCAGACGAAACGGTCGGGGACGCGATACTCATCATCGACGTCAGCGATCCTGATGCGGTGCGCACTATCAGCTTCGAGAGCGGCACCAGCGACTCACTGACCGCCACGCAGCTCCTGGCCGACGGCAGCGGACTTGTCGCCGCGTTCGGACACGAAGACGGTGCGAGCACACTTGTGGAGTTCGACACACGGGACGGCTCGCAACGCACAGTGACCGAGCTAGCCGACTCGATAGTGTCGCAGGTCCTCCCGCATCCGGACAGATCGGTCGCGTTCGTCGTGGTGCAGAGCGGTGGCCCCGAACCCGTCGACATCACGCGTTCGATCGCAGTGTGCGACCTTTCTGAAGGCACGACCTCTACGCTCGTAACCGGGTCAGCGAGTACTCTGCTTACCCTGATAGGGATCTCGAAGGAGTGACCAGCCGCAAGAGGTGAGCGGCGGTCGAAAGTGGCCGCCGTCACCTCTTGCGGCGACGACTCCGCTGGTGCGCGAGGATGATCGAGCCAAAGAACCAGATTGTCACCGCAACAGCCAGAAGCAGCCCGATCTCACCCACCGTCCTCGCCCAACCGGGAACTGCAGTCTGCCCGACGAGGAGAGTGGAGAAGCCGATAACGAGCGCGGCCACCACGAGCGCGAACGCAAGACGGTTCACAAGTTCGTGCAGGTCGTCGAGAATCTCACGGTATCCGGTCGGCCGGATTGTGATGGTCGCCTCGCCTTGCGCCAGGCGACGCAATACGCGATCAGCCGTATCGGGCAGCTGGTCTAAGATGCGGACACTGTGGCGCCACGAACTCGCTGCTCTGCTGAACACAGCGCTTGGGCGCAGCCGCTCGGCCACAATCCGGTCGACGAACGGCTTGGCGTTCTCGGTGAAGTCGAACGAGGGATCGAGCATGGTGCCCACTCCCTCGAGCACCACCAGCGTACCGAGCAAGAGCGCGAAGTCGCTCGGAACCCCGAGCCGGTATCCGCGTATCAGCCCGAGTGTCTGGGTCATAAGCTCACCGAACGCTATTCGCCCAAGCTCCACGCCGTGATACTTGCCTATGAGCCGGTCCACTTCCTGATGAAGCTCCTCCTCGTCGACGTTCGGGTTCCCGCTGACGGCGATGAGAGTGTCCGTGGCAAGTCTGGGGTCCTTGTTGACCGCCGCCCAGACCAGGTCGACGAATCGCTCGCGTGACTCCTCGGAGATCCGTCCCACACGGCCGAAGTCGGTAAACCCCACCCGGCCGTCAGGAAGCGCTAGGAGCCTGTCGGGAAATCAGTGCGGAATCGGGCAGTTGGCGGAGGCGGACC
>JACUUN010000113.1 GCA_014859265.1 Coriobacteriia bacterium
CGGTCGATCGTGAGCGGCCCATCGATGAAGACCGTGCCACCGATGTAGAGCACGCGGTTGACCGCGTCGTAGGCGAAGTCATCCTGCACATCCTGCATGTCGGGCATCGTGTAGCCGTTACCGTACCAGGCACCGAAGCTCGCCGGCCCGATCGTGAGACCGGTCGTGCCCTGACCCGGCGCTGATGGCCCGCTGCTCGCCCCGATGTACTTGTAGCCGAACTTGTGCAGCAGCAACGGGTCGTCCTGCCTCGCGTAGAGGCGCGTGAACGTGCCGCTGTTGGGCGGACTGACGGTCTGGTAGTCCACAGGACTCGGATTCAACTTGTCGGTCTCGTAGTTCTCGCCTGCGGACCACGCCGGCGTACCCATCAGGTTGTCGACGGATTCCACTTGTGCCTTCTGTGCAGCCTCGAGCAACTCGCCGTCGGACAGCCTGGGAAGATCGATCCGCGGCACAGACTGCGACACCGACTTGTAGAATACGTTCGCGCCTGGCTCGGGATAGGCGCCCGATACGTAGAGTTGAATCGGTGTATCGGCAGTACCCAGCTGGGCACTGCCCTGACGGGTAAGCGAGCCATCGACGAAGAGCGGCCCCTTGTGCACGTATGAGTCGCCTTTCATCTCGACTGAACCGCGAATGTAGAAGGGGCCGGTGACGTTGCTGTTGCCGTTGATACCGCCACCTCCGGCGGTCAGGGACTCCTGGTTGCCGGCCGCGAAGACCATCTCCCACAGGTTGATGTAGAAGAAATGCACGACAATCGTCTCTGTGAAGCCTGTCTCATCGGTGCCGACCGAGGTCAGCTGGTACTCGGAGTTGTCGAGCTGATTCAGAGTGACATTGTAGGAACCGTCGGAGATGTGACCGGTCACGCCTTCCGTCGGGAAATTCTCTGCACTGAAACCGCTCCGGTATATCTGCTCAAGCGCTGCATCGGCACCGGCATTCGCTATCTGGAAGGCGACGGTCTCTCCCTGGGTGCGCCGCGTCTCGTTAAGCGCGTTGCTCGCGAGCGCGAAGCTGGCGATCGACAGCACGGTCAGTACCGCGATGACACCCATGACGAGCGGCATAGCGATACCCTCGTCGCCCCGTACAATCGCCCTCAGTACGCGCATCATCACCACTCCTACCACTGGCGCAGGCGGAACTGGATCCGCCGCGAGTCGGAGAACGTCCTGTCACCGTGCTCAGTGACAATGGTCGCTATGAGCGAACGCGCATCGGAGGAGACCGAACCCATCGCTGTGATTTCCTCGTCCGGTGCAGCCGCGAAGTACCGGAAGAGAGGTATCCCCTCGGCGACGTTCGCGTTGTTCTCAGAGATCGTCCAATCCTGCAGCACTCGCTCCACTGCGGTCCGCTGGGGGTTAAGTTCCTCGGTGAGCAGATGAAGCGTGCCGTCAGTACGCGCCTCGATGGTCGTGCGCTCCTTCTTGTTGTTGAGATCGCGGTCGGTGAGCACGACGATGCGGTAGGGAGCCGCCTCCTCGATTGAGGAGTTCTGCACGATGAACGTGTCGATGACGAGCAGCGGTGAGGCGACCTCGTTCGTGAAGCGTGCCTGCCGGTCGCTTACGCGGCTCGCCTGGATCATCGCGAACATCGATCCGTAGACCACGCCGATGACGACCGTGAGCAGCCCCATCACGACGATGAGCTCGGCCAGCGTGAACCCCCTGTCATCCCTAAGGGTACGCATCTCACCACACCCCAGGCGAGGGGAACTCGACCGTGCCGTTGGTCGGCATCGTCATCGGACCGAGCGTGTTGGAGTCAAGAGTAAACAGCGAGCCGAGCGGCGCATCACTGTAGGAGACGACGACCTTGTACCAGCGCTCCACAGTGCGCGGGTTCGCGTTGTTGGCGGGCTCTGAAACGTTGTGCGCGAACACGCCGGTTCCGTTGCGCTGGATCTCGGTCCAGGCCCCTGTGCCCACACGCTCCATCAGCACGTATGTGAGGTCATAGGTCGGGAAGGTTGGCGGGCTGACCGACAAGGCGATGTTGATGTCCCATGCCTTGACCTTCCCAGCTCGCTCGAACGCTCCGTCA
Organism: Coriobacteriia bacterium; assembly: GCA_014859265.1. Taxonomy (GTDB): domain Bacteria; phylum Actinomycetota; class Coriobacteriia; order Anaerosomatales; family SLCP01; genus SKKZ01. The sequence continues at coordinate 2,062 of JACUUN010000113.1, forward strand.
TACCACCCGCTGAGTAGCGGTCGTGTCGTGAAGAATACCGGCTCCTCACCTGACACGGCCGACGGATGCCAGTCGGAGCGCACTCCTAAACGGTCCTCGGCGGCGACCCGGACAGCGTAGCGGCCGAAGGGCGTCGCTGCGAGCGTGTAGAAGCCGCCGGGGCCGGAGGTGACCAGTTCGTTCTCGATCCAGGAACCATCAGCCACCTGCATGCCCGTGAGGACGACGTAGTGATCGCTCTCGCTGCGTCCGTCCATCGAAGGAGTCCATGTCAGCGGAACCTGAGTGCCGGAGAGCAGCGGGTTCGCGATCAGGTCCGTTGGGGGATCCGGAGGATAGTTGTCGACGACGACCCGGCGCGTCTGGTAGACGCGCTTCTGGTTACTGTCGACGACCTCGATGGTGATGGTGTACTCACCGTCGATGACAAACGGTTCCCCGTCCTCGTTGAGGGCCGTGGTGTCCCAGTAGAACTGCTTCGTGACGCTGGTGGTGTCAAGCTCCCAGTGCGCACTCCCACCAGACAGGTTGCGCAGGAAGATACCGCCTGGGCTGACCTGGAACGACATGCTCACAAGACGAGCACCGGGCATCGTGGTCTCTGCGATAGCGTCGATGAGCTGCGCGGTCCCGCCCACCACCGTCGGCGGGCTCGCCTCGGCGGGCGAGCCGGGTCCGAAGACGATCGTCGGCGCGATGTACTCGCCGGCCGATGCTTCCTCCCGGATGTAGGTCGACATTGACAGCGAGTACACGACCTCGCCACCCCGCGAGATGGTGCCGTCTACGGTGAGCTGCTTGTAGTCCTTGGTGCCTGGCTCAATGTACGGGTCATCAACCCAGACGACCGTCGGCCGGATCGCGATCTGGTATCCACCGGTCGTCTGGGTGGTCTCCTGGCTCAGTACACCGGGCACGGGAGCACCCGAGATATCCACGCCCACCGCCGCGTACGGCATCGAGCGGACACCTTCGATGTAAGAGTTCATCGCGTTCACGAGGAGCGTGCGTTCGTTGGAGAGGAGGCTCATGTTTGTGGTCGCGCCGAGCAGCCCGAAGATAGCGGTCAGGACGAAGAAGAAGATCGCGATGGCCACGACGACCTCGACCAGCGTCATTCCTTCGTTGTGCGGGGGGTCTCGTAACGCGCCCCTGTTCACCCTCACCACTTCCGATCGCTTATGCGCGCGCCGCACGATACGGCGCGCACTCCTACCTCACTACGCTATCGGCATGCGTGAGCCGCACCTTGAACGCTCTCTCACCCCGTGACCAGCGCAAGGTACATGCGAACGACCTCGGGCCCGACGAGTGCGGTGAAGATGCCGCCAAGGGCAAGGAACGGGCCGAACGGGATCTTCGTGGCGAGGCCGTTCCCGGAGCGAGCAGCCGTGACGATGCCGACGACAGCACCGAACATGCTTCCGATGAACAGCGCGAGGAGCACGTACGGCCCGAGGAAGAAACCCATGGCCCCGAGCAGCTTCACATCCCCCATTCCGAAGCCCGACCTGCCCCGCACACCCGCGTAGAGCGCCGCGATGCCCCCGCTGAGGCCGGCACCCAGCAGAACCCCGAGCCCCGCTAGCAGCAGCGGTGAGGTCTCTGCGCCCGTCAGGGGCACCCAGTCGACCGCGGCGAACTGCGACACTGCGGCACCGGCGAGCCCGAACACCGCCAGCGCCCCTACGAACGGATTGGGCAGACGCATGGTGTCGAGATCGATGAAGGTGAGGATGAGCAGCGTCCAGAAGAAGACGCCGGCAATGATCGGACGCGCACCGACCCCGTAGGTCAGCGCTGCTGCAAGCCAAAGGAGTCCTGAGAGCAGTTCGACGGCTGGATAGCGGCTGGCTATCGGTTCGCCGCACGAGCGGCACCTGGCGCGCAGCAGGAGCCAGGAGACAATGGGGATGTTGTCGTACCAACGGACGGGCGCATCACACGCGGGGCAGTGTGATCCGGGGCTGCTCAGCGACTCCCTCCTCGGGAAGCGCCATATCACGACGTTGGCGAAGCTGCCCAACAGCAGGCCGA
>JACUUN010000024.1 GCA_014859265.1 Coriobacteriia bacterium
TTGGCCTGGTGCTGGAGGACAAGGCGGACCTGGCGATGGCACGTGTCGTCGCCGACTACTGTCGCGATGCAGCCTATGACATTGCCGCCCGAGCCCATCCCCCAGGTGCCAACAACTACGCGCGTTATGAATGCGACACTCTGTTCGAGAACGCTCTTCGCGACGCAGTAATGAATCTCTAGCCAGCGATTCTTTGCGCCCCTCAACGGACGGGCGACGTTCGGTCATATCAGTCTGTGACGATCCTGTCGGCCGCATTCCCGCGGCGTCCCCCTTCGGGTCTCGAACCCGACGATAGACCACCCGGTCTGCCCGTCCAAACGATACAATCAGGCCGCCAGGCCGGTAGCTGTGTCAGGTCTGACGTGCGTAGTCGAGAGGATAGACGGTACTACGGTGCCGCTGGCTCCTGTGCTCAGCTACGATGGTTGAAGCGCTTGGGGTGATCCGAATGTCGCCATCTGCGCACTGTGTTCCGGCTCCGAGGGGAAATCGGTGATGGCTGTCGACTCAGCACAGGTCGATCTGTGGCGTACGGCGCCTACGGAAACCCAGAACCCGGAGTTCAAGGAAGCCAAGACGGGCTATGACTTGAACAAGACGTATGAATACTGCGTGGCCATCGCGAACGAGGGCGGCGGACATCTTGTGCTCGGGGTCTCGAATACGCCACCACGTGAAGTGGTGGGGACGACAGCAGCGAACGATCCCGTCGGTATGGCACAGAAACTCTTCCGGAAGCTTGGATTCAGGGTGGATGTTGATGCAGTCGATCACCCAGATGGCAGGGTCGTTGTGTTCTCGATTCCTTCTCGACCCGTGGGCACCGCCTACAGCCTTGAGGGCAAGTACCTCATGCGTTCCGGCGAGTCTCTCGTCCCAATGAGCGAGGACCAGCTTCGACGGATCTTCGCCGAAGGAGAGCCAAGTTGGCTAGAGCAACCGGCAGCCACTGGGCTTACGGCGGAAGATGTTGTGTCGCTGCTCGAAGTTGAGACCTACTTCGAGCTGTCGGGGCTTGCTGAAGCTGCGGGAACCCCAGAACACGTCGACCGGCTGCTCCAGGATCGGCTCATTGACCAGTCGGACGGTAGGTTCTCGATTCGTCGAATGGGGGCACTGCTTCTGGCTCGGAATCTTGCGGACTTTCCTGATCTCGAGCGCAAGGCCCCCCGTCTTGTGGTCTATGACGGCAAGTCGAAGCTCAGCACGCGCCTTGAAGAGAAGATGTCCCAAGGATATGCAGTCGGATTCCGGAGTCTCGTGCACTCGGTCGTTGCTCAGCTGCCGCAGAACGAGATCATTGAAGACGCCCTGCGTCGGCAAGTGAAGCTGGTCCCGGACGATGTTGTTCGCGAGCTTGTTGCCAATGCGCTGATTCACCAGGACTTCAACGTCGGCGGATCGTCAGTGATGATTGAGGTGTATGACGATCGAGTCGACTTCTCGAATCCAGGAGAGCCAGTGGTTGACGTGTCTCGCTTCATTGATTCGTATCAGTCTCGCAATGAGCGTATGGCAAGCATCATGCGCAGGTTCGGCATCTGCGAGGAGAAGAGCAGTGGTATCGATCGAGTTGTCCATGCAGTCGAGGCATACCAACTGCCTGCACCCGAGTTCCGTGTGTCCGGCGGTCGCACCGTCGCGACCGTCTATGGCCACAAGCCATTTGACGATATGGATCGATCAGATCGGGTTCGTGCGTGCTACCAGCACTGCGTTCTCAAGTACGTGATGGGTGAGTTCATGACCAACAGCTCCCTTCGAGAGCGGTTCGGTCTGCCGCTCAACAAGCAGGTCGTGACATCACAGGTCATATCGATCGCTGTCGATGAAGGGTGGGTCTGTCCTGACGCTCGTGTTGGAGGGTCGAAGAAGTACGCTCGATACCTTCCGTGCTGGGCTGTCGACACTCATTAAAGCGTATGCCTCTTTGGTGAGTGCAGGCTGTATTCTGCGATGCTCCTGAACAGGCATTTCTCTATTTAAGCGTGTACATCCGGTGTATCGAAAGAGCGCCTGCTTCAAACAAGCGATTCGTTCATGATGATGTCGATACTGGCCCGCTTAATCCTCTTTAGCAGCCAATACTTCTATTAAGCGTCGCCGTCCAGCGTCGAGTCACGTCATCTTCTTCATCATCATCATCATGCTCCTGCTCCTGGTGCGTGCAGGCATCTCAGCTGTCGACACGCTCTCCGAGAGAAGATGATCTTCGCAAGTACAAGGACGAGCACCAGAAGGAAGAAGAGGAGTACGCCTACCAACGGGTCAATGACGAAAGCCCCCAGTCTTGGACGCAAGACATACGTGACAACAGCTCCCTTCCTACCGGCTTGACCTGGTGAACTCACCGGACTCCTAATCCCAGGGGTCACGCCGGCACCCCCTTCGGGCTAGCAACCCGAACCCGGTTAGAGACCAGTTGGGCTTCGGCAGGGCCGGCGTGGTAGATTGTTCTCAGGAGGTCCTGAGTGATGAAGTTGCAGTTCACAGCCGTCTTCGAACAAGTGCCTGAGGGCTATATCGGCTACGTTGAGGAGCTGCCAGGCGCCAATACACAGGGAGCCACCCTCGAGGAAGCCCGTGCGAACCTCGCTGAAGCGGTCGAACTCGTACTCGAGGCAAATCGGGTTCTGGCCGAAGAGCGCCTCGGAGATCGCAAGGTCATTCGCGAGCCCCTACGCATCACGGCGTGAAGCGCGTCGATCTACTCCGCCACCTGCGGGCCCACGGTTGTGAGCTGCTCCGCGAGGGTGGCAGGCACTCGGTCTACGTTAACCGACGTGCGGATAAGGCGACGGCGATTCCCCGACACCGCGAGATCAACGAGCTCATCGCGCTCAAGATCTGCCGGGACCTAGAGATTCCGAACCCATAGCCCCACCCTCCTGAGCGCCAGCTGTGTGTGCAGCCCATCTTCCATCCTGACCAGCCCCGGGAAGCTTGCGGTCAGACCCGGTTAGGGTCAATCCCCTACGCTCCCTGACGTACACAGCTACTCGCGCCGCAGATGAGGTGATTCGATGGCTCAGGACCACGCCCAGCCGAACCCGGAAGCATCGCGCCTGCACTCCTCGGACGGGGCCACTCGGTTTGTCCGCAAGCCTCTGAACGCTGTATCTTCAGAGAAGGAGGTGTGCGCCGTGAGAACGTTCCAAGTGGTAGTCGAGCGAGACCCCGAGACGGGCCTGCTTATCGGATATGTCCCGGGTTGGCCCGGTGCGCACACCCAGGCCGAGAGCAACAGCGAGCTCGAGGAGAACCTCCGTGAGGTTATCGAGATGCTCCTTGAGGACGGAGAGCCCCAACTCGAGTCCGAGTTCGTCGGCGTTCGCACCATCCAGGTCGCCTGAAGTTGGGCGCGATCCCAGTCCTGAAGCCGCGTGAGGTCGTCGCACGCCTGAGAGCGCACGGCTTCGAAGAGGTGCGTCAACGCGGCTCTCACAAGCAGTTCCGACACCCCGATAGCCGAACTACAACGGTCCCGTTCCACCAGGGGCGCGACATCGCCCCGCCGCTCCTCCGCAAGATTGCCGACGATGTCAGAATGGGCCTCGAGGAGTTCCTCGGCGTCCGCTGATAGCGAAGTCGAGAGCAGCGACGCTCCCTGACGTGCGCAGCTCCTCGTGTCACAGACGAGGTGTTGGCGGTAAGTCCGCAGGCGTTGCAGAAGTCACTGGAAGTGGGCACACTCCTCGTATGAGCAAGGCAGCCATCGACATATCGGCCCTTACGGTCTCCGAGCGCATCCAGCTCGCTGAGGACCTGTGGGACAGTGTCGCCGCCGCCGATACGGACATCCCCCTCACGCCCGCCCAGGTCGAGGAACTCGACCGCCGCCTCGATGATCTCGAGCGCAACCCGGACGCAGGCGTACCGTGGGAGGTCGCGCGCGCGCGTCTGGAGGAGCGGGTCAGGCGCGGCGGCTGATGCGCGAGCTCATACCCAGCCCGGCGACCGAAGACGACATTCTCGCTGCCGCTCTGTGGTACGAGGCTCGTTCCGCCGGGCTGGGTATGGACTTCATCCGTGCGGCTGACGCGGCTCTTGCCGCCGTCGCTCGCTCACCCCATCAATACCCCGTGGTCCACAGGAAGGTCAGACGGGTACTCATGCGACGGTTCCCGTACGCCGCCTACTTCGTCACTGACGACCGGACCGTCCAGGTGATTGCGTGCATGCACGTACGTAGGGATCCGCGGCGTTGGAAGGCGCGGGTGAACCGGTAACACGCGCATCGAGGCGGCGTGCAGGAGGTAGAATCGACCTTCACGCACGTGGCGCGCTACTCATGCGCCACACGATCTCATCACTCAGGCCAAGACCCAGCCGGATCAGGAAGCCACGCACCTGGGCTCAGGCATGAACCCGCCGAAATCGAGGTAGTCTTGATCGGGAGGACACCCTAACGAGTCTGCTCAGCTGATTGCTCGGCGTTGAGTCAGATTTCGGTCGTCTCCCGTCAGGACTCGTCTGGAAACATGGGCACGCAACAGCGGCCCCTCTTGACTACCTGTCCCGCGAGGGGGGAATATGATGTGTAGATTACCCCTGTGCTGCGGCGCAGGGCGCGAAACCGTCCGTCTGGGCGGTTTCTGCTTTTCTGCAGACGCCAGGCCATGAGCGCGGGTCAACGTCGACGAGCCATCGTGTACGTGGACGGCTTCAATCTCTACTACGGCTCCCTCAAGAACACGCCGTATCGGTGGCTCGACCTTGTCACTCTCTCCGAGCTCATGCTCCCAAGCCATGAACTGCTTGAGGTCAAGTACTTCACGGCAATCGTTGACAGCCCCGAGGGAAGCGCCCGACAGCAGCTCTACATCAGCGCCCTCGAGAGCCGAGGTCGTTTCTCCACCTGCCGTGGCCATTTCCTTTCACACGTCAAGCGCAAGCGCCGGGCCGACATCTGCCAGCAGTGCGGTGAGAGGCATGCAGCCGTGTTCGTCACCGAGGAGAAGGGTACTGATGTCAACCTCGCTACCCACCTCGTCTACGACGCCTGCACCGACGCGTTCGACGTCGCTGCAGTCATCTCGAATGACTCTGATCTTGTGATGCCCATCCAGTTCGCGAGAGAGAAGTGCAGCAAGATCGTCGGCGTTATCAACCCGCAGCAACATCCGGCGCGAGCGCTCATGGAGACCGCCGACTTCTACAAGAAGCTGCGGACTGGAGTGCTGCAGGCAAGTCAGCTTCCGGACATCGTCGAAAGCAGTAGCCGGCGGTTTGTGAAGCCGAGGACGTGGTGAGGACGGACGCCGATTCTGCTGGCTCCTATAAACGACCCTCGACCAAGACCGGGCCGTATAAGAACCCGGTCGGGGCCGGGTGGAGCCCTCGCTCTCCAGGAAGGTCCCTCTTGAGCCGATATGCCATAATAAAGGCATAAACCTGCCGAAAAAGAGGTAGTTGTGCTCTCTGCCCTCATCACATCGTCAGCGCGACGCAAGCTTCTGATCCGGTTCCTTACCCACCCGGAGGAGCGCTTCTATCCTACGCAGCTGATGCGCGAACTGGGTCTCTCCTCCTCGCTGGTCCAGAAGGAGCTCGCACGGCTGAGCGCGACAGGCCTGCTTCGGAGTGAGCGCGAAGGCAACGCTCGGTTCTACTCCGTCAACACCAGGCATCCGCTCTACGCTGAACTGAAGAGCATCGTGTACAAGACGGAAGGCCTCGGCGATCTGCTCCGTGACCACCTGTCGTCAGTGCAGGGTGTGCCTGTCGCACTGATCTACGGCTCCGTCGCGCGTAACGCCGAAGACGCGGCCTCCGACGTCGACCTCCTGGTGATCGGCAATGTGAGTCCGCCCAGATTAGATGAGGCTCTGATGGAGGCTGAAGGCCTGCTCGGCCGAGAAGTGAGCGCGACGGTTCTCGACACCGAGGAGTGGCGCGAGCGAGTGAACCGGCAGCAAGCGTTCGCGATGGAAATCCTGCGTCAGCCGAAGGTGTTCCTGATCGGAGGCGAAGATGACCTTCGATGACCTGCTCGATAGCAGAGCGATAGAGCGGGTGACCGTAACCCCGGAAGAAGCAGCCGAGCTTATCCGGCTTGCACGCCGGGACATAGCGACCGCGCAGACGCTGACCGGGACCGACCTCGATTGGGCGTTCGCTATTGCCTACAACGCGCTGCTGCAGAGTTCTGTCGCCTACATGGCCTCCCTCGGCTACCGGTCACGCTCTCGCGACAAGCACTTCGTGACCTTCCGCTTCATACGGGAAGCCCTGCCTGACGAGCCCGAGCTCAATCGCAAGGTAGGGAGTCGCACAGGGAGTGTGCCTCTTCCTGAAGGGTACCGCTTACAGGTCGGCGTTGATGAGCGCGAAGTAGCCAGCCACGAGGCACGCCACCGCGAAAACGATGAAGAACACGACCGTGCCCTTCTCGCCCAGCAGCTTCACGAAGCCCTGGATCTTCGCCATCTGCCAGATGGATTTCGGCTTGAAGATGCTGATGACGATCACGAATGCGCCGTAGGCGAACAGGAAGATGGCGAGCAGCAGTAGGGGTTCCACGACGTCCACCTCCAATAGCCGCGAGCGAGTACACCCGGATACCTGCCCCCCATGTTACCGCACTCGGCCGCTCGGGCTTCCGATGGCGGGTGGGCTCCGAGTCTAGCGTGTGCGCCCCGAGGGAGGGTTCCCGGCAGACCGGCGAGGCGGTCGAGGAACGAACGTCGGCGTCCGCGCCTTGTACCGCTCGTACTCCTCCTGCCCACCCCATGTGGCGTCGGCCTTCCTCTCGAGCAGCGGCACTCCGCTCGCGCGGGTGAGCAGCACATAGACGAAGACCGGCGAGATGAGCGTCACCAGCTGCCAGCCCGTCAGGACGGGAAATGCTATGACCGCGACGCCGGTCCACAGTACGATCTCGCCGAAGTAGTTGGGGTGCCGCGACCACGACCACAGCCCGGTGGAGATGAAGCGTCCGCTGTTCGCGGGCTCCGCGCGGAACCGGCGCTTCTGCGCATCGGCCACAACCTCGATGGCGAAGCCTGCGACCCAGACGAGCAGCCCTGCCACGAGGAAGGCGTCGACGTCGAGCCAAGCCGGGCTCGCCGTGGCCTCGGTCATCCGCTCGGCCGAGGTGATGGCAGCCAGCGCGGCGGCCATCGTAAGGCTCACCCACAGCCCCTGGACGGTCCATGCGTTCAGGAAGCGTACGGACGACGGCCTGATCTCGTCGAAGCGGGAGTCCTTCCCGGCCTTTCGGACACGTCCGAACAGGAAGGTGCCGAGCCGGGCGGCCCAGATGACAACCAGGGCCCACAGAACAACCGACCGGGCGTCAACCCGCGGACCGAGCATTGCCGCCATCGTAATGACGCCTACGTAGGTCAGGCTGCCCGTGAGATCGTAGAACTGCTCGGTCTGCAGCAGGTAGGCAGGGACGAATGCGAGCCACTGGACGAGGAAGGCCACGCCGACCGCGAGCGCGAAGACGGGCACCCCGCCAACAGAGTGCCCTCCGCGGGAGCCGGCTGCCGCGATGCCAACGCCGACGCAGACGGCTGCGAGCAGGGAGATGAGTGCGGTGCGCTCTGCTTTCACGACGCCTCCTCCAGCGGTGCCTCGAACTGGCTCTCGTACAGGTCGCGATAGAAGCCACCCGCAGCGAGCAGCTCGTCGTGCGTCCCGGTCTCGATGATGCGGCCGTGGTCCATGACGATGATCACGTCGGCGTGACGGATGGTGGAGAGCCGGTGGGCGATGACGAAGCTCGTGCGCCCCTTCATCAGCCGCGCCATCGCACGCTGGATGAGCACCTCGGTGCGCGTGTCGACCGAGCTCGTCGCCTCGTCGAGAATCAGTATCTGCGGGTCGCTCAGGAACGCGCGCGCGATGGTGAGCAGCTGCTTCTCGCCCTGGCTCACGCTGGCGGCGTCGTCGTCGAGCCGCGTGTCGTAGCCGTCGGGCAGCGTGCGCACGAAGTGGTCGACGTGCGCCGCCTCGGCGGCCGCCACGATCTCGACCTCGGTTGCCTCCTCCTTGCCATACGCGATGTTCTCCCGGATGGTGCCACCGAACAGCCACGCGTCCTGGAGCACCATGCCGAAGAGGCGCCTGACGTCCTCGCGGGTCATGTCGTGGGTGTCCACGCCGTCGATGGAGATACGTCCGCCCTCGATGTCGTAGAAGCGCAGCAGCAGGTTCACGAGCGTGGTCTTGCCCGCACCGGTCGGGCCGACGATCGCCACGGTCTGGCCGGGCTCGACCGCGAGGTCGAGGTCCTCGATGAGCGGCTCGTCGGGCCGGTAGCGGAAGGAGACGGCGGCAAGCTCGATGCGCCCTGATGCCGTCGCGAGGCGCACGGGAGCGGCGGTGTCCGGCTCCTGCTCGGTCTCGTCGAGCAGCTCGAAGACGCGCTCGGCCGAGGCGACCGCCGACTGCATCACGTTGGCAATACTCGCCAGCTGCGTGATCGGCCAGGTGAACTGGCGCGAGTACTGGATGAACGCCTGAACGTCGCCGAGCGAAAGCGTGCCGCTGGCTACCCTCAAGCCCCCGACGACCGCGATGAAGACGTAGTTGAGGTTGCTGATGAACTGCATCGACGGCTGGATGATCCCGGAGACGAACTGCGCCCGAAACGACGCCTGGTAGAGCTTCTCGTTCTCCTCGGCAAAGACCGCCTCGGCCTCGGCCTGCCTCCCGAAAACCTTCACGATCGTCCGGCCGGTGTGCACCTCTTCGACGTGGCCGTTGAGCGCGCCGGTGTGCTCCCACTGCGCCGCGAAGTGCTTCTGCGAGCGCTTGGCGATCTGGATGGTCACGTACACCGAGAGCGGGACGGTGAGCAGCGAGATCGCCCCCAGCAAGGGGCTGATGACGAACATCATGACGAGCACGCCGGCCACGGTGAGCACCGAGGTCGTGATCTGGGTGAGCGACTGCTGCAGGGTCTGCGCGATGTTGTCGATGTCGTTGGTCACGCGCGACAGGATGTCGCCGCGCGCGTGGTCGTCGAAGTACTTGAGCGGCAGCCGGGTGAGCTTCGCGTCGACGTCGTTGCGCAGCCGGTAGACGATGCCCTGGGAGACCTCGACGGTCAGGTACTGCTGCAGCCAGCCGAACGCCGCCGAGATCAAGTAGAGGCCCGTCAGCACCAGCAGGATCCGGCCGAGCGCCCTGAAGTCCACGCCCACACCCGGGGTGAGCTCCATCGCGGAGAGCATCTCGGCGAGCTGGGTCTCCCCCGCGGCCCGCAGGCCGGCGACCACGTCGGCCTGGGTCGTCCCCTCGGGGAGCTGCGCGGAGATCACGCCCTCGAACAGGAGGTTGGTCGCCTGGCCGAGGATGCGCGGGCCGATGGTGGAGAGCACGACGCTCACGATGGCGAGCACGATGATGACCGCGATGCGCGTGCGGTAGGGGCGCAGAAGGCCGAGCAGCCGCTTCGTCGAGCCGCGGAAGTCCTTCGACTTCACGCCGGTGCCGATCATGCCGCGCGGGCCGAACCCCGGCCCGTGCCCGCCGCCTGGCCCCGGTCTGCTGCCCGGTCCGCGCCCGCCCTCGGCGCGCGGCGCTCCGGCGGTCGCCGTGGTATCGTCGCGGCCGGCCATCTACGCAATCTCCTCTTCGGTCATCTGGGAGTAGACGATCTCGCGGTAGGTCTCACACGTCTCCATGAGCTCGTCGTGGGTGCCGATGCCGGCGATGCGGCCCTGGTCGAGGACGACGATGCGGTCGGCGCGCATGATCGTGCCGACCCGCTGCGCGACCACGACGACCGTCGCCTGGCGGGTCTCGTCTTTGAGCGCGGCGCGCAGACGCGCATCGGTCGCGAAGTCGAGCGCCGAGAAGCTGTCGTCGAAGACGTAGACCTCGGGGCGCTTGACGAGCGCGCGAGCAATGGCGAGACGCTGGCGCTGGCCGCCGGACACGTTCGCGCCGCCCTGTGCGATGGGGGACTCCAGCTGCTCGGGCATCTCGGAGACGAACGACTCGGCCTGCGCGACGCGCAGCGCGTGCCAGAGCTCCTCGTCGGAAGCGTCCTCGTTGCCGTAGCGCAGGTTGCTCGCGACCGTCCCCGAGAACAGGAAGGCGCGCTGTGGGATGAAGCCGATCCGCGCCCACAGGTCCTCCTGTGCCATGTCGCGGACGTCTACGCCGTCGACGAGCACCGCGCCGCCGGTAGCATCGTAGAAGCGCGGCATGAGGTTCACGAGTGTGGACTTGCCGCTGCCCGTCGAGCCGATGACGGCGGTCGTCTCGCCCGGTCCGGCCGAGAAGCTGACGTGCTGCAAAACGGGGTCCTCGGCGCCGGGATAGCGGAACTCCACGTCGCGGAAGTCCAGGCAGCCGCGCTTCTCGGTAGGCACGAGCGGCACCACCGGGTCTCCGACGGTCGGCTCGGTATCGAGGACCTCCCGGATACGGTTGGCCGACACCACGGCGCGCGGCAACATCGTGAGCATGAAGGTGGCCATCATCACCGACATGAGAATCTGGACGACGTAGGTCAAAAACGCGGTGAGATTGCCGATGGGCATCGCGCCGCTCGCGATCCGGTGCCCGCCGAACCACATGATGGCCACAGTCGAGAGGTTCATGACACCGAGCAGCATCGGCCACATGAGCGCGAAGAGCCGGAAGACCCGCGTCGCGGTGTCGGTGAGATCGGCGTTGGCACGCTCGAAGCGGCGCGACTCGAAGGTGTCGCGCACGAAGGCGCGGATGACGCGCACGCCCGAGAGCCGCTCGCGCATCACCTGGTTGATGCGGTCGACCTTGCGCTGCATCGCCGTGAACAGCGGCAGGGTACGGTAGGCCAGCGCGCCGAGGAAGAGCGCCATGAGCGGCACGATGACGGCGAGCGTGCCCGAGAGCGCAACGTCCTGCCGGATCGCCATGATGATGCCGCCGATGCCCATGAACGGTGCGAGGATCATCACGTTCAGCGTCATGAGCACGACCATCTGTATCTGCTGCACGTCGTTGGTGTTGCGCGTGATGAGCGAGGCCGTGCCGAAAGCGTTCACCTCGGTCTGGGCGAAGGCGCCGACGCGGTGGAAGATGGCGGCACGCACGTCGCGCCCGAAGGCCATCGACGCCCGGGAGCCGAAGTACACCGAGACGATCGATGCGGCGCCCATGACGAGGGTCACGAGCACCATGAGGCCGCCGACGCGCCAGATGTAGGCGATGTCGCCCTTGGCCACACCTTCGTTGATGATGTCGGCGTTGAGCGCAGGCAGGTAGAGGTTCGCGATCGCCTGGACGAGCATGAGCGCCATCGCGAGCACGAGGCTCATCCGGTAGGGGGCGAGGTGCTCCCGCAGCAGCCGAATCACCGGTCGAGCTCCGCGGCGTCGGTGTCGCCGGGAGTGCCGTCATCGTCGAGCGCGAGCTGGATATTGGCGGCCAGGATGCCGAGCAGCCGGACGAGCTCGGTGCGGTCGGACTCGGACATCGGTTCGATGATGGTAGCGGTGAACTCGTCGAGGATGGTGTGCATCGTCCGATACCGGGTCCGGCCCTCCTCGGTAAGGTAGAGACGCGTGAAACGCTGGTCATCCGCATCGGTGCGGCGCTCGATGACCCCGGCCTTCTCGAGTTTCTGAAGCATCACGCTGACGGTCGGCCTCGAGACACCGAGGCTCTCGGCGAGCTCGCTCTGGGTGATGCCCTCGTGGTGCGAGATCTCCGCCACGCAGAAGGCCTGCCCGGGGTGCATGCCCCGCTCGCGCATGCTCCGCATCAGGAGTTGCCGGTGCGCGAGCACGGTCTGGTGGAACGCGGCGAAGGTGCGCATGGAGAGCGAGAGGTCCCGCGGCTGGGCGGGCGTCGGGTGCATGGCGGCTCCGGCGAGTCCAAGGACAGATAGGTTGCTAACCATTAGCAAAGTAAGTATTCGACGGGGCCGCGTCAAGAGCGGCTGTGGGGGCCGTCTTCCGAAATCGGAAGGCGGCCCCCACCGGGCATCAGTTCCTGACATGACCCGTCTAGACTGGCGCGGATCTCTTCGAGGGTGGCCCCGCCCGTCACCCGTGCGACGATCATCGGTCGACTCAACGAGCGGCGATTCCCTCCTGGTACTCGCGCATGCAACCTCGCGAGCAGAAGTAGTAGGTCTCTCCGTCCAGCTCGAGTCGGGCCGGTGCCGTTTCCCGCTCCACCGCCATACCGCAGACGGGATCGACGGCCATGGTCCGCATCTCCTTGAACTGACCGTCTTCCAGCCACAAGACACGGTCCGAGTGGGACTTGATTCGTTCGTCATGGCTGACGATCACCACGGCCTTCTCACGCTCGTCGGCAATCCGCCTCAGGTGAGCAACGACGTCGTGCCCGATCTTGGAGTCGAGGTTCGCAGTCGGCTCATCGCACAGCAGAACCGCGGGGTCGTTGGCGAGCGCTCGGGCTATCGCGACCCGTTGCTTCTCGCCTCCGGAGAGCTTCTCAGGCAGGAAGCTCAGGCGCCCGCTCAGGCCCAAGTCACCCAGCAGCCTCTCAGCACGTTGACGGGATTCCGCATGTGCGACCCCCGCGAAGTCCATGACCACCTGCACGTTCTCGACGGCCGTTAGTGCGGAGAGCAGGTTGAAGTCCTGGAACACGAAGCCCAGTTCGCGCACCCGAAGATTCGGCAGCCGTCGCTCCGAAAGTGTCGTAACGTCGATGCCCGCAATACTGATTCTCCCTGAGCTCGGCTTCAACAGCGCTCCGAGGATGGAGAGCAGCGTCGTCTTGCCGCTGCCTGAGGGACCCATCACCAAGACGACCTCTCCAGGCATCACTGCAAGGTCGACGCCCCGCAGCGCCTCCACCTTGGTCTCCCCCTCGCCGAAGATCTTTGTCACACCGTCGGCGACGATGATAGGCTCACGGCTCTCGTTGACCCGGTGCGTGGTCGCAGAATCGCTGTCCACTCCGCCCCCTATCTCCTGAACACGTCGGCCGGCTTGAGTCCGGCGACGCGAGCGACTGGTATTACTGCACCGAGCAGCCCGATCACAGTGGCGCCGGCGATGATCCGAGCAATCGACTCGGGCTCGACGACCATGGGGATTCTCGCCGCTGCTGCACCTAGGGCCACCTGCAGAACGAGCGCGACGGCGACCGCGAGCGAAAGTCCCAACCCTAAACTCATTGCGGCCTGGCCGATCACGAGCCGGAAGAGACGCGAGTTGCGGGCCCCAATCGCCTTCATCAGGCCGTACTCCCGAACCTTCGCGAGCGTCGCGACATAGACCGTCAACCCGGTGACCGACAGTCCGATGAGGAACGCGATGATGTTCATGAGCCGCATGATGTCGATGCTCATGTCGCTTACGATCCTCCTCTCGCTTTCGGCGAAGTCGGCCCGCGTTTGCACGGTCACGCCGTCAACGGCCGCCTGGATTCTGTCGGCGACCGCTGCGGGATTCTCGTCCCGCCTCAATAGAACCAAGGCGAAACTGACGGTCCCAGAGACCCCCTGCGCTCTCTGGAAACCTTCGAAGGTCACGAAACTGATCGAGTTGACGATGCTCGTAGTCCCCTCTGCAAGACCCGCGATCCTAAGGTCCCGTCCTGCCGCGGTGATTTCATCACCCACACTCACTCCAAAATCCTCTGCCGCACGAATGTCGATCACGATCTCGTCAGGTCCGAGCTCTACGGGGCGCCCTGCCCAGGCCCAGGGACCCCCCAGACGGCCGGGCTCGTAGCCGATCAGGTAGGCAAGCCCCCGCTGGGTCGGCAAGTCTCCCGCGATGAGGAACGTCGTCGTGAACAGGATCGGGTCGACCCGCTCAACACCGGAAACCTGCTCGATGCTCCGCAGCGCCTGCTCGGGGAAGAAGGAGGTCGTCATGTGAAGGTTGCGCACGCCACGCTGAGATACCACGAGGTCGAAGGGTGTGTTGTCCATGAAGACGGTCACGTCCTTCTCGGAGCCGGCGAAAACGCCGTCGAGCACGAGCACCAGCAAGGCGGCGAGGGCGATGCCACCGACGCTGATGATGAGCCGAGCACGGCTCTGGAAGAGGTTCCTCCGCGCGACGGGTACAGCCATCACGCACCCCTTCTGAAGGCTACCGCCGGGTCGATGACGGCAATCGCTCGGGCAGGGATGAAGCCGGCGAGTACGCCCATCGCAAGAGACAGAAGGGCCAGCCCCGCCACAACCGGAGGCTCGATCACGACCATAAATCGGGGGTTCACCAGCGGGATGGCCCATCTGGCAGCTGCAGCCAGTCCCACGCCGGCCACGTACCCCGACACAGTGGTGAGCAACGCTTGCTGGAAGACGATTCGGTAGAGCTGCCGGTTGCCGATGCCGATGGCTTTCAGCGTCCCATACTCGCGAACTCTCTCCGCCGCTGCCGTGTAGATCGTCAGACCCACAACCGCTGTGCCGATGAGGAATGCCGCCAACACCATGAAGCCCATCGGACCATTCAAGATGCGAGCGTAGAGCAGGCGGTCGTTGCGGTTGACCGCGGCTCGCGTGGTGACCGTGACGTCTCCCAACCGCTGCTCTAACCGCCTTGCGACGACGCCGGGGTCGGCGTTTCGTTCGACATTGACGAGTAGGAACGACGGCTGTCCTCGTGACGCCACCAGATCGGAGGCCGCCCCATATCTCATGAAGAAGGTGCCGGTCATCCACGAGGACGTGCCTCCTGAAAGCCCGACTACCTCGAAGTCCTTCCCAAGGATCTCCACCCGGTCGCCGAGCCCGAGCCCCCGCGCCTTCGCCACGGCGTAGTCAGCGACGACCTCACCTTCGCCAGGCGCCGCTCGTCCCTCAACCATTTCCCAGGGCCCGCCGCCCTGCTCCGGGTAGAAGCCGATGAGCAGCGAGAACTCCTTGCGCGTGCCGACATCGACGACGGCGTACTGCGAGATGACAGGGATGGCGCTGCGAACGCCCTCGGTCCTCGCGGCGCGTTGCTCGGCGTCTTCCGATATCACAGACCGCGCGCCGAGGAAGTTGCGTGTCCCTGCCTGCGCGATAAGCACGTCGGCGCCGGTGTTGTCGAGATAGGCTGTTATCTGACGGTTGACGCCGAGGTACATGCCGACGAGCAGAACCACGAGCATGATTGACAGCGCCACGCCGCCCAAGCTCAGGGCAAAGCGCAGACGGTCTTGAAGCAGGCTCTTGGCCGCAATCTGGACCATACATCCTCCGACCGCTGGCGTCGGTCACTCCGTATGTACCTGAACCTCAGGGGGCCTAACCGCGGGGTTGAAGAGAGCGGACCGATCTACCCGGCAACCGAACAGAGTGTGGTCGCCTGCCGGGAGACATCCGCGCAGTGCCACACGACGAGGCCTTGACTGCAGGCCCCACACAAGCTCCATCTGCCACTGAGCGAGATGGCACGGCGGTTGCGTTGTAAGCCGTCGTCCGAAGCACAGCCGTGGAGAGCACATGCGACTTGTATCGACACATAGGAGTCCGCTTGCGACGATTCTCGTGATCGTCGTGATGACGGCCACTCTTGCGGTCCTGTGCGCTGACGGCGTGCACGTGCCTTCGGCTGGCAGCATGGACGGCGTCTGTGCAGTGATGACGCACTCGGGCGCACTCGGATCGGCTGCCAGCGCGGACTCGTGGCTGCTTGTCGTATCTATGTTCTTGACCGCCATCGTGGGACTCGCAACCGTGCTGAACACGACGCTGGTGCTGCGCTTGGCTGGCCGCCACACTGTGTCGCTCGGACGCTGCGCCGACCCGCTCAACATGCGTCTCCGGCTCTAGGATCCTCTCGCCCTCATCGGCCACTTGACCGACGAGGCACCGCCGCACCTTGGGACCAGTCCCGTCATTGCGGCATCACACGCGCCACCGTCACCCAGACACATCGGCGCAGACGAGAGGACTCATTAATGAACGCTGTGCACATCAGGACCGACGGGATGTATTGCGATGCTTGCCCTTCTCGCATTGAAGCCCGGGTTGAGCGCCTTCCGGGAGTAAAGGCCGCACGCTCTTATCGCACGATGCATCTGACCTCGGTCCTCTACGACCCCGACCTCGTCGACGCGGACACTATCCGCGATCAGATAGCAGACGTGGGCTTCGATGCCTATGTGGTCACAGGAAGTCGAGTTCACTAGCAGCCCGGCCAACTCAACTGACCGACACTGACCATCGCCCGAACGGGCGAGACAAGGAGACAGTCATGGATGCCAAGACCAAGATCGTGGTCGGCATGCTTGCCGGCCTTATCGCTGCTCGCGGAGGCGGTCGCCATCGCGATCGCCCCGCAGCGAACATTCCCCTGACTACACGAAGGAGTGATTTCCGATGATGTTTCTCTGGCTTCCGTTCCTGTTCCTGATCCCGTTCGCGATGTTCTGGATGATGCGGTCCGGTGACGGCATGGCTGGTTGCGGCATGAGCCACACGGGACATACCCAATCACCGAGCACGAATGGCCCCGACCCGATCGAGATCGCCCGCCAGCGCCTGGCTCGAGGTGAGATCACCACGTCCGAGTACGAGGAGATCTGCCGCGTCATACTCTGAGCGCTTGGGAATACACAGGTCATGGGAAGCAGAACCACACTCGTGTGGGGCATCGCGCTCGTCATCGTCGGGTCCATCGGCCTCGGAGCCGTGTTGGTACTCGGGTCGAGCGGAGCGCCGCTGACCGGCGCCGGGACGTTCACCTCTCCCGGACAGCGCATCTACTACACGGGCCTGGATGACGAGGGGCGCCCCATCCCAAGAACCGTCCGAGGTGGCGGCATGATGGGTGGCTCGGCATGCGTCGATTGCCACGGTGAGGACTGTCGCGGCGGCAGTCTCGGCATGATGTTCGGCGCGATCGAGGTCCCTGACATCAGGTACTCCGCGCTCACGTCCCCTCATTCCGAGGGAGGCACGGCCAAGCCCGCCTGGAGTGACCGCGACATCACACGGGCCATCCGCGAAGGGTTCGAGCCCGACGGACAGCGCATCAAGGCCCCGATGCCCCGGTGGGATATGACCGATACCGAAGCGAACGACGTGATCGCTTACTTGAAGGAGTTGGACACACGATGATGGGTCGAGGGTACGACTACGGATACGACATGATGGGCGGCTATGGCTGGTTCGGCGGGTTGTTGGTGCTCCTGTTCGGGGCGCTCGTCATCGCCGGGATCGTGCTGATCGTCATCTGGGCCGTGAGGGCATCGAGCGGCCATGGGACGACCCACGGCTCAGCTCCGCCGCCCGGAGCTGTGGGTCACGACGAGGCTGTCGCCATCGCGAAGCGGCGTCTTGCATCCGGCGAGATCACCAAGGAACAGTACGACGAGCTGATGCGGGCATTGG
Source organism: Coriobacteriia bacterium (assembly GCA_014859265.1). GTDB lineage: Bacteria > Actinomycetota > Coriobacteriia > Anaerosomatales > SLCP01 > SKKZ01. The sequence continues at coordinate 17,270 of JACUUN010000024.1, forward strand.
GCTCATAGCCTCAGCTGCGCCTGTAGCGATATACGCACGACACAACGCCGATTCTGCAGTTCTGCTAACCAGCGCTTCGTCATGAGCGGAAGACACGCAGGTTAGGAGCATCCCGAGAAGGTCATTCGAATCTGCGACCTTCGGGGCATCCGTGTGAACGACCAGTACCGGGTCTGCTTCCGCTGGACGCCAGCGGGACCCGAAGATGTCGAGATCGTGGACTACCACTAGAAGATGATGATGATGGTCAGACTCAAGCCGGTTGCGCAGGCCACCTACGACACCGAGGTCGCCCGGGCGGAGCCAGGCCGTCCATAAGAAAGGTCGACCAGATGCAAGAACGGGTAGCGCAGGGTGACCGGTGGTGAGGGACCTACGGTCGATTCTCACGCCGATCATCGAGCCGGTGGCCGACTGATATGGAGCGCTACATCGGCTACGGCTACCTGGTAGCCGCACTCATCGGCTATCTCGTCACCATGCAGCGCAGCAAACAGAAGGCGCAGCAGGCCGCCGCGAGCAGCGTGAAGTCGTTCCTCGGGGTGGCACCGACCTTCCTCGCCGTGTTCGGCCTGGTCGGCCTACTCGAGGTGTTCGTGCCACCGGCCCTCATCGAGCGCACACTCGGCGCCGAGGGCGGCCTGCTCTCGCTGTTCCTCGGCGGAGCGGTCGGCTCGGTAGCGGCCGGACCCCCGGTCGCGGCGTACCCGATCGCAGCGTCGCTGCTCTCCGGCGGCGCCTGGATGCCGGCGGTCGCCGCGTTCATCGTCTCGTGGACGCTTGTCGGCTTCGTTTCGCTACCCTTCGAGGCCAAGACGTTCGGATGGCGCTTCGCCCTGGTCCGCAATGGGTTCTCGTTCGTGTTCGCGCTCGTGATCGGCATCCTCATGGGGGCGATCGTATGAGGCGCGTGCTGGAGTTCGCGAAGTCGGAGTCCCTGCTCGTGCTCACCGTCGTCCTGTTCGCGACCGCGTTCGTCCTGGCGCCCGGGCGCGCCGTCCAGGCTGCCCGTATCGGCGCCGGCGTGTTCCTCGGCGTGCTGCCGATCATCGTGGCCGTGTTCGCCGCACTCGGTCTGTTCAACGTGTGGATCGACAAGAAGGCCGTCGCCCGCCGCCTCGGCGAGGGCAGCGGCATCGGGACAATCGTCATCGCGAGCCTGTTCGGCACGATTCTCGTGGGACCGGTCTACGTAGTCTTTCCCCTGCTCAAGGCGGTGAGGGAGCATGGAGCTCGTTGGGCGATCGTCGGTGCTGTCCTGACCGCGTGGGCGGTCAAGATACCCATGGTCCCCCTCGAGATCGGGTTCCTGGGACTGCGCTTCTCTCTCTCCCGCTCGATCCTGGTCGCGGTCTCAGCCATACCGCTCGGACTCCTGCTCGAGTACGTCATGCGCATACGGACGGGGGAGGCGTCTCGACCGGGACCAGACTGATCGCCCGGCCCGCACCCCGAATCCCACGCTCGGCCGTAACCTGCTATACTGTCGGAAGACGAGCCACAAGGGCTCGGAGGATTGCGACGTGACACACCGCATTTCTAGCGGTCAGTCACGTCGTTTTGTTTTGCCCCGTTGGGGCAAGAAGGTAGGTTTTGATGTCTGAAGGTAAGGTCAAGTGGTTCAACGCTGACAAGGGCTACGGCTTCATCGAGCGCGAGAGTGGCGAGGATCTCTTCGTTCACTTCTCCGAGATCCAGAGCGAGGGCTTCAAGTCTCTCGACGAGGGTCAGGCCGTCTCCTTCACGGAGGCCACTGGTCAGAACGGCAAGCAGCAGGCGACGCAGGTGCGTGCTCTCTAAGCGCACTCTCACGAACGCCGATGAGCCGGGCAGCCCTTCGGGGTTGCCCGGCTTTGTCGTTTCTGACTGCTCGTGCCACCGGGTGACAGATTCTACGTGGCCACGGACGTCCTGTCTCTGAGGACTAGCTCGACCTCGCAGCCCAGCACATCCAGAAGATCGAGCACGCTGTCGACCGTCTTGCGCCGATTGGTCGGATCGATCAGCCGATAGAACTGTGCGGGCGATGTCCCGAGCCGTCGGATGACCTCTCTTCGTGTCAGGGAGGTCGCCTCGAGACAGCGGTTGGCTTCGGCGGTGAGCCGGTAGAGCAGCAGGTCCCGCATGTAGCCCGGATCCTGGTTGTACTCCAGCACGTCGTCGATGTGCACCGATCCCTCTCTGCCCGACGCCAGCGTGTACGTGAAGCCCACCCGCCCGAGCTCGTCATCGACAACGACCTCTACGAGCGGGTCGGACGGCGCCGGCGCCGGGTCGGCCTTTGCGTAAGGGAATGCCATCTGGCGGTGCCATGTCGCCGGGAAGCTTGCGACCTTCCGGCGAAGTACTCCGCCGCTCATGAGTTCGACGCGCAGACTCTTGCACTCGCCGACCATGTCGGCCACTCTGCCTACGACTGCTTCTACCTCGCACTCGCACTCAAGCGGGAATGCGAACTGGTCACCGCCGATAGGAAGCTCGCTGCCGCAGCTCGCTCGGCGGGCCTCGGCGCCAACGTCCGGCTGCTCGGAGAGGAGACCGACCGATGACCGGCCTACTGGACGCCATCGCCAGGCGCGGCCCGTGGCTCATGCTGCTCGCGCGCACCGCGCTCTTCGCCTTCTACCAGGCGCTCATCGCGCTCGTGTTCCTGATTGTGGGCTCGCCCGAGCCCTGGTCGCGCTCGGTGGCATGGTGGCCGCTCGCCGCCATCTTCGCCAACGCCGACACCCTCGGCCTGCTCTGGCTCGCCGCCCGTCGCGAGGGCATCCGGGTCTGGCGTCTGTACGGCTTCGACCGCTCGAGCGCGAAACGCGATCTTCTGTGGCTTCTCGGCGCGGTGGTCGTAAGCGCGCCGCTCGCCTACCTCCCCAACGTCTGGCTCGCACGGGCGTTCTTCGCCGACCCGGCCACCCCGCTCGTGACGATGTTCCAGCCGCTGCCGCCCTGGATGCTCTGGACCGCCCTCGCGCTCTTCCCGCTCACGATCGCGCTGGCCGAGCTTCCCGCTTACTACGGCTACGCCATGCCCCGTATCCGGCGGCGCGTGGGCGGCGTGTGGTGGGTGCCGCTGCTCGTTGGGGTTGCGCACGCGCTGCAGCACGTCACCCTGCCGCTCGTCTTCGACGCGTCGTTCGCGCTCTGGCGCTTCGGGATGTTCCTGCCGTTCGCGGTCTTCCTCGGCTATGCCATCGACCGGAGGCCCTCGCTGCTGCCCTACCTTATGGTCGTCCACGGCCTGCTCGACCTGCAGCTGCCGCTCATGCTGCTCGCAGTGGCGTCGGGTGCGCAGCTCTGGTAGGTGTCGGGACGCTCAGCAGATGATCTCCCGGCCGGGGAAGAGTTCGTGGGCATCGCGAGGCGCCCTCCCACATGCCGGTCGCCGTCTTCGGCGGCACCTTCGGCCCGGAGAGGCTCCGCCTCCCACATGCCGGGTCTCATCGACCGATGATTCCCCGCAACGCGGACGATCCCAATCGCGCAGCGGTGGCAACCGCCATCGCTGAATCATCCTGGTATCCTTACCCCCCTATCGTGCGCAGGAAAAACTCTACCGCGGCCGAATCGAAATGCGTCCCGGCCACCGAACGGATGTGTTCGAGCACCTTCTCCTCGGACCAGGCCGCCCGGTACGGCCGGTCGGAGCGGAGCGCGTCCCACACGTCGACCACGGCGAACAGGCGGGCCGCTATGGGAATCTCCTCACCCTTCAGCCCGCGCGGATAGCCGGTGCCGTCCCACTTCTCGTGGTGGCAGTAGGGGATGTCGAGCGCCGGACGCAGGTACGCGATGGGTGAGAGCATCTCGTAGGCGAATCGCGGGTGCTGTCGTATGATCTCCAGCTCCTCGTCGGTGAGCTTATCGGACTTTAAGAGGACGCTGTCGGGCACGCCCATCTTGCCCATGTCGTGCAGGAGTGCGCCGCGACGGATATGGACGATCTCCTCTTCACCAAGCCCCATGGCCCGCGCCAGTCGTTCGGTCATCTCGGCGACGCGCTGCGTGTGGCCCTCGGTCTCTTTGTCGCGCAGGTCCATCGCGCGCGACCAGCCTTCGATGGTGGCGTCGTAGGCAAGCCGAAGGTCGAGGTTTGAGCGCTGCAGACTCTCGAACAGCTGGGCGCTGTCCACGGCGACGGCCGTCTGGCCGGCGAGCGTCTTGAAGAAGTCGAACCATTCCTCATCCACAACACGCTCGGAACGCATGAAGACCTCCAGCGCCCCCTTGATCTCCCCTTTGAAGATGAGGGGCGCGGCGTGCCACGTGACGAACCCCTCCTCGGCCAACAGTGCCGCCCGGACACTCTCCGCCTCCGAATCGCACAGGTTCGAGACGCCGACGAGCTTCCGTTCCAGCACCGCTCGCCCGGCGTACCCGTCACTCAGACGCAGGCGAGAGCGTTCGACAGACGCGCCGCGGAAGCCGCGCACGGCAGCGTACTCGAGCGTCTGCGTGTTCGAGTCGAACAGCAGCAGGGCGGCAGCGTCGGCACCCAGTTGGGTGGTCGTCTGCTCCAACACGGCCCTCGCCATCAGCCTCAGATCGAACGTGCTGGTGATGGCCAGGTCGATCTCGTGCAGGCCGGCGATGCGCTCCAGCTGAGTTCGAACGCGCTCCTCCGCCTGCCTGCGTTCGGTGACGTCACGCAGCACGCTGATCGCCGTGGAAGGTTCGTCCCCACCGGGGAGGAAGGTGACGTGAGCTTCTGCCCACACGGTCTGCCCGTCCTTGTGTCGCAGCTCCAGCTCGCCCCGCACCCGCTCCCTCCCGTCCGCCAGGGCTTCGTGCTGTTCTCTGCCGAACTCGGTGAAGCCTGCCTCAGAGGTGTAAAGCATGCGGGTCGTCTGCCCGGCGGCCTCTTCGACCGAATACCCGAAGATCGTGGTCAGAGCGCGATTGGCGTATGTGATGCGGCGTTCGGGCATCTCGAGGGTGAGGACCGCGTCGCCGAGAGTGTCGAGCAGGGTCGAGAGGTATGCCTCGCGCTGGCACAGCTCCGCGGTGCGTGCGAGCACCTGCCTCTCCAGGTCGGTCCGGCCATGCACGAGGAAGGCCGTCGACGCCGTCAACAGCACCGTGAACAGCGCGCCCCAGAAGGCCGTCGTCCACCCGGCCCGCAGAGGGTAGGTCTCCCAGAAGCTCGGCTGCGCGTGCACGGTCACGGCGTAGGTCTTGTCGAAAGCGAAGACGGGGAAGGTGGCCGCGAGGCCGTCTGCACCTGCGAGGACGGCTCGGCGACCAGATGTCTCCGCGCGGTGACGGGACGCATGGGCCGGAGACGAAGAGGCCATGAACTCGGGTGGCTGGCCGGCTCTCAGCACATCGAGATCCACTGCCACAGGCGCGTCGTCCAGCGACCCGGCCGACGTGACCGAGCGCAGGAAGGACCCCAGTCTCACGGCCGCCAGGACAAAGCCGCGCAACGTCTGCGCCGGCGGCTCGCCCGAGAACACCGGCTGGAAGGCGAGCAAGCCGAACTCGTCTTCGGTCTCTTGCACGAGCCTGATGGGCTCGGTCGCCGATGGCAGACCGCTCCTGAGAGCGGTCTCGAGCGCGGTGCGGCGCGCCGGATCCGAGCCGACGTCGTACCCGAGCGCGGCGTTATTCCCCTGCAGCGGCTCCGCGTACCAGATCGGATAGTAGATCTCTCGTCCCGATGCCGGCTCCCGTCGTCCGTCCAACCTCTCCTGCCAGATGGCGAAGCCAGCCACCCCCTCGGCACGGGCCTGTGCCTCGACCTCGGCCCGCTCCGCGGCTGGGACGGGCCGGACCCACTCGAGCGCCTGGACGTCGAGTCGTCGCACCATCGGGGCCGTGAAGAGAGGGAACTCGTCTCGATCCACAAACTCGGACCCCTCGAAGAACCGGGCGAGCGAATCCAACTTGCGGTACTGCAGGTCGCCGAACGCCTCCATGACTTCGTTCGCCTCGATCTGTGCCAGGTGTCCGAAGGCTTCGCGCCGGGAGCGGACCTCGGAATCGTGCAGCGCCAGAGCCACGGCCAGGGTCAACACCGCGCAAAACGCGGCGACGACGTAGACCTCGGCATAGGGCAACCGGGTCCGCGTGTGCGCGGGAAGCCCGCTGCGGTGCAGCGCGAGGACTCCCGCCAGGACCGTGAGCCCGAGCGGCAGGACGATGAGGACCGCGACGAGCCGCGCCCGAGCGAGCGCCGCCCGCCACTCGGCAGCCTCGACGCTCACCCCCACGACCGCCAGCACATCACCGGTGCGCGGCTCGATCACCGGAGCGAACGCCGAGACGAACGTGCCGGAGTCGTCCTCGTAAGGACCGTGCACGAACTCCTGGCCGGTCTCGAAGATGTCGGACAGCGAGTCGGAGGGCAGCCGGTACGCGACGCCCGGACGTGAGGCTCGAGGGTCGTCCTCGGCGTACGAACCCGGCCCGAACACCACATCACCACCGCATTTAGCCAGCATGAAGATGCTGCGGCCGGGAATCAGCGTCTGATAGCA
>JACUUN010000114.1 GCA_014859265.1 Coriobacteriia bacterium
CGGATCGAGGCAGGCGTGGCGAATCTCTGCGTGTTCCGCGAGAACGAGCGGGCGGACAGCCGGATCACCGTGAACGGCTACGACGACGTGTTCCCTCTGGCCGAGGAGTGATCGGACGACACTCGCGTGCCACTCCCCCCTGCTATCCTCATCCCGAACCCACCCGCACCCTCCGGGGAGGAAGCGGTGCTCGTCTACCAGGGCCTGAAGCCGCACGGCTGCGCGTGGCGATCGAGTTCAGGGCAACTGCAGCTTCGCCCACTTCAGGAAGCGACGCGCGTGTTCGGCGAGGTCGAGCGCCTCGGCCTGAGTGAGACGCCTCTGCTCGTACTCGACCAGGTTCTTCTTGTCGATCAGGCGCTTCAGATGCTTCGCCGGCTCGTCCGCGGCAGCGCCCATCGTCTCTCGTAGCAGGTCCACCGCCACCCGATGGTCTTGCCCGGCGCTTCTGACGCCGCCGTGATAGGCAAGCACGGCGTCGCTCGCTGAGATGCCGGCATGGATGGCGGCGAGACCCGCCGCATCCCATTCGCGCGACGCGATCGCCCGTTCCGTCGAGGAGAGGAACTCGCTCGCCTTGCCCGCGTAGAGCCTGGAATCGCCCTTGGTGGCGGCCCGAGTCCTACCGCTGCGACCCACCGACGACCTCTTTCAGCGCACGCCCGGCCACCTGTATCCCGTCAGTGATCGCCTCGCGGACGAACGCCGGCTTGCGGCCCTGGAGCTGCCTCTGTGTCTTGACGATCACGGACAGCGGCTTCCCATAGGTGCGGAAGTACCGCCCGCTCTCCTCGGCGGCGACGTGCTCCAGTCCCTCCGCCTCGGCGTCGCTATGCGCAACGACCAGCACGTCGATGTCACTGCCCGGCTCAGCCTCCCGTCGAGCGACACTGCCGAAGAGGACGACCGAGATCGACTCCGGGCCGAAGGTCTCGGCCAGATCGCGCTCAAGCCGGGTCTGCAACTCGGCCTCCGCCTCGAAGACGGGAAGCACTATCGTCTGCACGAGGTCGCTGTCACGCTCGAGCTCATGGAGAACGGCCCGGCCGACGCGCCTACGCCTCACGACGGAGAGAGAAGCCAGGCGGTCCAGCACCCGGGCTGCTCCGGCAGGCGTCAACTTCGCCAACTCGGCCACTTGCCTGCCGGTCAGTGAGACACTGCTGTTGGCGAGAAGGCGCAGGACCGCGATCCGCCCGGGACTGCCGAAGACCTCTTCTATGATACCGATGGTTGAGTTCATGTTACGTATACTAGACTATACATATGAGCAACGCAAGTGTACACACCTACCGCCGGATCGGAACTGTCTGAGACGATGTTGTCCCCGCCCGCACCCTCCGGGAGGCCGCCGCTCGCGTGCGCGCGTCGTTGCATCCGGTACGAACGTTTGCACGCCCAGCACCCGCACTTGTCAGCCCAGGATATGCAGGATAGGCTGAGTATGCTGTAGTCCCTCGGAATGGCATTGGGGATGAGCCATGGCCGGTGATCCGTCCACTCGACTGTCTTCAGCGGCACAGGCCTACGAGCAAGCGATCCAGGACGTGGCCTACGAACTGATGCGCGACCGCAGTGCCTACGAGCAGGCCCAGCAGCTCGTCGCCGCGGCGAGCGACGCAGCCAAGCTCAGAGCGCGCGTCGAGCAGATCCTCACCGGTTCCTCCTCCCTAAGAACCGAACGACGATCCGGTGCGACCAGTCGGAGCGTGAAGAAGGCCTCCAAGTACCCTCTCTTCTTCGTGCGACAGGACAGGCTGATCAAGATCGGGCGTGGCAAGAAGAAGACTGCCAAGGAGTATCGCCACGAGACTCCTCGTGCCTCCTTCGACGTAGTTGCCCGATGGATCGAGGAGGCGACCGTGTCCGGTCGACAGAGGTGGCTTGCAAGAGAGGCTGACGAACAACTCAGGGGATCCGTACCGACCTACCAGGTCTACCTGGTGGTAGCGGCACTTCAGTCGGTCGGTCTGCTTGAACAGCCACGGCGGGGCGAGTACTTGCTGGCGAACGATGCCGGCCGGCCGGATGAGTGGTGGGCCACGCTCCAGTCCCTACCGTCGCCCGAAGGCGAAGGCGGTGCGCAGTGATGAGCGAAGAGTCGTTCCAGGAGAGCCTCGGATTCGGCTCCTCGGACTTGGGCAACGAGGACCTCTGTCTCGAGTTGCTGCGGGCCGACTCCGAAATCGAGGTCGTCCGTGTCCTGTCGGAGGCAGGCTACTGGGACGACGATTCCGCCTGGACAGCCTACGGCGGCAACGAGAACAACTTCTCCTTCGTCGGGAACCAGCAGGCCTCTCCGGAAGCAGCCCTGGTCGAGAAGCTTGTGAACTCCGTGGACGCCGTCCTCATGAGAGAGTGTCTGATCCACGGCATAGACCCTGAAGGCCCTGCAGCACCCAAGACGACGAAGGACGCGCTCAAGACCCTGTTCGACATCAAGACCGGGTCCCTCGCGGAGCTCCCCAGGTCCCAGAGACGCGAGCTGTCCGAGAACATAAGGTTCGTCTCCACGGGTAGTGCGGCAGCTCCGTGCTACACGGTGATCGATAGCGGCGAAGGGCAGTCTCCCGCAACCATGCCCGATACCCTCCTCTCTCTCGGCAAGTCGAACAAGCTGCGCATCCCCTTCGTGCAAGGTAAGTTCAACATGGGCAGCGCGGGAGCGCTGCAGTTCTGCAGCCCGACGCACAACCTACAGCTGATCGTGTCTAAACGGGATTCGAGGATAGCGGATGCCGGCGACGTGACCTCCGACTACTGGAGCTTCACGATCCTCCGCCGTGTCGAGCCCAGAGGAAGCGTGAGGAACTCCACCTACAAGTACTTGGCACCTGAGGGGGAACTGCTCTCTTTCGCCGCCACGTCGATCCCGGCAGCACCCGGCGCCTTCCCCATCGCCTATGGCGCCCCGCTGCATCACGGTACCGTCGTCAAGCTATACGAGTACCAGATGCCAAAGGGCCTGCGGACGGACATCAGGCGCGAGCTCTTTGACCGCCTCTCAGTCTTGCTGCCGGAGGTCGCACTCCCCGTCCGGCTGTGCGAGAGGCGTTCGCACTACAGTGGCAAGACGATGGAGGTGACGCTCGGAGGCCTGTCCGTGAAGCTCGACGAGGACGCCGCCGAGACCTTCGAGCACGGATTTCCCGCGTCAGCCACTCTGCGGGTGAGAGGCCAGGAAATCCGGCTCAAGATCTACGCCTTCAAGCCTGGGATGAAGGATCGCTACGCACGCAGAGAGGGGATCATCTTCGTGATCCAAGGGCAGGCGCACGGCGCCTTGGACCGGAGCTTCTTCACGAGGCAGACCGTCGGAATGTCCTATCTGGACCAGTCCCTTCTCGTTCTCGCTGATTGCTCGGACATCGACTCGCGCAATCGTGAGGACCTCTTCATGAACAGCCGTGACCGGCTTCGGGAAACCGCGCTCAAGCACGAGATCGAGGCCGAACTGACCACCGTACTGGCCGAGCACCCGGGACTCCGTCAACTGCGCGAGCGTCGTCGGCAGGACGAGATCGAGAGCCGCATCGGCGACTCCAAGCCCCTGGCCGACGTCCTGGCTGAGGTGATTCGGAACTCCCCTGTCCTGAGCAGGCTCCTACTCGAGGGTCGGCGCCTCAGCAATCCGTTCGGCCTTATGGAGACGGCGCAGGGCAACACATTCGAGGGAAAGAGGTTCCCGTCGTTCTTCCAGCCCGAGAAGGAGTTCCCAGACGAGAGGCCCAAGCACTGTCCCCACAATCGGCGGTTCCGACTGGCCTTCGAGACGGACGCAGCCAATGACTACTTCGACCGAGAGGTCGATCCTGGTGAGGCGAAGCTGCTACTCGAAGACGGGTCCCCCGTCGCTGACTTCACTCTGAACCTCTGGAACGGGAGAGCGAACCTGTCGGCGCAGTTGCGTGGCGATCGGTCCATGGAGATGGGGGAGTTGATCCGCTACCGCTTCGAGGTGAACGACTGCAGCAGGATCATGCCATTCGACATCCGATTCGCCGTCATGGTCGACCCAGCCGAGGAGCCGCACGCTGGAGGCAGGGGCGACCGCCATCAACCGCCCGG
>JACUUN010000025.1 GCA_014859265.1 Coriobacteriia bacterium
GTCGACGGCCGATCTTGCCGCATCGATCCGCAGGCTGAGAATCTGGCTAATCGTCCTGACCGTAGCGGTCGTCCTCGCGGTGCTGGGTGCGTGCGGGGCGTGCAGCGCCAGCACGCTCATGTTCGCCCCCTTCCCCTTCTTCGACATCTGGAACGACCCGTATGCACTCAGCGACGAGCAGCTCGATGAGACACGCGATGAGTTCGAGGACGCGCTTGGCGACCGCCTCGAGAGCCTCGAAGTCCGCGCGGTGAGGATCGATTACGGCTACGCGGAGTTCCCCTATTCGCTGATGCCGGACGGAGGCGAGGAAGCGATCTACGTCGAGTATCGGCTGAAGGGGTCACGCGTGGTGGTTGCCGATATCCTCGGCGGTCCGTTCGGGCCGGATGTCTCCTCTTCCGGAATGATCCCGACCAGAGGTTCGTTGACCAGCCGCATGAGCGAGGAGCAGTTCGAGCGGATCCTTGCGGCATACGCCCGGGAGACCAAAGCGCCACTCGGCAGCGTGCGGCCGGTACGACGACCCCGGCCCGATGGCGATGTACGACTACCCGAGCAAGGACGAGGTCCTTGTAGGTGGTACCGAGTACGCGGCCAAGGAGTTGTGGTCTGCCACCGAGGGCATGCAGGTCGAGGGCGACCGCATCGACATGACCAGGATGATGAGCTCCAGTCGCAAGGCGCACGTGTTCCACGAGGACCCGGAGACGGGGGAGTTCACCTACCTGGGAGCGGAATCTGCCGAAGTGTGGTGGTGACGGGGCGAGTCCAGGGAATCTGACGGGCTCCTTACCCGCTGAGCACCCCGAGCACTCCCTGCGCCATCCACAGCACGGCCATGCCGGTGACGAGCGTCCAGATTACGTTGCGCGTGCGCACGGCCACGAGCAGGGCCGCAACCGCAGCCAGGATGCGCGCGGGTGCAACCACGTACGCACCGCCCGTCTTCGTGTAGAGGGAGGTCACCACAAGCGCGGTCAGCGCGGCCGCGGGCACGTGCCGGAGCAGCCGCTCGAGCCAGCGCGGGGCTGGCGTGCGGCCTTGCAGCCAGAGCGGGAGACTGCGCAGCAGGAAGGTGCCGCCCGCGAGCACGAGGATGACGACCCAGAAGGCTGCCTGCTCGCTCATGCGTCCACCTCTACGGCAGGGTGCTCGTGGTGGCGCGCCGAGCCCCACACCATGCCGATGACGATTGCGGCGATGAGCCCGGTCTGCATGGGCATAACGGGCACGAGGAGCGCGGCGGCGATGGCGGTTGCGATCGCTGCCTCCACGTCGGCGCGGAACTTGAGCGCGGGGACGAGCATCGCGAGAAAGACCAGCGGCACGGCGAAGTCGAGCGACCAGGATGCCGGCACGAATGCCCCGCCGAGGGCACCGACGATGTTAGAGAACTGCCACACGAGCGCGAGCACGAGCCACGAACCGACGTAATAGGGGATCACGTTGATGTCGTCGCGGTAGCGGCCGGTGGTCATCGTGACTGCGTAGCTCTGGTCGACGAGCGGATGGCCGAGGAGCGCGCGCCACGCGCCGGCCTCCGGCATGATCACCGGCGCGATCGAAGTGCTGTAGATGAAAAGCCGTGCGTTGATGACGAGAGCGGTGCCGATCACCACGAGCAGGGGTGCGCCCTCGGCGTAGAGCGTGGTGGCGGCAATCTGTGACGCGCCTGCGTTCACGAGGAGCGACATGCCGATGACCTCGGCAAGGCCGAAGCCGGCGCTGGTGACCGCCGCACCTGCGACCAGGCCGAATGGGATGATGCCGACGATGATGGGCGAGACGTCGCGGGCTCCCGCGAGCATGCTGCCGGTGGTGCGAGACATTCGGCTGCTCCTCCCTGCATGGCGGATACGCGATGGTAGCACGAGCGTGGGCACGATGCCGTGCGCCGCGCTACTATGGGCATCACGCCAGCTCGAGAGGATTTCCACCCCATGACAACAGTGCTGATGGCCGCCACTGTGGCAGCGAGCTTCGGTGTCGCCAACTTCATCGGCGGGATTGCGAGCCGCCGGGCCGCCGCGCTCGCGGTCACGGCCAACGCGCACCTGCTCGGAGCTGCCCTGCTCGGCGGGGCTGTACTGCTGTTCCCGGCGCGGCATGCGACGCTTGCCGATGTGACGTGGGGCGGGGTCGCCGGCGTGACCGGCGGCTTCGCGGTCGTCGCTCTGTACGCGGCGCTCGCGCATGGCCGCATGAGCGTGGTCGCTCCGCTCACCGCGGCCATCTCTGCGGCACTTCCAGCGCTCTACGATGTAGCGAGCGGCACGGTCCTGCGGCCGATCAGCGGCCTCGGGATCACGATCGCGCTCGTGGCGGTGATCATCGTGAGCGCTTCGGGTGACACCGAGTCGCGGGCGGCGATGCCGCTGCGCGCGGTCGTGCTCGCAGTCGCTGCGGGTGTGGGATTCTCGGTCACCCTGATCGCCTACTCCTTCAGTGGCGCCGAGAGTGGGTTCGTGCCGCTGGCGGCAGCACGCATCGTGTCCTCGGTGTTGCTCGGTGCCCTGACCCTCATACGTTCCCGGAGCTATCTGGTCGCCGCCGATGTCCGCGGCTTCACGTTCGGCTCCGGTGCGATCGAGGCGTTCGCGAACATCGCACTCATCACCGCACTTCGCACCGGCCCGCTCGCCATCGTCGCAGTACTGGCCGCCATGCATCCCGTGGTGACGATTCTGCTTGCCCGCGGGTTCCTCGGCGAGCGGCTGCAGGGCGTGCAGCGTGCCGGCGTGGCGCTTGCGCTTGTGGCGGTCGTGATGACCGCGCTGCCGTGAGTCGAGGAGGGGGTCCATGCTGCACATCGAGATACCCGGCGTAGGCCAGCTCGCTCTCGAGCACCTCGTGCTCGATGTGAACGGAACCATCGCGCTTGATGGTGCGGTGTTGCCGGGCGTGGCCGAAGGCATCGCCGCGCTCCATGATCGCCTGCACGTCGTGGCGATCACGGCTGACACGCACGGAACCGCGCCGCATCTGCGTGAGCAGCTCGGCATCGGCGTGCAGGCGATCGCAGCCGGGAACGAGGGTGCGCAGAAGCTCGCGTTCGTCGAATCGCTCGGCCGGGACGGCGTGATCGCTGCGGGCAACGGCGCGAACGACGTCGAGATGTTGCGCGCCGCGGCAATCGGAGTCTGCGTCATCAGCGACGAGGGTGCGGCGGGTGCTGCGGTTGCGGCCTCAAACGTCGTGGTCAGCGGTGTGGAGGCGCTCTTCGGGCTGCTCCAGAACCCGGCCAGGCTCGTGGCGACGCTCCGCAGGTGATGTCACCGCCTCTTCAGGTCTTGTCCGGCGGCCACCGCGGCACGGGCGCCCTCACCCGCAGCGATAATGACCTGCTTGCCGAGGCCGTCGGTGACGTCACCCGCTGCGTAGACGCCCGGCAGGCTCGTCGCGCATCGCTTGTCGACTACGATTTCGCCCTGCTCGTTCGTCTCAACGAGACCGGCGGTGAAATCAGCCGCGGCAATCGCCCCGGTCTCGATGAAGACGCCTTTCGCTGACAGAGTCTCCTCGGCATGGGTCGAGAGGTCTCGCACGGTGATGCCGGTGACAGCGGTCTCGCCCTCTATGCGGACGACCTTGGCGCCGGGGCGCAGGATGATCGCTTCCTCGACGGACAACGCGGCGAGCATCGTGTCGGGCACCTTGAGGGCGCGCTCCGACAACACAGTCGGTCTTGCGCCGAGCCGGGCGAGTTGCAGCGCGGCATCGGCGGCTGACTCACCCGGGCCGACCACGGCAACGTCCGACCCGGTGAAGAATGCAGCATCACACGTCGCGCAGTACGAGACGCCGCGGCCGATGAGTTCGATCTCGCCGGGCACGGAGAGGCGGTTGGGGGCTTTTCCGGTCGCGATGATGACGGCCCGGGTGGCAAGCGCCAGTCCCTCGCGCGTGTACACATCGAATTCACCGTCGTCGCGCGGGACAAGTGCGTTGACGAGCTGGCCTTCGAGACAGGACACATCAAAACGTGCGACGTGCGTTCGGAACGCCTCAACGAGCTCAGGGCCGGTTATCGCTTGCCAGCCCAGGTAGTTCTCGATCTTGCCCGCCCAGGCCGCCTGCCCACCGACCTCGCCGGCGACTACCACGGTACTGAACCCCTGTCGCGCGCAGTACATACCGGCGGTCAGTCCGGCAGGGCCCGCCCCGATCACGACCACGTCATAGCTCTTCCCGGCGTGCGCTTCCCCGGTCACGGCCCTCCTCCTTGTCCGGTGTCTCTCCGAGAGTGTGTTCCCCAGCCGATGGCGGTTTACAGCCGAGCGCCGAAGGGGCACCCTGGCAAAGGAGAACGAACGAGGTGCGTCCCGGTCCAGTCTCGCGTGCATCCACGAGGCGACGGGCGGCGCCAGCGAAGAGGCCAACCGTCAACTCATCTACGCGAACGTCCGTCTTGCCGCGCGAGTGATGGCCGCGCTCTAGGCGCACAGCGGGGGACGCACCATGAGCTCACGGGAGCACGACACCGCAACGATGACGCTGATACGCGAGCACCTCGGTGCCCGCCGGCCTTCGGATACCCTCGAAGCGGTCGAGTCGATGTCGGTCGCCGAGATGGCCGACGTGCTACGCGAGCTCTCTGCGCCGGAACGCGCCGCGCTCCTCCGCCTTCTGCCAAGAGAGGTCGCCGCCGATGTCTTCTCCCAGCTGGCGCGTCAGGAGCGCGACGACATCCTGTGGGCGCTTACCGACACCGAGACCAAGCACCTGCTCGCCTCGTTGGCTCCCGACGACCGGACCGAGCTCTTCGAGGAGCTGCCCGGCGAGATGACCCAGAAGCTCCTCAACCTCCTCTCAGGAGAGGACCTGGCCGAGGTACGGCGCTTCCTCGGCTACCCCGAGGAGAGCGTCGGGCGGCTTGCCACCCCGGACTACGTGGCCGTCGCTCCGGACTGGAACGTCGCGCAGGCGCTGGAGCACATCCGCAGGCGCGGTCGCGAGAGCGAGACCGTCGACGTGATCTACGTGGCCGAGCGCGGGTGGAGGCTCGTCGGTGTCTGCGAGCTGCGAAGCCTAATACTCGCGGCACCGGAGAGTCCGGTGGCCGACGTGATGCACCCTGTCTTCGCACGGCTCTCGGCATTCGACGACCGGGAGGAGGCCGTGCGCGAGATGCGGCGTCACGACACGGTGGCACTGCCGGTGGTCGATTCGTCCGGTGTGCTCATCGGCATCGTCACCGCCGACGACGTCTTCGACGTCTTCGAGGAGGAAGCCACCGAGGACGTGCACAGGACCGCGTCGGTCTCGCCTCTTCGTGCGAGCTATCGGGAGCTCTCGGCGGTTCGGCTGTACCGGAAGCGCGTCGGCTGGCTGCTAGCTCTGCTGGTGTTCAGCCTGGTGTCGTCCGGGGTCATCGCGGCTTACGAGGGTATTCTCGCTTCGGTCGTTGCGCTCGCTTTCTTCATCCCGCTGCTCGCAGATACCGGTGGCAACACCGGGTCACAGTCATCGATGCTCGTCGTGCGCGCCCTCGTGACCGAAGACATCGGGCTGGACGACTGGTGGCGCGTCGCCGGCAAGGAAGTCGGCGTCGGATTGCTCATCGGCGGCACGCTGGGCATCGGTGCCTTCATGCTCGGCGCATTGAGGGCGGACTTCAGCCTAGGGCTCGTCGTGGCGCTCGCGATGGCGGGCATCGTTATTGCGGCGAACCTCATCGGCACGCTGCTGCCCTTCCTTCTCGTGAGGCTGGGGCAGGATCCGACCGTGGCTTCGAGTCCGCTCGTGACCTCGCTTACCGACGCCGTTGGATTGCTCATCTACTTCGGCATCGCCACGCTGCTCCTGGTCGGTCATACGCTGCGCTGACTACTCGGTGCGGCACCATTCTCCCGGTTCGGACTCCCAGTACCTGGGTATGTTGAGTCTGAGTGACCGACTTAGCGTCATGTTTCCCGACCAGAAAGGGGGAGCAGGCATGTCGTGGTTGAAAAGAACCTCTATCCTTGCCCTCACCCTCGCGCTCTTGGTGACGTTCGTCGCGTGTGCGGCTGATGACACCGAGCCTGTCGACGGTGAGGAGCCCATCGGCACGGTGAGCGTGATGGGTGTCTGGGGGGCGGGCGAGATCGAGCCCTTCGAAGAGGTCGTCGCCGCCTGGGAGGCCGACACGGGCGGCACGATGGAGTTCGAAGGCACGCGCGATCTCTCCGCGATTCTGAGGGCACGTGTGTCCGGAGGCAACCCTCCCGACCTCGCCATCTTGCCTAACCCGGCGCTGCTGCAGGACTTTGCAGGGGCCGGTGACCTCATCGCGCTCGATGACGTGCTCGACATGGGCGCGCTTGGCGACGACTACGCCGACACGTGGATCGACCTCGGCACGGTTGACGGCGATCTGTATGGCGTGTTCATCAAGGCCGCCACCAAGAGCACCGTGTGGTACAACCCCGCGAACTTCAATGCGGCCGGCTACGAGATCCCCGAGTCGTGGGATGACATGATCGCGCTTTCCGACCAAATGGTCGCGGACGGTACCGCGCCGTGGTCGATTGGCATCGAAAGCGGTGGCGCCACAGGATGGCCCGGCACGGACTGGATCCAGGAGATCCTGCTTGCCGAATCCGGGCCGGACGTCTACGACCAGTGGGTCGCCCACGAGATTTCGTGGACCGATCCCGCGATCAAGTCGGCGTTCGAGAAGTTCGGCGAGGTGGCCCTTGCTGAGGGGTACGTCCCCGGTGGTGCTGATGCAATCCTGGCGACTCCGTTCCAGGACGCTTCCTACTTGCCGTTCCAGGACCCGCCGCAAGCGCATATGTACTTCCTCGGCGCGTTCACGCAGGGCTTCATCGCCGGGCAGTTCCCGGATCTTGTCCCCGAGGACGACTACGACTTCTTCAAGTTCCCATACGTCGATGCCGCCTACATGGGTGCGGTCACCGGCGGAGCGGATGTCGTGGTCATGCTCAACGACACGCCCTCGGCTCGTTCTCTGATGCGGCACCTCGCGACAGCGGATGCATGGGAGTCGTGGGCGGCTGCGGGCGGCTACTCGTCACCCAACCGCTCGCTTGACGTTTCCGTCTATCCAGACGCTCTTGCGGCCAAGGCGGCAGAGCAGCTGACCGAATCTGCTATCTTCCGGTTTGACGCCGATGACCTGATGCCTTCTGAGGTCCAGAATGCGTACTTCGCAGGCATCATCGACTACCTGCAGCAGCCTGACCGTCTCGACGCGATCCTCGGCGAGATCGAAGCCGTGGCCGCAGAGGCGTACGCGCAGTAAGCAGCTCTAAGTCGACCTGGCGGAGGGGCGGCCGACAAGGGCCGCCCCTCCGATTGGCACCGGGAGGGAGCGGATGAGACCGCGGTTAGCCACGATCGCATGGCTCTACGTGCTGCCGGCGTTCGTGCTCCTAGGGGTGTTTCTCGTCTATCCCGTGGCGAACACGGTTTATCTGAGTCTCTTCAGTGGCCGCGACACGTCGGCCTTCGTCGGTCTCGACAACTATCGCTACCTTCTTACGCACCCGGAGACCGTCATCGTCCTGCGCAACAACCTGCTCTGGCTGGTGCTTTTCACCGCCGCGTCGGTCGGACTCGGCTTGATTCTGGCCGTCCTCTCCAACCAGGTGAGGTATGAGGCGATCGCCAAGGCGATCATCTTCGTGCCTATGGCTGTCTCGTTTACGGCTGCGGCGGTCATCTGGCGGTTCATGTACATCTACCGCCCGCCGCAGTTCGAGCAGACGGGAGTACTCAACGCCGGTATGGCTGCGCTGGGATTCGATCCGGTGCCCTGGATCACCAACACCACCCTCAACAACTACGCGCTCATTGCCGCCGGCGTGTGGATGTGGACGGGATTCGCGCTCGTCGTGATCTCGGCTGGACTCAAAGGCATACCCACCGAGGTACTCGAAGCGGCGCGGGTCGACGGCGCCAACGAGGTGCAGATATTCTGGCGCGTCATCCTGCCGATGCTGCGCTCCGTGATGCTCGTCGTCGCGGTGACGCTCACCATCAACTCGCTCAAGGTGTTCGACCTCGTGTACGTGATGACTTTTGGCAACTACCAGACCGACGTGCTGGCGAACCGCATGTTCAAGGAGATGTTCACCTTCGGGAACTTCGGCAGGGCGAGCGCGGTGGCGGTCGTGCTTCTGCTGGCGATCGTCCCGCTCATGCTCCTCAACATCAGACGGTTCAGGCGGGAGCAGTAGGTCATGGCCAGAGAGGTAGCAGCGCTGTCGCGGCAGGAACGCCTCATGAGGAGCCTCTCGCGAGGTCCTGTGAACGTGGCGATCATTGCCATCTGCCTCCTGTGGATGCTCCCGTCGGCGGGCCTCCTCGTGAGCTCCTTCCGGCCGAGGAACGACATCGCCACCACAGGCTGGTGGACGGCATTCAAGACGCCGTTCGAGTTCACGCTCGCGAACTATGAGCAGGTGCTCACGACGCAGGGCATGGCGCAGTCCTTTGTGAACAGCCTCATCATCTCTGTTCCGGTGACCGTCTTCGTGGTCATGGTCGCGGCCTTCGCGGCGTATGCGTTCGCGTGGATGGAGCTGCCCGGACGCGATGCCATTTTCCTCGTCGTTGTCGGTTTGATCGTGGTGCCGATACAGCTCACCCTCATTCCTGTGCTGAGGATGTTCTCGTCGGCGGGCATGACCGGTACCTTCCCTGCGATATGGCTCGCACACACAGCGTACGGTCTTCCGTTCGCGGTGTTCCTGCTTCGTAACTTCTTCATCGCTCTGCCGAAGGACCTTCTCGAGTCGGCGTTCCTGGAGGGCGCCTCGCATACGCGTGTCTTTCTCCGCATCGTGATGCCGCTTTCCGTGCCTTCGCTCGCGGCACTCGCCATCTTCCAGTTCCTCTGGGTGTGGAACGACCTCCTTGTGGCCCTCGTCTACCTCGGCGGCTTCCGGAGCGTGGCGCCGATGACCGTCACCGTCTCGAACCTCGTGAGCTCCTTCGGCAGCGAATGGCACCTGCTCACGGCTGCGGCGTTCATCTCGATGATGCTGCCGCTCGCAGTCTTCTTCGCCCTCCAGCGCTACTTCGTCGAGGGCATCCTGGCCGGTGCGGTGAAAGGGTAGACCGATGGCCCGTGTTCACTTCGAGAACGTCACGAAACGCTTCGGCGACTTCACTGCGTTGCGCGACTTCAACCTCGAGATCGAAGATAAGGAGTTCCTGGTACTCGTCGGGCCTTCGGGCTGCGGCAAGTCGACCGCGCTTAGGATGCTAGCGGGCCTCGAGGACATCACAGAGGGCTCGATATACATCGGCGATCGTCGGGTGAACGGTGTTCCGGCCAAGGACCGCGACATCGCCATGGTGTTCCAGTCCTACGCCCTCTACCCGCACATGACGGTCTTCGACAACATCGCCTTCGGTCTCAGGCTGCGCAAGACGCCGAAGGACGTGCTCACGACCAAGGTCAAGGAGGCCGCCGAGGTGCTCGGTGTGGACAGCCTGCTCGATCGCAAGCCCGGGCAGCTCTCCGGCGGGCAGCGCCAGCGCGTCGCCGTCGCACGCGCGATCGTGCGTGAGCCCCGGGTCTTCCTGCTCGACGAACCGCTCTCTAACCTCGACGCGAAGCTGCGCGTGCACACGCGCGCAGAGATCAGCAAACTCCACAAGCGTCTCGGCACGACCTTCGTATACGTCACGCACGACCAGGTAGAGGCGATGACAATGGCCGACCGCATCGCGGTCATGAACGAGGGCATCATCCAACAGGTCGGCAGCCCCCAGGAGCTCTACGACGAGCCCGTCAACGTCTTCGTGGCTGGGTTCATCGGATCGCCCGCGATGAACTTCTTCGAGGCCGAGGTCGTGGAAGACGGTGGGGGCGTATCCCTCGACGGGGATGGTTTCTCGGTCGACGTGCCCGACGACCGGGCCGAGGAGATGCGGCCGTTCCTCGGACGTCGCATGATCTTCGGGGTGCGTCCGGAGAACATCCACGACGAGCACTTCGTTCCGTCAGGCATCACTGCGGCTCCGACCACCGTCAAGGTTGACGTGACCGAGCCGATGGGCAACGAGGTCTTCTTACACCTGCTCGCCGGGAAGACCAAGCTGCTTGCTCGGGTCGACCCCCGTACGAAGATGAGCGCCGACGACGAGGTCGAGGTGGTCATCGACATGGAGCGGATGCACGTTTTCGACCCGGAGAGCCGGGAGGCTGTCAGGGGTTAGTGATGCGCCTGTACGGGCGGCGGCGTTGAGCAGGGTGACATCTCACTGCGCCGTAGCGGGCAGTTCCCGCCAGTGCATGAGGGTCGCTTCGTGCAGGAGCGGTTCGAGTTGCGCGGCAGGCAGCGCGGGGCTGATGAGATAGCCCTGCATCTCGCCACAGCGCTCCGCACGCAGGCACGCGTGCTGGATGCGGGTTTCAACACCCTCGGCGACTACGGTGATCCCGAGCTGGCGTGCGATGGAGATGACGGCACGGCACACAGCGGTCGAGCGGGCGTCGCGCCCGAGGCCGCGCACGAACTCGCTATCGATCTTGATGGCGTCGACCTCGAAGCGCAGCAGTTGGTCGAGGGAGGAGTGCCCGCGCCCGAAGTCGTCAATCGAGATCCGAACGCCGAGGTCGCGCAGCTCGTTCCAGATCGAGTGCAGGCCCGCGCCGCTCCGGAAAGTGCCCTCAGAGATCTCCAGCTCGAGAGCCGTAGGCTCGAAGCCGTTCTCGTAGAGCAGTGTTCCGATGCGGTGGGCGAGCGTCGGGTCGGCGAACTGCCGTGCCGAAAGGTTGACGGTCAGCCGCGCGTCGGCGAGCAGCCCCTGGCTGCGCCACTTGCCGAACTGCTCGCAGGCCCGCCGGATGGCCCAGCCCCCAATCTCGACGATGAGCTCCGACTCCTCGGCCAGCGGCAGGAAGGTGGAGGGCGCGATCTGGCCCATCTCGGGGTGGTTCCAGCGGATGAGCGCCTCGATGCCGGTCACGACGCCATCGGAGACGCGGACGATCGGCAGGAAGCGAAGATCGAGCTCGTCGCGCTCGGCGGCGCCGTGCAGGTCGTTCTTGAGTTCGAACAGCTCGCGTGGCTCGTCAGTGAGGGTGGCATCGTGCAGGCAGTAGGTGTCGCGCCCGCCGTGCTTTGCCCGGTACATGGCGGTGTCCGCCCTGCCGAGTAGTGCCCCGACGTCCTCGTGGTTCTCGGTGGAGCTGAGCGCAACCCCGATACTCGCGGTAACGAAGATATCTTTGCCCGAGACGGTCACGGGTTCCCTGAAGCACTCGAGGAGCTTAGCAGCCACGCGCTCGGCATCGTCACCGGTGGCGATGCCGGAAATGAGCACGGTGAACTCGTCGCCGCCGAGCCGGGCGACCGTGTCCGCGTCGCGAAGGCGCGACTTGATTCGACGGCCGATCTCCATGAGCACGGCATCCCCCGTGGGATGGCCGAGACTGTCGTTGATCGTCTTGAAGTGGTCGAGGTCGACAAATGCCACAGCCAGACGCTCGCCCGTGCGCTTGGCTGTCGAGGAAGCGTGGCGCAGGCGGTCGAGGAAGAGCGCGCGGTTGGCGAGTCCCGTGAGCGGGTCGTAGAACGCGAGGCGCGTCATCGCCTGCGCCGCACGCTTACGGTCGCTGATGTCGCGCCCGGCGGTGACGATGACATTGCGGCCGCCCACCTCTGTTGCGGTCGCGTGAACCTCGACGGGGATGCGCGTACCGTCTCGCGCCAGGTAAAGCGTCTCGAAGATGGCTGCTCCCGTTCGGGCGAGGACTTCGCGCACGGTCCCGTGGACTTCGCGGTGTTCGGGATCGAGCCAGCCGAACGGTTCCAGCGCGAGGAATTCGCCACGGCTGTAACCGCACATCGCACATACGCGCTGGTTCGCATAGATAGGTGTGCCCACCGGGTCGTGGACGACGACGGCATCGTTGGCCTTGTCAAGGACCGCCGAGCGGAAGCGCAGCTCCTCTTCGGCCGCCAGCCGGCGCGTCACGTCGATGCCGGAGCAGAGCATGCCGGTCACCGTGCCTGCTTCGTCGTGCATGACGGCGTTGTGCCACTCGACGCGCCGCACGCTACCGTCGGGTCGCACGATGTCGTGTTCGCAGGGTGTCTCGGCAGCGGTAAAGTCGCCGCTGATGATTCTGCGGAAGCGCTCTCTGCACTCGTCGCGCTGTTCGAGTGGCACGAAATCGTCGAGCCAGTTCCTGCCGAGGACCTCAGACGCCTCCCGTTCGAGGACCTCCCGGCCAGTGCGGTTGATGCGAGTGACGACACCGTCGACGTCGAGCGTCATGATCACCGCGGCGGTTGCGTCGAGGAATTGCTGCATGCGGTCGCGTTCGGCCTGCAGCTCCACGGTTGTGCCGGCTGCTCGCTCGGCTAGTCTGGCCGCCGTCTCGTCGCGTGAGGTCTCCACAACGCATGCGACCTTACCGTCATCGTCAAGGAGCGGTTGCCAGCTCTCAACAACCCAGCGCTCGGCCTGGTTCGCGCCGGTCGTGTGGCGGGTTCGCTCTCGCGCCATCCCGTCCTGGAACACCGTGCGGGCCATGCAGCCGGCGCATGGCGTCGGCGAACCGGCCAGGGAGTCGTGACAGCGGGTACCGACCAGCGACCCCGGCTCGGCTCCGGCCTGTGTCTCCGCCGCGGCGTTCGCGCAGGCGATTGTGAGATTCGGAAGGATACAGACGAAGGGGTGTGGCGAGTCGCCTTGCACGCGGGCCACCAGCTGCATGAGCCTGTCATCCAGCGGCATGCGGCCCCCTCTCACCATCTCGTCGTCGGCGCGCTATCGGGAGCGCAGCCGTAGGGCGGGAACGGAGTTCCCTGTAGAGCTTATCGGCAGCTCTTATAGTGTTCTTGAGCAGCCTGGCAGCCGATTCTGGCGCACGGACGAGCACCGTGAGCCGCGTTACGCCTCCGCCGTTTCGCATCGCCTCCAGTGCCGTGTCGTCGGTGCGGTACGGCGTGAGCGTCCAGATGGCGAAGACGGCTAGCAAAAGAGCGACCACATCGCCAACCACGATGAGGGCCAATCGCAGCAAGCGGGAACGCGTGTTGGTGTTGGATACCGCGCGCGCGTCACTCGTCGAGCGCCCGCCTCTCTCTTCTACCTGCGGATATGATTCTCGTTCCCCGGCTTCCGGCGGCTGGGTATAGACCCCCTATACGGATTCGGCGCCCGCCGCCGATAGTGCGCGTCGGCGGCGCCGCCGGACCTGTCGCCGAGCCGACGCAGGAGGTGACGCGCCGCCGACCCCTGCTCGGCGCGCCCCGTGATGACTAGCACGTCTCCCGATACGAAACAGCACTGTCACGCACTGACTGCCGAGGATGTGCTCGAGCGACTCGGCTCGTCCTTCGACGGGCTCTCGGGCGACGAGCCTTCCAAGCGACTCGATGAGCACGGCCCCAACGCCCTCTCGGCCGAGCGGGGTGTGTCCCTGGCGAGTCTCGTGTTCAAGCAGCTCAAGAGCCCTCTCATCTATCTGCTGATTGCCGCCGCGGGCATCTCCGCCCTTGCTGAGCACTACATCGACGCTAGCGTCATCGGCGCAGTGATCGTGTTCAATACCCTGATCGGTGTCTCCCAGGAGTGGCGCGCCGAGAAGACGCTCGATGCGTTGCGCCGGATGGCGGCGCCCCGCGCACGAGTGCTCAGGGACGGCGACGTGGCAGTCGTCGCAGCCGAGGACGTGGTTCCCGGAGACATCCTCCTGCTCGAGTCGGGCGATCTCGTCGCGGCGGATGCCCGCGTGCTCGACGCAACCGAGCTGCGGGTCGACGAGTCCGCGCTGACGGGCGAATCGGACACTGTCGGCAAGAATCCCGAGGAACTCGAGGAGTCGACCCCTCTCGCGGACCGGCGCAACATGGTTTGGTCGTCGACGAACGTCACCGACGGCCGGGGCCGCGCGGTGGTCGTAGCGACCGGCATGGACACGTCGATCGGCGGAATCGCAGGCGACGTCCAGACCGTCGATCAGATGGAGACCCCGTTGCAGCGCCGCCTCTCCAGCCTCGGCTTGTACGTCGGGGTAGCCGCGGTGATGCTTGCCGGTCTCATCTTCGCAATCGGCATCGGGCGGGGCGAGGAGCTCTACGGGATGCTCCTCTTCTCGGTGGCTGCGGCCGTCTCCGCTATCCCGGAGGGGCTGCCCGCCGTCATTAGTGTCGTCCTGGCGCTCGGAGTCCAGAAGATGGCCGAGCGCGGCGCCATCGTGAGGCGGCTGCCGGCGGTCGAGACACTCGGCTCGACCACCGTGATCTGTTCCGACAAGACCGGCACCATCACCCGCAACGAGATGACGGTCACCCGGGTATGGGCCGGTGGCCAGCGATTCCGGGTCACCGGAGAAGGTTTCGCACCCGACGGCGAGTTCACTACCGATGACGGAGACTCGCTGGGCGATGACGCTCCCGGTATCAACGAGCTCGACCGCCTGCTCTCCATCGGGTGCGTCGCCAACAACGCGACGCTCGAGCAAGAGGACGGTCGCTGGCGCATCGAAGGCAACCCGACTGAGGGCGCCCTCCTCGTCGCCTCGCACAAGCGGGGGCTGTTGAAGTGCGGGCTGGACAGCGAGCATCACCGGATCGACGAGATACCGTTCTCGAGCAAGTTCAAGTACATGGCGACCCTCGACAAGGCGGGAGACGCCACGACACTGCACGTCAAGGGCGCCTTCGAGCGCATTCTCGAGTTCAGCGACTCGATTCTCATAGATGGCGAGGAGTGTCCTCTCGACGACGAGTTGCGTGCGGAGATCGAGGACGCTGCGGCCTCCTTCGCTGAGGAGGCCTTGCGCGTGGTTGCGGGGGCCTACCGTTCTGCGGTTGACGAGGACGAGACAGAGCGTTCTTACGCGGAGTCAGGGCTCGTCTTCCTCGGCCTATGGGGCCTGCTCGACCCGCCGAGGCCGGATGCCATCGCGGCGATCGAAGCAGCCCATGAGGCCGGCATGGACGTGAAGATGATCACCGGGGACCACGTCGCCACGGCCGCTGCGATTGCCCGCAAGGCAGGCATCCTCGAGGAGGACGAGGAGGTCGTGACCGGTCAGGAACTCGAGGAGATGGACGACGACGAACTCGCGCGCCGCGTTCGCGACATCGCGGTCTTCGCCCGGGTCACCCCCTCACACAAACTGCGCATCGTCCGGGCCCTCAAAGCACACAACGAGGTCGTTGCGATGACCGGTGACGGCGTGAACGACGCACCTGCACTCAAGCAGGCCGACATCGGTGTCGCGATGGGTCTCACCGGAACAGAGGTTGCCAAGGAAGCGTCGGACATGGTGCTCACCGATGACGACTTTGCGACCATCGTCTCAGCAGTGGAGCAGGGCCGGGTCATCTTCGGCAACCTGCGCCGTGTCGTGATGTTCC
Source organism: Coriobacteriia bacterium (assembly GCA_014859265.1). GTDB lineage: Bacteria > Actinomycetota > Coriobacteriia > Anaerosomatales > SLCP01 > SKKZ01. The sequence goes on from JACUUN010000025.1 coordinate 15,339, forward strand.
TCATCACGACCAACCTTGGCGAGATCATGGCTATCACCGCTGCGCTCGTGTTGGGCTTCTCCCTCCCATTCACGGCGATTATGATCCTCTGGGTGAACCTCGTCACCGACGGTGTGTCCGTGCTCCCGCTCGGCCTGGAGCCCAAGCACGGCAACGTACTCAAGCAGTCGCCTCGCCCGACCCGGGAAGGGATTCTCACGCGCGTGATGATGGTCCGCGTGCTCACGCTCTCGCCGGTCATCGCTATCGGCACGCTGTCCGTCTTCAACCACTACGAGAGCGCTGAGGGGCTCATGATGGGCCAGACCATGGCGTTCACAACGCTCGTCGCGTTCGAGTGGTGGCGCGCGGTGTCGACGCGGTCCATGAGCACGTCGATCTTTCGCATGAACCCCTTCGGCAACAGAGTGCTCATCCTGGGCATCTCGTTCGCCGCCGTCCTGCAGGCTGTCGTGCTCTACTGGGGTCCGGCGCAGCAGGTCTTTGGCACCACGGCGATTGGCCTGGCCGAGTGGGGTGTCGCGCTCGGAGTCGCCTCGTCGGTGATGTTGGTCGACGAGGTGTTCAAGATCGTGATGCGCCTCCGCGAGCGGCGCGGCCGTCCGGCCAGCGGGTGACCCGGCGGGCGGCGTCAGACGTTGGGCCAGCGCGCTATCTGGGGGAGCCATCACCCTTCGCGGAGTAGCATCGCCGTGCGTTCCTCGGCGAGCTCCTGCTGTACCTCCGAGGAGGTCCGGTCCGGTCCGGCCTGCCGCTCTCCGTTCATGCGGCCTTCCCTTGTCTCCGCGCACGTGGCACACGTGCGCTGCCTAGTAGCGGAACACAGCGGCGGCGGCGGCGCCGGTGGCCTCACGCACCTTCTCCGCGGGCAGGACGTGCACCGTCCCGCCGTGCAGCAGGGTTGCTGCGGCTGCGTGGTCGAGCAGGTCAATGTCCCCGTTATGCGGTTCGGAGCGCAGTGTCATGCTGTCTGCGCTGCTGTCGTAGGAGCCCCATGCGGTGTCCTCGTCGCTCACAATCAGGGTGTCGATGCGGCCTTCCACCGCGGCCGGTACGATGAGTCGCAGGTCCGCCGAGGAGGTATCCCCTCCGCGGCCCTCGGTGTACGCATCCATGGCCCGCTGGACATCGGCCTGCAGGTACGGTTCAAGCAGACTCAGCGCTTCGGCGTGGATTTCGCGTGCCGGCTGCTCATCGGGGTTGCCCGCGATACCCTCCGGCAGCAACCTCGCGTATGTGTTCGCCTCCCGGTAGATCGGGAACAAGTAGTCGACTCCCGCGAGAACCAGCGGAACGTCGGGGGACACGAGTTCCTTGAGACCCGCGTCCACGAGCCGGAAGTAGTGGAACAGGTCGGTCTTCTCGGTGTCGCCGATCCCTCCGTGACCGTGGAAGACCGCCGAGCGGCGGCCTATCCCGGCAGCGGCTGCAGGCGTGCGCGAGTGGAACTGGACCTGGTTCTCGTAGTCGTCGTACTTCAGAGCGTCGGCAAGTCCTTGCGGGATCCCGGTCGGGTCGACCTCGCGGACCGCCTCGGCGGTACCCTCGAGCAGCCGTACACGCTTCTTGCTCAGCGCGAGCACGTAGAACTTCAAATCGGGCGAGAGGGCGGGCATGAGCGGTCTCAGCAGGAACCGGGTATCGACGCGAAGGCGCTCCGGCAGTTGTCGAGAGGTCCGGATCACCTCGAAGGTTCCCTCGCCGATGAAGAGGGCCAGCCCGTCGAAACCTTCGCGCCAGAACGCCGGGTCGCGCTGCAGCTTCCATGCTTCTCCCAGGAACTCCTCGGCATTAGGCGAGCGCATCCCATTTGATACGAGGGTGTCGCCGGCCTTGGCGAGGAGGTTCTTCAGCCTGATGGGATCTTGCTGGGTTTCCGGGCCCGTGCGGTGCACCGGCAGATAGATGGATACTGCCGGCCAGCCGTCGTGACGGGCCAGCCTGCTGAGCGTTTCGCGGTCACGTGCGTCCATGATGAAGGCCTCCCTTCCTGATACATCTGAATGTTCCCAGGACGCGCGGTGACAAGCGGGTTTGGTCGAAGGGCATGTCAGAACGTATACTGTGGGCTCCGCGCGCGGCGCCCTCGACCGGGGTCCGGACGGCGGTACGGCGTGAACCTGGTCAGGTCCGGAAGGAAGCAGCCATAAGCGTCCTCTACCGGGCGTCCGGGTCCCGCTCGGGGGCTCCGCACCTCTCTGCATAGGTGTCGTCGGGGCGGCTATACTTGAGGCAGGAACACGATGCGCGAAAGGTGCCAGATGGCCCATCAGTCCCTGTACCGTAAGTACCGTCCTCAGTGCTTCGAGGACGTGGTCGGACAGTTGCACGTCACGCGGACGCTTCGCAACGCTGTTGCTGAGGGTACCGTTGCCCACGCCTACCTGTTCACGGGCCCGCGCGGGACCGGCAAGACGACCACCGCCCGCATCCTGGCGAAGGCGCTGCAGTGCGAGAAGGGCCCTACTCCCGAACCTGACGGGACGTGCGAGCAGTGCATTGACGTAGCCGAGGGGCGCCACCCTGACGTCTACGAGCTCGACGCGGCGTCACGCACGCAGGTCGACATCGTCCGCGAAGAGATCATCGGGCGACTCGCCTACGCACCCACACGTGGGCGGTGGAAGGTCTACATCATCGACGAGGTCCACATGCTTTCGACGCACGCGTTCAATGCGCTGCTCAAGAGCATTGAGGAGCCCCCGTCGCACACGGTGTTCATCCTGTGCACGACCCACCCGCACAAGGTCCCCGAGACGATTCACTCTCGCTGCCAACGGTTCGACTTCCACCGCATCGGCATGGAGGACATCGTCGAGCGCCTCGGCCAGATAGCCCGGCGTGAAGGGATGACCGTCGCCGAGGGAGCGCTCACGCTCGTAGCCAAGCACGCTGGGGGCGGCATGCGCGACGCGATATCGACCCTCGAGCAGCTCGCTGCCTTCACCGGTGGCGAAGTCTCGCTCGATGATGTCGAAGGTCTGCTCGGCGAGGTTGACAGCGCCTTGCTTTTTGAGGTTGCCGACCTGGTGGCGGCGCGTGATGTCGCGGGGTCGTTCCGCTTCGTCGCGCGGATGTCCGCCTCCGGCGTCGACATGCCGGAGTTCGTTCGCGAGTTCGTCGGACACGTACGCGACCTCTACGTCGTCTCGGCGGTCGGTGACGCGTCCGGCATCATCGACACGACGAGTGCCGATGCTGCCAGGCTCACGAGTCAGGCGGCAGCGTTCGGCCCGGACCGCCTCTCCCGTGTGCTTGACGTGCTCGGCGAGCTGGTGGGTGAGCTCCGGTGGTCCCCCGACCCGCGACTGGCGCTTGAAGTAGCACTCACACGTCTCGCACGCCCGCAGGGCGAGGTCACACTTGAAGCGCTGGCCGAGCGCGTTGCTGCGTTGGAGACGGGCGTGTCACTAGCCCCAACGTCTGCTCCGCTCGTACAGGCCCCACTGGCGTCAGGCACCCGGGCCCCGGAGTGGTCGTCTGCGGCTCCCGAGCCTGAGCCAACAGCCGACGCCACCCCTCCCGCGCGCGAGAAGCCGGTTCCTGTGCCGACGCCGGTCGTCATCGAGCCGGCAGCGGTGTCGGGCAGACTAGACCGGGCGAGGGCCAAACGCGCCTGGCCGGGTGTCGTCGCCGAGGTGCGCAAGCTGAAGCCGCCCCGGGCCGCCATCTTCGACGGCACCGAGGTCGATGTGGACGCCGACGGCGAGACGCTCGTCATCGAATTCCCCGCGGATGCAGCCTTCCGCATGCGGCAGGCTTCGGACGCCGATACCAGCCAGCTGCTGCGTCGCGGCCTGGCGACGGTTCTCGGTGGCGCACCGCCCTTCCGCTTCCAGCTGGGTCGCGGACCCGTGCGCGCGCCGGTCGATGAGCGGGTCGAGCCGCCGGTTGCCCGCGTGGACGTGCCGCCTTCCGACGGCGGTGACGAGACTGGTTCGGCACCCGTGCCGGAGGTTGAGTCTCCAGCCGAACCCGTCACCACAGGATCGGCAGGCGACATCGAGCGACTACTCATCGACGAGCTTGGTGCGCAGATCATCGCGGAGTACCCGCACGAACCTGATGGAAAGGACTGACAGCGTGAAGCCAAACATTGCGAGCATGATGAAGCAGGCCCAGAAGATGCAGGCCGACATGGCCCGCGTCCAGGAGGAGCTCGCCGACGCGACGGTGGAGGCTTCCGTCGGCGGCGGCGCTGTGAAGGCCATCATGACCGGCGACCTCAAGCTCGACCGCATCGTGATCGACCCCGCGACCGTCGATCCCGACGACGTCGCGATGCTCGAGGACCTAGTGGCGGCCGCCGTCAACGAGGCGATCCGTCAGGCCCAGGACCTTGCCTCGAGCAAGATGGCCGCCGTGACCGGGGGCATGAACATCCCCGGTCTCATGTAGCGGGCCGACGTGCTGTACGCGCCCCCTATCGCGCGACTTCTCGAGGAGCTGGAGCGGCTTCCGGGCATCGGGCCGAAGTCGGCCCAGCGCATCGCTTACTTCATCCTGCGCTCTGACGAGGAGGTCGTGGGCCGTCTCGCGGCCGCGCTGCTCGAGGTCAAGAGCGCGATTCACTTCTGCCCGCGGTGTTTCAATTTCGCCGAGGCCGAGCTGTGTGAGGTCTGCGCTGATCCCGAGCGCGACACCACGCTTCTCTGTGTGGTCGAGGAGCCCCGCGATGTGGTGGCGATTGAGCGCACCGGCGAGTTCCGGGGCCTCTACCATGTGCTCGGAGGCGTCATCTCGCCCATCGACGGCATCGGTCCCGAACAACTCCGTGTGCGCGAGCTGCTCGACCGGGTCTCGGATGGCACGGTGACCGAGGTCGTCGTGGCAACGAACACGACCGTAGAGGGCGAGACCACCGCGCTCTACCTGGCGCGGATGCTCAAGCCGCTCGGCATGCGCGTAACACGCATCGCATCCGGCCTTCCCGTGGGCGGCGACCTCGAGTACGCCGACGAGGTGACTCTCGGCCGCGCTCTCGAGGCGCGTCGCGAGCTGTGAGGAAGCTCGAATTGCCAGGATTTGTCCACCGTTCACCGATTCGTCAGAGCCGCTGACCGCCTCATCGGCTCCGCTTGCCGCTTGGCTGACCGTATGCTTGTGGGACCTGTCCGTATCCGCACGGCGATGCTACACATCGCGTGCCGGTGAGGTGAGAAAGGGGAGACGAGTGCAGCAGCTGACAGAGATCCGCTGGCACGCTCGTGCAGGCCAGGGCGCAGTCACCGCAGCCAAGCTGGTTGCCGAGACGGCGCTTGCCGCGGACCAGTACATGCAGGCGATGCCCGAGTACGGTCCCGAGCGCATGGGTGCTCCGATCAAGGCGTTCACCCGCATCAGTCCGGAGCCTATCGACATCCACTGCAACATCGAGAATCCGGACGTTGTGATCGTGCTCGATGACTCGCTGCTCGACATCGTCGATGTGGCCGAGGGCCTGGTGTCAGATGGCGCCATCATCGTGAACACGTGTACGCCGCCCGACGCCATCAAGCGCGCGCTCGGCCTGGCGGACAGCATCACCGTGGCGTGCGTCGACGCTTCCGGGATCGCGCTGGACACCATCAAGCGCGACATCCCGAACACGCCCATGGTCGGTGCATTGGCAAAGGTGACCGGCGCTGTCGATATCGACTCGGTGAAGTCACTGCTCGAGAAGACGTTCGGCAAGAAGTTCGGCCAGGAGATCATCGACGCGAACCTGGCGTCTGTTGACCGTGCCTATGAGGAGGTGAAGGCCGTATGAGCAAGTGGGACATCTCCGACATGGGGTCATGGAAGTCCTCACAATTTCCCCTTGGTGCAGTGATTCCCGATGCGGGCAACTCCCGCGACTACGTCACCGGTGGCTGGCGCAGCATGCGTCCATATCGCGACCCCGAGACGTGCACACAGTGCCTGCTGTGTTGGATCGTGTGCCCCGACAGCGCGATCAGGGTCGCTGATGAGAAGATCGCCGACGACACGTTTAACTTCGATCACTGCAAGGGTTGCGGTGTGTGCGCCAACGAGTGCCCGGTGGAGGCCATCACGATGTCTCCCGAGGGCTGCGAGCTTCCGGGGGTGAAGTAAGATGCCCGAGCAGAAGACCGTCGCGACTACCGGCAACTCCGTCGTTGCCGAGGCGTTCCGCCAGTGCGCACCGGATGTGGTGCCTGCATATCCGATCACTCCCCAGACCACCATCGTCGAGGAGTTCGCGAAGTTCGTCGCCCAGGGACGGGTCCACGCCGAGTACGTGACCGTGGAGTCGGAACACTCGGCGATGAGTGCGTGCATCGGCGCCTCGGCTGCCGGGGCCCGCGTCATGACCGCGACGTCGAGCCAGGGGCTTGCTCTGATGTGGGAGGAGCTCCACATCGCGAGCGGTATGCGCCTACCTATCGTCATGGCGAACGCCAATCGCGCTCTCTCCGCACCAATCAACATCCACTGCGACCACTCCGACGCAATGGGCGCGCGTGACACAGGTTGGGTCATGCTCTTCGCCGAGACCGCGCAGGAAGCCTACGACAACACGATCATGTCAGTGCTGATCGCAGAGGACCCCGAGGTACTCCTTCCGGTGATGACCTGCCTTGACGGGTTCATCACCACGCACTCCATCGATCGCGTGCAGCTTATGGATGATGAGTCGGTCGCCGGGTTCGTCGGCGAGTACGTGCCGCAGAACGCGCTGCTCGACACCGACAACCCCGTGAGCCACGGCAACTTCGCCGGTCTCGGCGGACCGTACTTCGAGTTCAAGCGCGCCCAGCGCGAGGCAATCGACCGGTCCAAGGCCGTCGTCGAGCGGGTCGGCAAGGCCTTCTCCGACCTCTCGGGCCGCCCCTTCGCTCTGATCGAGACCGACATGATGGACGACGCCGATGTGGCGATTGTCGTCATCGGATCGACTGCCGGCAACGTCCGGCACGTCGCCAAACAGATGCGCGCCGAGGGTTTGAAGGCAGGGGTTGTGAAGGTGCGCTGCTTCCGGCCCTTCCCCCATGCGGAACTCGCGGCCGCCCTCTCGAGCGTCAAGGCCGTCGCGGTCCTCGACCGGGCCGAGTCCTTCGGCGCCGAGGGCGGGCCGCTCTACCTCGAAACCCGCAGTGCGCTCTACGACCTCGAGCACCGCATGCCGGTCGTGAACTACGTCTACGGCCTCGGGGGGAGCGACGTGAAACTCGAGCTCATCCGGAGCGTCTTTGATGACCTGTCCGACATCGCCACCGGTACCCCGGCCCTTCACGGGCCCATGTACCTTGGCGCGCGGTAGAAGGGAGCGGACATGGCCACACTGCGCGAACTGACCCACCGGGAGGACCGCCTCGAAGGCGGCCACCGGCTCTGTGCCGGCTGCGGAGCCTCGATCGCCGTCAGGCAGATATTGCTCGGCGCGGGCACCGATCCCGCCATCGCCGGCTGTGCGACGGGGTGTCTGGAGGTTTCCACGACCATCTACCCCTACTCGTCGTGGAAGGTACCGTTCATCCACAACGCCTTCGAGAACTCGGCCGCCACCATCTCCGGCGTCGAAGCCGCCTTCAAGGGCCTGAAGCGTGCGGGCAAGATCCCCGCCGACAAGAAGGTCAAGTTCGTCGCGTTCGGCGGCGACGGCGGCACCTACGACATCGGGCTCCAGTCGCTCTCCGGCGCCATGGAGCGCGGCCACGACATGGTGTACGTGTGCTACGACAACGGTGCCTACATGAACACCGGCATCCAGCGCTCCTCGGCCACCCCGAGGGGTGCCTGGGCCACGACCGCCGAGGTCGGCAAGGCACAGCAGGGCAAGAAGGAGCGGCGCAAGGACCTCACCTCGATAATCGCCGCGCACGGGGTCCCCTACGTGGCGCAGGGATCGATCAGCCACTGGAAGGACCTCACCACCAAGGCCGAGAAGGCGTTCGCGGTGGAGGGCCCCGCGTTCATCAACGTGCTTGCGACCTGCCCCCGCGGCTGGCGCAGCGCATACAACAAGTCGGTCGAGACCGCCAAGCTCGGCGTGCAAACCGGGTACTGGCCGCTGTTCGAGGTCGAGAATGGCGAGTGGAAGCTCTCGACTCCCAGCAGAGCGCTTCTCAAGGCCGGTCGCAAGCCGATCGAGGAGTTCTTGAAGGTGCAGGGGCGTTTCCGCCACCTGCTCAAGCCCGAGAACGCCGAGTTCCTCGCCGAGATCCAGGCCGACGTGGACGCCTACTGGGAGTACCTGCTCAAGCGCTGCGGCGAGTAGCGCCACACTCCTCCATCGTTGCACGCTCACGAGAGCCCCGGACGTACACCGTCCGGGGCTCTCGTGATGCTAGTGACCTCATTCATGAGGCATGACGGGGAGGGGCATGCGTGGTGCCGGTTC
>JACUUN010000026.1 GCA_014859265.1 Coriobacteriia bacterium
TGTCGCGGAAGTCGAGAACGTGCGGCACATCCAGGGCGGCGGCCACTCGGTCGCCGACCAGGTAGCCGGTGAACGGCGGGCCCGTGGAGACCACGGCGTCGACGGGCGCTTCGCGTGTGTCGCTCAGGGCGGCGCGGACGGCATAGCGGAGCCATCCGCGCTTCTCGTCGGGAAGGAAGAAGAAGCGCACCGCGCCGACGAACGCCGGAGAACGGCCGCTGTAGGAGGCGGAGGCGACCGCCACGGGCCGGGAGGGCGCTTCGCTCTCTGTCCTCGGCGAGCTTCCCTCGCCTGCGGAGGTTCGCTTCGCGCCCCCCCGCACCCCGCGCCGGATCGCCTGCACCAACCGCGTGGGCTCGAGCGACCAGGCGCGCACGACGCGGACCTGCTCAGGCAGCTCGGCGAGCGCGGAGGCGTCCAGAGCCGCCGCGGGCGGGTCCTGCACCGTGAGCACGGTGACCTCCCAGCCTTGGCCGGGGAGGTACTTCGCGAGCTTCTGCGCACGGCGCACGCCGGAGGCCGCGCGGGGCGGGAACCCATAGGCGACGAGAAGGACGCGGCTCATCGGGAGACCCGCCGCCCAGCGCCAACACTGCAGTGCGGCATTCCTGGCGCTCCTAAGAATCCTCCACGGGCAGATGTCGGTTCAGCGTGCACCAGTATCCAGGGCGAACACAAGACGCCGAGGCAACCTGAGCACTTCGTCGTGTACGCTTGTCCTTGCATGCCGCGAGACCGACCCGACCTCGAACAGGTACGGGGACGACCAAGTTGAGAAGAAGCTCCGCATCCTTCCTGCTAGCGGTCTCGCTGACAGTCGCACGACGAGGAGGAGCTCCGAAGGTGACACGGCGAACAGCCATGACGGTCCTCTCATTCGTCGTCCTCGCAACCGCATGGTTCGTGTACACGCACAGGTCGTACTTCGGCGAACTGCAGCGTGTCTTCTCTTACACTCGCGGTCCCGTTCCGGTATCGAACGCGTCGCCGTCCGGTGAACGACTCGGCGAGTACTACATCCATTACGAGCTCCAGACCGAAGTCACGCCCGCGGACGAGGAAGTCATCTCGAAGCCTTGGGTACCGCCCGTCGCTCTAGGGAGAACGGACCACCCCGTGGCGGTCGCCCAGAACGGGCTGAGGAACTACGATCGCTGGACCGCGACAGGGGACGGACGCTTCCTGGAACATGCTCGGGCTGCCTCCGACCACCTCCTCGGACTTCAGAACGCGGACGGATCCTGGGACTACAACTTCGCGTTCCGCGACCTCGAAGCAGGTTGGCGCTCGGCCATGGCCCAGGGCGAGGCCATATCCTTGCTGTTGCGCGTGAGCCAAGATCAGCCGGACGACCGCTACCTCGCGGCAGCGCGCCGATCCTACGAGTGCATGCTTCGACCCGTTTCAGCGAGGGGAACGCTGGGCTCCTTCCCTGATGGCGACCCGATCCTTGAAGAGTACGCAGGCAGCGAGGTCGACTCGGCCGTCCTCAACGGCGCGATCTTCGCCCTCTTCGGCGTCCGGGATCTGATGCTCGTGACCGGCGACGCGGAAGTGGGGCGGACGTGGACTAGCCTCTCCGACGCACTTGCCGGACACCTGGACGGCTACGACAGGGGTGAATGGACGGTGTACGACCTCGACCCCATGGGACATCCCGCAGGCAAGTACCATCGCATCCACATCGCGCAAGCACGTGTCATGTACGAACTCACCGGCGACTCGCGGTGGCGGACGGCAGCTGAGCGGTGGGAGCGATATCGCCAAGAGCGGGCGCAGTGGTCAGGCATTCGCATCTGGTGGCAGGACCTCAAGGACAGGTTCCACGTCGTCTTGACTCGGCGCAACTTCTGACCTCCCTAACGGACTATGATCGTGTACCGCTGACTGGTATGGGAGCGTGAGTACGCATCAGACTCGCGGCCTCTCGGCGGGGGAACCGTGTATGACGAGCAGGACGCCTCACCTTCGCGCCTCCTCCCCCAGCCGCTCGTACAGAACGAGGAGCTTGCGGGACTCGATGTCCCAGTTGTAGCGCGTCTCGGCGAGCTCTCGCGCGCGCCGGGCCATCTCTCGGCGCTCCTCGGGATGGTCGATGAGGCTGCGTATGGCTGAGGCGATGGAGGATGGATCGCCGGGGTCGAACAGCGCGCCCACGCGCTCGCCGGCCACGACCTCCCGCAGGCCGGGGAACTCGCTGGAGGCGATAGGCAGCCCGGCCATCAGGTAGCCGTACAGCTTGTTGGGCGCGGCGTAGAGGTTGTTGAGGCTGGTGGACTCGTAGATGACGACGCCCACGTCCGCGCCGCAGGCGTACTCCTGCAGCGTCTCGGGCGGCCTGTGGCCCATCAAGTGCACCCGATGCGAGGCTCCAAGGACTCGAGCACGGTCACGCATCGGCACCGCCTCGGAACCGTCGCCCTGCACGGCCAGGTGCAGGTCCTCGACCGAGGAGACCGCCTCGACGAGGCGCACCAGCCCCCTGCCCGGGATCAACCCACCCTGGTAGAGCGCGAGCGGGACGTCCTCGGCGAGGCCGAGTTCGCAGCGGAGCCGACCCGTGGTGACCTGCGGCTCGACGGGCGGAACGTTCAGCACGACCTCGAACGGGCGGCCGTACCGCTCCTCGAGCAACCGCGCGCGAGCCTCGTTGACGGTCAGGAGCAGGTCGGCGCCGGCGACGCCGCGCCGCTCCACCTGCCGCCAATACGCCGTCTGCACCCGCCCCCGGCCCTTCGCAGCGACCAGGTCGAGGAAGAGCTCGTGCGCGTCGTAGACGAGCAGCGCTCCGGCCTGCCTGGCCGCCCGCATGCCGGCGGGCAGCGTGTCCGCGTCGTGGCAGTGCACAACGCGCGGCTCGACCTCCCGCGCAGTGCGCAGGAACGACGAGGACCGCTCGCGCGACTCGCGCACCTTGGCGAGCGGGCGCCGCCAAGATGTGCTGCCGAAGCGCGAAACCCGTACGACACGGAACCCGCCGCGCGTCTCCTCGGCGGGGAGGCCCGGGCGGCCCAGGCAGACGACGGTGACGTCGTAGCCGGAGCGCGCCAGTGCGCTCGCCTCTCGATCCACGCGGGAGTCGGCGGTCATGTCGGTGAACACGAGCATGGCGATACGTATCCGGCCCATGGGTCGGCATCCTGCTCGGCTGCGGCAGCCCGAGAGCTCGCGGTAGACCTCGTCGGCACGATCCATCTGCTTGGCCCGATCGCCTCGAGCCACGACGATCTCCCGCGCGCGTCGCCCGAGCCGCTCCCGCTCTCGGCGACCCCCGGCGAGCGTGAGAAGTGCTTCTGCGATCCGCGCCTCATTCCCAGCCGGCACGAGAACGCCGTCGACCCCGTCCTCGACCCACTCACGCACCGAGGGCAGGTCGGAAAGCACTGCCGCCATACCTGCTGCCATGGCCTCGAGGTTCGACACGGCCGAAGCGTCTGACGAAGGCACGGAAACGTAGATGTCGGACGCCGCGTACAGGTCTGCCAGGACCGGCTGGTCGAGGAAGCCGTGAAAGGTCACGTGATCAGAGACGCCGAGCTCGTCCGCCAGGTGCGTCAGCGCTTCTGTCTGAGAGCCTCTTCCGGCGACGTGCAGCCTGAGACGCGGCTCCTCGGCCAGCGCGTGGGCGAAGGCCCGCAGGATCGCATCGACGTTGTACAGCGGCTCGTGCATGCGCGAACTCACGAGCCACACCTCGCCGCTCTCACCCCGCCGACGGTCACGGCGGCCGCCGTCGTACACCTCGAGATCCGCCCCCCAGCTGATCACCTCACCGGGCAGCTGGCGGCCTGCGAGCTCACGCGCCGCTCGCAACGCGCTTCGCGACGTGGCCGTGACGTAGTCTGCACGCCTGAGGGCATACACCACCTTCCATCGCATGAGACGGGATGACGCCGGCGCCACGAGGACATCGGACCCCCAGCAGGTGACGAGCAGCGGATGGAATCCTGCGAGTGCCGCCCACAGCGCGTTGTTCAGAGCCCCGTGTGCGTGTAGCAGGTCCGGCCTGAACTCCCGGATCAGCCGCCGCAGTCGGAGTATCCGCGCAACGAACCTCAGGTACGGGATCGAGGAGGCCTCCGACGTAACGGTGACATCCCGCAGGGCCGGGCGCGGAGCATCGGGCGAGACAACGAGCACCTCATACCCCCGCGTCTTCATCTCCGACACCCATTGCTCCAGCGCGGTCAGCCGCGCCGGACCTACTATCAGGACCTTCACCCGTTCTCCCGCCCGTGGCTGTCTCGCCCCAGCGCCTTCTCGTACACCGAGACCAGTTTCGGCGATTGCGCCTCCCAGGAGTACTCTGCTGCCGCCGCCAGGGCGTTCCGCTTCATGCGTTCGACCTCGTCGGGGTGTTCCACGAGCCACGTCATGCGCTCCACGAGTTCCGTCACGCCCAAAGGTTCGAACAACAGACCGCAGTCCGCCTTCTCGACTATCTCGCGCATCACCGGAAAGCCGGGCACGAGCACGGCCAGACCCGCGGCCATGTACTCGAAGAGCTTGTTTCCGGCCGACCACTCGAGGTTCCGGGTCTCCGGCTTGATGTTCATCAAGCCCACGTCGTGCGCGGACGCGCACGCCACCACTTCCTGGGGCGGGCAGGGCCCGGCGAGGCGGACGGTATCGTCGAAATCCTGTTCGGCGACCAGTTCGCGGAGGGACCGCTCCGCGTCGCCCCAGCCCTGCACGGTGAGGATCGCCCGGCCACGCAACGCGATCATGGCCAGGACCATCTCATCGACGTGTCGATCGAAGAAGAGCTTGCCCAAGTGGAGAAAGCGCATCGGTCGGTGGACCGGCTCCGCCGAAGCGACGCACGCTTCGCACCCGTTGTAGATCACCGTGGGAGTCGGGATCGAGTAGCGGCGCGCGAGGTCCTCGGCGATGGGCTGGCTCACGGTGAGCACAGCGGCACAGCGCGGAACGAGCAGGCGCTCCTTCAGGAGCCACCACCACCGGCGGCGGCGGCGGTACGAACCGGTAGTGGCGAAGTGCTCGCGGGAGTCGTAGACGACCGGCCGGCCCCTCGCCGCAAGGAACCCCTGGAGGAGAGTGTCGACGTTCATGCAGTGGAAGACGTCCGCACCCGTGCCTCGGGCCTCCGCCACCAGGAGACGGTGCTGCCGGCGGCTGCGGAGCAGGTTCCTCGCGATGCGCAGCGGCCGCCAAGGATGGCGGGAGGGCTCACCCGGCCCCGCTTGCCGGAGCTCAACGCCCTCGCCGAGGTCCGGCCGCCGCCCCTCCACGTCCACCGCCAAGACGGTCACCTCGGCCCCATTGCCCGCCAGCAGCCGCGCGATTTCGCGGGTGCGCTTGTCGTACTCCACCGAGGTGTTGCGGATGATGCAGACGCGGCGTCCTGCCAGGGCAGACGCACACTTGGCACTCTCAGTGATCGTCCACACCTCCCTCGATGAGCCGGTCGTACATCTCACGCACTCTGTCCATCTCTTTGCGGCGCTCATGATGAGTCTGAACGAACTCTCGTGCGGCGCCTCCAATCGCCTGGCGGCTGACGAGCCCCAGCATCATCAGCTCTGCCAGTGCTTCTTCGCCCCCGCCCCAAAGAAGGCCGTTCCTTCCTCCGACAATCCATTCACGCATGACTGGGATGTCACTCGCGATGACGGGAAGGGCGGTCGCCATCGCCTCGAGAACAGAGAGCGGGCCTCCGTCTGTCTCCGGCACAGAGCAGTAGACATCGCCGCCGCGCAGGACGTCCGCCATCGTCGGCCACCCCTGGTACGGAACGTGCCCGGTGAACAGCACATGTCCCGCCACCCCCAATTCCGCCGCCAGCCGCTCCAGGTGGCCCCGTTCAGGCCCGTCCCCGGCCACTACCAGGAACAACTCTCGGTTCTCCCTCCGGGCTAGCGAGAAGGCCCAGATGATGGCGTCGATACGGTAGAGCGGCTTCAGTTGCCGTGTGCTCAAGACGACAGGTCTCTCACCCGCACACCACTGCTCCCGTACGAGGCGCCGAGATTCCATGTCCGGACGATACGTAGCGGTATCAACGCCCCAGCCGACGCGTACGCATAGCTCGCGCCGGGCCCCGGCTCCGACCGCTGACCCGACGAGGTGCTGCGACCCGCAGGTCACAGCGTCTGCCGTCGACAATGCACGTCGCAGGCGTCTGAGGTACTCGGCCGACATACCCTCGAGCCTGAGTACATCAGAGCCCCAGCAGGAAACCACGTGGGGATGGAACCCGCTCCACGACGCCCAGAACGCGTTCAACCGTGCTTCGTGACTGTGCAGGACGTCGATGGAATGCGTGCGGCATGCATTGCGTATCTGGTTTGCGATGTCTCGCCTGCCGAAACCCAGCCCGCGTACGCGGGGCCGGCGGAGGACGATCGGCGCCCACTCGATCTCCCAGCTCGGCCGCTGCACCGAGAGTGCCACCGGTTCGACTCCGCGGCGCCTCATCTCGTCGATCCAGATCCGTGTGATGGAGGACTCGAAGTTGCCGGTGTAGGCGACACGCAACCGGCTCACCCCTGCCGCTCGAAGCGACGATGCTCGGTCCCCAACGCATGCGCCAGGATCTCGCCGTACTCCCCCGAGGGCGACCTGTAGAAGTCTGCAGGTAGCGGGTAGCCGATCTCGCAGGCAGCGGCCACCTGGCGTAGGAGGCGGCCGCGATCGACCGGGATACCTGCGTCAAGCAGCGACGTGGCCTCGGAGAGCGCTTCCCTTTCGGGTACGTACGAACAGCCCTCCATCCACCGATACCAAGCGTCGCCGAAGGCCAACACACGTTTCCCTCTCACGAGCGCCTCCCAACCGGCGGTCCCGGTGAGAGTGGCGACACCGCGGGACGCGTCAATGAGCTCCCACGATGGGACCGTGGTGGAGACGAGGCGCACGTTCCGATGACGCAATACGTCGTCATAGAACGTTGCCGACCGACCACGCTCAGCCTCTAGGGTGGGGTCACCGATGAGCTGGGTCGGGTGTTCTCGAACGTACAGAAGCCAGCCTTCAGGGAGCGCCTCGGACAGCAGATCGACGACAAGTCTCTGATCCTCGAAGTGCCCGCCCTCGGGCATCGTCGTCCGCTCGGGCTGGTAGTGGAGCGGGAAGTACACGAAGGAACACCCCAGATCGACCGGCCCACAAGCCGCCTCATATGCGCACCTGAGCGCCCGCGTGTACCGGCGTGCGTAACGCTTGTGTGAAAGCCACTCCCGGTAGGTCATGGGCCCGTCCTCGAACCGACGGTTGAGCGGTTTCAGATAGCGCTGTGGGACGGGGCCGGTGTTCCGGACGAAGACCTTCGCCTGTTCGTACAGGTACGCCGAGTACCGGAGCCACTTCTTCGGCGAGGCGAGGCCGCGAGCCGCGCGGCGTGCGGGCTGCGCGGCCTTGGCCTTCTCGACTCGGCGGAACTGCTCAGAGATGTACGATGGAGGCACGTATTCCTGTGCCGACAGGGTTTCGAGCGTGCATCTCACCTCGTCTCGAATCGCCGGTTCCGGAGAGGCCCCCCCTTCGACCTGAGCCGCGCACTCTCGTAGGGCGAGCGGGAGGACCGCGAAGTCTTCGCGCACGAAGCACAGCGCGGGAAGGTGCGTCCAGTACATCATCATGGTCATGATGCCGAGGTGCTTAGCTGTCGCGAACAGCGCCATGTCGTGCGGGAGGTGTGGACTCTCGTGGAACACCACGAGGTCGATCGCCTGCGCCTCGAGAGCGCTCAGCCAGTAGGCGGCAAGGCGATGGTAGGTCTCGAGTCGTTGTCGATAGGTGAACGTCCCCCTGTTGTCGCACCTCTGGCAGACGGTCATGAACGGGTGCATGAAGCGGCTCATGGTCTCCAGGACGGGAAGATCCAGGGCCGTGGGGCTGGCAGCCAGCGGCAGAGCGGGTACGCCACGTATCGCATCGCCTCGTTCGTGAACGACAGCACAGGGGTACCGGGACGTAATACTCTCGACCTGATCCGCACCGAGCACCGTACTGTCCGAGAACAGGTAGACAGGTTCCCAACCCCTTTCGGCGCGCAGCCGGTCGATTGCGTCGAGCCAACTCGGGTAGAGCGGACCGTTGTAGAGGACCCGATGCGTCATCCAGCTGCCCACCCGCCTAGGAGTTCGTCATCGAACCGCGTGAGCGCACGAGCGAGCCCGCGACCATTCGCCGCTCGAGAGAGGGCCGAGGAGTCATCACGGTTGAGGTCGGCCCTGTAGCCATTCAGCCAGCAATCCACGGCGAAGGTGTTCACGGCTTCCTGGCTTGGATCTGCGCCTTGCCGGATATCGGCAAGCACATCGCGTAGCGCACCAGCAGTGCTGACCCTGTAGACGCCGGGACAGCGGGAATACCAGGGGGTCCCGAAGACGACCGCGGGTTTGCCGCGGACAACGGCCTCCCACCCGGCAGTACCGCTGACCGTTACAACCGCACGCGCACCGTCGATCAACCCGAAGGGGGACTCGCCGAGGCGAACGAGATGGACGCAGGGCAGCGAGATGAAGTCCTCGTAGTCGTCCGGGCTCCGACCCTGGTTTCCGGCCAGAACGGTCGTCAGCTGAGACGGATGCTCTCGAACACGCAGCACCCATCCTTCAGGCAGATTCTCGGAAAGCATGTGTGCAAGCAGGTACTGTCGGCTGAAGTCTCCACCCTCAGGACATGTCGTGCGCTCTGGCTGGTAGTGAAGTGGCATGTAGACGTAGGGAGCGTCCGCTGGCGCAGCCGATCGGGAGCAGGCATCGCGGTACGCCTGAGCGAGCCTCGCCAAGCCAACCTTCGCTGTCCGCCTGTACGCCTCGATCTGTTCGTGCGTCATCCATGAATCCTCATAACGCACCTCCGGGATCTTCAGATAGCAGTACCCGTGCACTTCGCGCCGTGCCCGTTGTCGAGAAGGGAGCGAGGCGATGAACTGGATGGTTGAGCGCGCATAGCGAGGGTACCTGTCGATGCGCAAGAGCTTCGAGAGCCGATGCCGGCCGTAGGCTTGAGGACGGCGGTGCGAGTCCGCGACACGCAGCATGTAGTCTGGAATCGCGTCCTCGTAGTCACCTCTCAGTCGGCTCAGGTGCGCCTCCACGGCGGCCTGAGCCCTCGGCACATCCTGGCCGTGCACTTGTGGTTGAGAGGACTCGAGTCGGAGGGGCGGGGAATCGATGTCCTCGCGCAGCATGACGGTATGCGGGAGTGCGGTTGGCGTGAGTATCAGCGTGTGAACGCGGCGCGTACGACAGACCGCGTACAGCACATAGTCGGTCACGAGGTGCGGTGTGGAGGCAAAGACGGCGAGATCCGGGGCGACGCTGTCCAAGACTGCGGTCCAGTACTGAAGCAGACGGTGGTAGTGACGCAGCCGCTCTCGGTAGGCGAAGGCGCTGCCGGAGTCAAGGCGATCCATCATCTGGATTGCCACCGACTGGTGGTAGCGGAGCCTTGTCAGCGATTCCACATCAAGGGCAGGCACAGCCAGACCGGCGAGCTCCGGCGCGGGGATTCCTCTGACGGCATCCATGAACCAGTGATTGATGCAGTCGGGGAACGCCTCCCGTACAAGGTCGCGGTTACCGCGGACGGTGACCCAGTACACCGGTTCCCACGATCGCTGGCTGCGCATCATGCGAGCCACGTCGATCCATTCCTCAAGAGCGCTCGTCACATAGAGGATGCGAGGCACGGGTCCACCCCCCTCAGCTGTCGCTGGTTGAGCGAACCGGACCTCGCCCTGCAGTCACGGACCGCTGCAGCTCTCTGATCGCTTCGCGTATCGTCGTCGATGGCTTCCATCCTAAGCTGACAAGGCGGCCAGCCTCGCCGATCGAAACGTCTGGGCCGGCATCCTCCTCATCAAGTGACTCGATAACTGCGGATGAGCCCCAAACCTCAAGTATGAGGCGCACGACTTCCAGAACGCTCGTCCCTGAACCGCTGGCGACGTTGTAGGTCCCGCCACTGTCCGCTCGCTCGCCAAGCAGAAGCAGTGCGGCGGCTGCGTCTCGCACGGCAACGAAATCCCTGACCGGTTTGACCCTCCTGACTCTGACCACGCCGCGGTCTGGGTCCTCAGCGAGTTGCGCAACGACATCGGAGACGACCGATCCTGCCGGTTCGCCCCGACCTAGGAGATTGAACGGTCGTGCAATGCAAGCCCGCAGAGAGCCGACGCCGACGAAGGCACGAACGAGATCCTCGGCAAGACCCTTTGACCAGCCGTAATGATCGACAGGGAGACGGGGTGCTTCCTCGGTCACAGGCACTGGTGGCGTGCTGCCATAGACTGCGGCGGAGCTCACGACGACGACCATGGGATCGACACATGAGGATTGGACGGCGGAAAGGAGGCGCCATGTCGGAGCCACGTTCGCTTCGTAGATCCCTACCACGTCCTGGACGGCGCGAGGTGTGGCGCCAGCACAGTGAATGACGGCGTCGGGAAGGTGTCGTGCGATTGAGGATGCAAGCGCCGTCGGATTCAACCAGTCGATCGTCTCATACTCTACTCCAGGTACGCCGGCACGCAGTTCGCCCTCGCGAACTACGGCCAGGACGCTGTCTCCCCTAGATGCAGCCAAGCGACATGCCGCGCTTCCGAGGAACCCGGCAGCTCCCGTCACAAGTACTCTCGCCATGCCTAGGGCCCGCCCTGAAGGAGCCGCTCTCGCATCGACTCGAACTCCTCTTGTGCTCGAGCGAGATCATCGTGTCTTCCGATGTCCAGCCAGTATCCATCGAATGCGACGGATCTCACGCGCTGTCCCGAGCCAATCAGGCGCAAGACAAGATCGGGGAAGTCCAGGTACTCTCCCCGCTCGATGAATCCAAGCACCGAAGGCAAGAAGGCGTACACGCCTATGCTTACGTGATGCGTCTGCACCGGCTTCTCGACATACCCTACGACATCCCCCTCCTGGTCCATCTCAACTATTCCGAAGTCGATGCGCTGTTCGCGCGCCTTCACGGCAATCGAAGCGGCGGCGCTCGAAGAGGCGTGAGCAAGCAGGAACGCGGAGTAGTCGAGAGTTGTAAGAACATCTCCGTTCATTACCAGGAACGGCTCTGTCAGCCCCGCGACGTACGCGAGCGAGCCGGCAGTCCCGAGGGGCTCGTCCTCTCGACAGTAGTCAATCCCGATGCCGAACTTGGATCCGTCGCCGAAGAACGCCTCGATCAGTTCAGCGAGGTGACCGACGGCAAGGGTCGCACGCTCGAACCCATGGGCTGCAAGCTGTCGAAGCACGACCTCGAGTATGGGGGTATCCCCGATCGGCATCAGCGGCTTAGGGAAGACGGTCGTGTACGGCAACAGACGCGTTCCTCTTCCTCCTGCCAGGATGACCGCTCGTCGTGCCATTCCTTCTCCGCCTAGATCGTGTACCCGAGTCGGTACCGCTCCAGATTGCGCTGGTCACCGAACCATTCGAGCGTGCGCTCGAGACCCTCGTGCAGCGAGACTCGCGGACTCCATCCCGCGATCTCACGAGCGAGCGAATTATCCGAGACAAGTCTCTCGACCTCGCTGCCATCTGGCCTCAGCCGCGAATCCTCCACTACGATCGGCACAGAACGGCCCGCAAGCTCCATCACCAGGCGGGCCAGATCTCCAATCGAGATCTCGTTGCCCGTACCGAGATTCACGTCACGGCCGACCGCGCCGTCCGCGCTGGCGAGAGCGATAAGGCCTTCACAGGTATCCGAAACGAAGGTGAGGTCCCGAGTCGCCGCAAGTGAGCCCAACCGTAGCTGCTCGGCACCCTGCAGGAGTTGACTGACGATGGTCGGTATGACCGCTCGGGCGGATTGCCGAGGTCCATAGGTGTTGAAAGGGCGGGCGATTACGACTGGCAGCGCGAAGGACCGATGGAACGCCTCCGCCATCGAATCCGCGGCGATCTTCGAGGCGGAATACGGCGATTGACCCTGTCGTGGATGCGCTTCGTCAATCGGAACATACCGCGCAGTGCCGTACACCTCGGAGGTGGACGTGACTAGAACGCGCTCGAGGCAGAGGTCATGCGCCGCCCTTAGGATGTTGAGCGTACCCTTCACGTTCGTCTCGAGGTACGAGTCGGGCGCTTGGTAGGAGAAAGGGATACCGATGAGAGCGGCCAGGTGGAAGGCGACGTCGAAGCCGGCAAGAGCATCGCGCACGGCATGAGGGTCGCGCACGTCCCCCATCACGACCCTGACCTCGTCTGTCACTTCGCTCGGGCTTTCGTCGAGCCACCCTCGAGAATCGAAGGAGTTGTAGTAGCAGAAGGCGGTCACGGTCGCTCCCGTGGCAACGAGCGCTTCGACCAGATGGCTGCCGATGAAGCCGTCCGCTCCGGTGACGATGACTTGCTTGCCGTCTAGCCTCAATACGGGCACCTCTCGTGACCTAGGGCGCTCAGCTTATCAGTCGAATGTCCTGCTTCGGACCGGCCAGCCGAGGCCGCGGCGGGAGCGGGAAGCATCCGCGACTAGTGTATCTGCTGCTCGAAGAGCCGACGATAGTGCCCGTTGTCGGAGAGTAGCTGCGCGTGAGTCCCCCGCTCGACAATCCGGCCCTCGCCCAGCACGACTATCTGGTCAGCCCTCTGCACCGTAGAGAGGCGGTGCGCGATCACGATGACGGTGAACTCCTCGGCGATCCGCTCGAAGGCCGCCTGGATGTACCGTTCGGACTCGGAATCCAAGGCGCTGGTCGGCTCGTCGAGTATGAGTATGTCGGGATCCTGCAACAGGACGCGCGCGAGAGCGAGGCGCTGTCGCTGCCCTCCAGAGAACCTCACTCCCCGGTCGCCGATACGAGTCTCCAGTCCGTCCGGAAGGTCCTTCACGAACTCCGTGCAGTAGCTGTCATCCAGGGCCTTCCGAACACTCTCGTCGGCCACCCGGCCGTCCAGGCCATACACCAGATTCTGCCAGATTGTGTCGTTGAACAGGATCGCTTCTTGTGTCAGGAAGCCGATCTTCCTGCGAAGGGAGGGCAACTCGAACTCCTCGGCGGGGACGCCGTCGAACCGGATGACGCCAGAGATCGGACGGCGGAGCAGAGGGATCATGTCCACGAGAGTCGACTTACCGGCGCCGGAGCGTCCCACGATCGCCGTGAGACTGCCTTTCGGGATGTAGAGGGAGAGCCCGCGCAGCACCTCTGTGCCGCCCAGCCGATACGTGAACCAGACGTTCTCGAACTCGATACCTTCCCGCAGCCCGGTGAACTCGCGGGTCCCGCCGGCGACGGTCCGCGCGGACTCGGCCTCGCTCAGCATCCCCTCCACGTAGTCGAAGCTGGGCATGAGGCTGGCGAGCGCCTGTCGCCCGACATTCACCTCCTTGGCCTTCGTGTTCAGCCTGAGGAGGATGAACATGAACAGGCCGAGGCCGGCGAGTGTCATGCCGAAGCCCGTGACCCCGAGGTAGATGATCACGAACACCGCGAGCATCAGCACGGGGTCCACGATGACCTCGACGGCCGCTCCGGCCATGGCGATCCTCGTGCCCGCCTTGCGAAGGATGGCCGCCAGCCGACGGACGTGCTCGGTCTCGGCGTCCTCGCGGCCGCGCATCTTCACGAGCCGCAGAGCGGCGAGACGTTCGCGGATGGCGGAGTAGGCAGCGTTCGTCGCCTTCGAGACCTCGGTCCCGTACCCGCGGGACAGCGTGAGGATCCTCCTCATCGCCATCGAGACTGCCACCATCGAGAAGATCGCGATGACCGTCAACGGCCACGAGATCACGGCCAGGATGAGCACGTAGACGGCGATGATGGCGACGGCGCCGAGCAGCTTGATGTACTGGATCAGAGCCTGGCTGCATCGACCGATCTGCCCGGTCATGAAGCCGATGAGCCTTCCCTGGTCCTGCGCCTCGATGAAGGCGAGTTCGGCGTGGGCCACGGCACCGAACGCACGAGTGGTGAGACGTTCCACCGCGCGGTTCTGGAGGATCGCGTTGTACCACGTGTTGAGGTAGTAGACGATCTGACGGGCGAGGATCGGCACGAACGCCAGCGCCAACAGAGTCGCCAGGTTGATCGGGACGCCAACGGCTTCGCTGGCGCCGCGCAGGTAGGGCCAGACACCTCCGGCCGGAAGGGCCTCACCGCCGGATTCGAGGAACTGCAGCACCGGCAGGAGCAGCCCGATACCGAAACCCTCCAGGGACGCGTACAGCCCCAGCAGGGCCACCATCACCGCGCCTTCGCGAAGGCGCACGGAGAGCATCCCGAAGATGCGGCGTGTGATGCGGACGTACTTCACTTCGGCAATCCATCCTCATCAGGACAGCGAAGGGTGGCGCCCATGCGCCTTGTGCGAAGCGACGCAGGCTCGACTGGCGTTACCGTGAAGGCTACCACTCGAGGTGCTTCTCGACGTTGCGGTGCCCCACCGCCGCGTTCAGCTCCCGCAAGCCCGCATCCGCGTCCAGCAGCCCCACGACGTCCCGCAATCTCGCATCCGCACCCAGCCGCCGCACGACCTCGCGCGCGAGCTCCAGGTCGGCCGCCTCGTCCACCGTGAGCCGGTATCCCGGCCGCCTCGCCCACTCCGGCGCCTTCACGTTGCGCAGCAAGAACCGCTCCGGCCGACGGTACAGGAACGGCGTCACGTGCTCGCGCTCCTCGGGGTGGCTCGCCTCGGCGTTCGCTGTCTCCAACGCCTCTCGCGAGACGACCTCGCAATCCATCCCGATCGGGTACGACCGCTCGAGCGTGTTCGAGCAATAGTCCACGAGGGGCTCCTCGAAGAACGCGTCCACGACCCGGTCGATCACCTCCGGATCGATCAGCGGGCAGTCGCACGTCACGCGCACCACGACCTCCGCCGAGGACTCCTCCGCCGCTTTCGCATAGCGCGACAGCACATCCTGGGCGCTGCCGCGTACCACACGGTAGCCGAGACCCGAGACGCGCTCGGCCAGCAGGTCGTCCTCGGCGAGTTCGGGGCACGCGAGCACGACCTCGTCGACCGCCGCGCGGGACGCGCGCTCCAGCACGCGGTCGACGACCGGCCCACCTCCCAGGTCCATCATCGTCTTGCCCGGCAGCCGCGTAGACCCCATGCGTCCCTGCGCGATGAGCACCGTTGTTCGCGGCCGGCCGGTTGTGGGAGATGGCCCGTCGCTCACCCGATCAGCTCCCAGCTCACGGGCGTGCCCTTCTCGACGTCGCGGTGCACGCGCTTGCCGAGCAGCGTCTCGTAGTGGCGCGGGTGCAGCCCGAAGCCCGGACGCACCACGCGCAGGTTCTCCGTCGTGAACGCCTCTCCGGAGCGCATGTCCTCCGCGACGTAGAGCGAGCGGCGGAACGTCAGCGAGCCCTTCTCCCGCTCCGTCGGCCCGTAGCGCACGGAGCCGAGGGCTTGCCACGCGCGCTCGGTCTCCTCGACCAGCCGGCGCATCTCGTCGGGCTCCATCGAGAACGCCGCGTCGACGCCGCCTGCGGAGCGGTCCAGCGTGAAGTGCTTCTCGATCACCGTCGCGCCCAGCGCCACCGCGGCCACCGCCACACCCGACCCGAGCGTGTGGTCGGACAGCCCGACCTGGCAGCCGAACAGCTCGCGCATGTGCGGGGTCGTGCGCAGGTCGCTGTCCTCGGGGGTCGCAGGATAGGTGCTCGTGCATTTCAGCAGCACCAGCTCGCGGCAGCCGGCCTCGCGCGCCGCTCGCACGGCCTCGTCGAGCTCCGCGGCCGTCGCCATGCCGGTCGACATGAGCATCGGACGCCCCGTCGCAGCCACCTTGCGAATGAGTGGAAGGTGCCCGTTCTCGAACGACGCGATCTTGTGGCACGGCGGGTCGAACCGCTCGAGGAAGTCGACCGCGGTCTCGTCGAACGGCGTCGAGAAGCACATCAACCCGCGCTCGCGGCAGTGCGCGAAGATCGCCTCGTGCCACTCCCAGGGCGTGTGTGCCTCCTCGTAGAGCTCGTACAGAGAACGCCCCGCCCACAAGCTCTCGGGATCTTCGATCACGAACCCTTCGCGAGCCACGTCGAGCGTGAGCGTGTCGGCAGTGTACGTCTGCAGCTTCATCGCGTGCGCTCCCGCGTCCGCCGCGGCGTCCACCATAGCCAGCGCGACGTCGAGCGAGCGGTTGTGGTTGCCCGACATCTCGGCGACCACGAGCGGAGGCGAGTCCGGGCCGACTCGCCTGTCGCCGAGCATGATCGCCTGCATCAGTCCTCCAGACATGGATCGGCCGGTTCCGCGTCGTCCCATCTCGCGGCCTCGAGCCGGAATCGCACGACCTCTCGCGGACGCCCTCCGCGCTCGACCGTGGCGGGCGCCGGGTCGATCCTCTCGAATCCCAGGCTCTCATGATAGAGCAGGCTGTCCTCATTCGAAGCCAGCACCTCGCCGAGGACGGCTCGCACCCCGAGTCCCTCGAACGCCTGGCGGAGCGCGAGCCGTCCCATCGCCTGACCCGCGCCGTGCGGGCGGTGCTCCTCACCCATGTAGAAGCCCCACTCGCACGCGCCAGCTGTCGGGTCGACGCCCTTGAAGCTGACCACGCCCAACGGCCTGCCTCGCACCTCGAAGACGTACTGCCGCTGACACGGATCACGGCTCGCCTGGGCGAACCAGCGCTCGTGCTCCTCGGGAGCGATCGGCGCGTCCTCGTACATGCGCGAGCGCACGCGCTCCGAGTTGCGCCACAGCAGCACCGTGTCCAGGTCGCGCTCATCCATGGGCCGAAGCTCGCAGTCGCCGGCGCGCAGCGGTTCGTCGCGCATCAGCAGGTATCCCCCGACTCGGGCGGCCCCGTCCTCGGCGCCGCACGTCACGCGTAGCGCCGCGGCCGACATCCTCGCGAGACCCTCGGGCTCCGCGAACGCCTCCTCAAGCGCGCGCTCGACGTCCTCGGCGGTGACGGCCTCCGACGATCCGAGAAGGCGGGACCCGCCTGCCTCCGCGAGCGCGGACGCCGGCACGTGCTGGTTCTCCGCGACGATCACCGTGAGCGACGGCAAGCCGAGGTAGGCGCGCTCCCAGGCGCTCGTGCCGCCCGCACCGAGCGCCAGGTCCGCGGACGCCATGAGCGAAGGCATGTCCTCCACGTGGTCGTGCAGGACGAGCCCGGGAAGCGACGGCGCGATCGAGAGCGCTCGATCGCGCAAGGGACCCTCCGCGGGCAGGATTACGTCTATGCGCTCGGGGTAGACGGCGGACGCGGCGAGGCCGGCGAGAGCCTCGAGCGCCTTGGGCGTCTCGCCCGTGAGATCGGAGCCGCCGAAGTACACGAGCAGCCAGCGCGGCGGCTCCGCAGGCCGGGGTGCCGCCGGCCTACGCGTGGCGAACCCCTCGCGGAGCAACAGGTACTCGGGCCCGAGAAGCAGCTTGCACCGACCCGGCGTCAGTCGGGCGTAGTCGTCGGGGGAGGCACCGAGGTTCTGGTCGAGGAGCCAGTCGCAGTCGTGCGGCCGGTCGGCGAGGTCGTCGATCGCGAGGATGCGCAGCGCGAGTGCACGCATCGGGGACTCCCAGGAAGCGTCGAGCGCGTAGTGGTCGACCACGAGGCGGTCGACGCCCCCCCGCCGCCGCAGCGCCTCCGCGGACTGCTCCGCGTCGGTCTCCGGGTCGACACCCAGCCATCCGGCGTGCGCCACTCCTTCAGGCAGCGACGACTGCGCCGAGGCAGGCGCCTCGGGCGCGGGGAGCTCCACGAGGGCGAAGCCTCGCTCGCGGACGGCGTCGAGGCGAGCACCCGTCAGGTCCCGGCACACGAAGACGCACTCGCAGCCCTGCCGCCTCAGCTCCTCGGCGAGGGTCAGGCAGCGTACGAGGTGGCCGGTTCCGATGGCGAGCGACGAGTCGACACGGAACGCGACCCGCGTCGCTGCGCTGCTCACGCTCCGACCGCCTCCCGAAGCGCCGCCACCACCGCATCCTGGTCGTCCTCGGACATGGCGGGGTAGAGCGGCAGGGTGAGGGCCCCGGCGTAGTAGCGTTCCGCCTCCGGGAGGTCGCCGCGCCCGAATCCGAGCCTCTCGTAGTACGGCTGAAGGTGGACCGGGATGTAGTGCACGTTGACGCCGACCTCCGACGCCCGCATCCACGCGAACACCTCGGTGCGCGTGCGCGGCCCGATCGCCCCCAGGTCGAGGCGGACGACGTAGAGGTGGTACGCCGAGAGCACGTCGTCGGGCACGCGCTGTGGCGCGACCGGCAGGCCTGCGAGAAGCTCGTCGTAGCGGCGTGCGAGCTCGTTGCGGCGCGCCACGAACTCGTCGAGGCGCCGCATCTGGCTCGCCCCCAGCGCGCACTGGATGTCGGTGATGCGGTAGTTGAAGCCGAGCTCGAGCTGCTCGTAGTACCACGGCCCCTCGGCGCAGTGCTCCATCTCCATCGGGTCGCGCGTGATCCCGTGCGTGCGCAGCAGGCGGGCGCGCTCGGCGATCGCGTCGTCGTTGGTGACGACCATCCCGCCCTCGCCGGTCGTGACGATCTTGACCGGATGGAAGCTGAACACCGCCGCCGAGGAGCGCTCGCATGCGCCGACCGGCGTGCCCCGGTAGGCCCCGCCGATGGCGTGCGAGGCGTCTTCCACTACCGTGAAGCCGTACCGCCGCGAGAGCTCCGAGATACGCATCATGTCGCAGGCCGCGCCCCCGAAGTGCACGGGCACGACCACGTCCGGCAGCCGGCCGGAACGCTCCGCGTCGGCGAGCCGCGCCTCCAGCGCGTCGACGCTCATGTTCAGCGTGTCCCGCTCGATGTCGACGAAGCCCATGTCGGCGCCGCAGAACCTGGCCGCGTTCGCCGTGGCGACGAACGTGTTGGGCGAGGTCCACAGCAGGTCGCCGGGCGCCAGGCCGAGCCCCAGGTACGCGAGATGCAGCGCCGCGGTCCCGTTCGCGCAGGCGATCGCGTGTTCCACCCCGCAGTGCTCGGCGACCGCGCGCTCGAACCGCTCGACCGCCGGCCCCTGGGTCAGCCAGTCCCCTCTCAGCACTTCGACCACGGCCGCGACGTCGTCCTCGGAGATCGTCTGTCTGCCATAGGGGATCACGCGGCGCTACACCTCGAAGTCCGGGTCCACGTGCTCCTTGATGAGCGCGCGGAGCTGCTCGACGTTCAGCCACTCCTCGTTGATGCCGCTGCTGTAGCGGAAGCCGGGCTCGCACCCCTTTCCGCCGAAGCGCTCGGCATACTCGCCGGAGTCCCACAGCGGGATGGCGGGGCATATCACGAACTTGTCCTCGAACTCCATGGTCGAGAGCGCGTCGGTCTCGGTGATCATCTCCTCGTGCAGCTTCTCGCCCGGCCGGATGCCGACCGCTTGGATCTCGCAGCTCGGGCAGACGGCCTCGGCGACGTCGATGATGCGGTAGCTGGGGATCCTCGGGACGAAGATCTCGCCGCCCCACATGTGCTCCAGAGCGTGCAGGACGAGGCCGACGCCCTCTTCCAGGGTGATGTTGAAGCGCGTCATTCTCTCGTCGGTGACCGGCAGAAGGCCCTTCCGGCGCTCCTGCAGGAAGAACGGGACGACGCTACCGCGGCTCCCCATGACGTTGCCGTAGCGCACCACTCCGAAGCGGATGTCGTGATGCCCCTTGAAGTGGTTCGCCGCCACGAACAGCTTGTCGGAGCACAGCTTGGTGGCGCCGTAGAGGTTGATGGGAGCCGCGGCCTTGTCGGTGGACAGCGCGACCACGCGGCTCACGCCCCTGTCGAGGCAGGCCTCGATGACGTTCTGCGCGCCCAGCACGTTCGTCTTGACCGCCTCGAACGGGTTGTACTCGGCAGCCGGGACGTGCTTCAGCGCCGCGGCGTGCACGACCGTGTCGATGCCCTCGAGCGCGCGCCACAGCCGCTCCTTGTCCCGCACGTCGCCCAGGAAGTACCGCAACTGCGGGTGGTCGGCGGGGCGCCAGACCTGCGCCATCTCGTACTGCTTGAGCTCGTCGCGCGAGAACACGACCAGACGCGTGATGTCGGGGTAGCGCGTCAGCACCGTCTCGACGAACTTCTTGCCGAACGAGCCGGTCCCGCCTGTCACGAGGATGGAGCGGTCGTTGAGCACGGGGGTCCTTCCCTCAGCGGGTCACCGACCCATGGTAGCCGAGGAGAGGGCGCCGCGTCAGGCGCGCGTCGCGCGTCAGAAGACCTCGTAGACGAATCGCGGCGCCTCGCCCGACGCGAACAGCACGATCGCCACCACGATCGCGAAGTACAGAACCCCGAGCGCTGTGTCGCGTGCCAGCTCTCTCACCGCTGCCTCCTCGGTAGCATCCTACGCCAGCCCGAGCACGGACGCGGCGTACACGCCCAGCCGCGCGTAGACGTCTAGCGCCTGGCCGAGCGGCAGCGCGAAGAGCACCCAGCCGAGCGCCACGAAGTTGAACGTGAGCGCCACGCCGCCCGCGTAGCCCAGCGCGCTGCCGGCGCGCGACTCCTCGACCCTGTTCACCAGCGGCCAGCGCCTCCGCAGCCGCGCGTCCGCCAGCTTCCACCAGCGCAGCAGCACGAGCCCGACGCCGTGGTAGAGCCCCCACGCGACGAAGTGCCACGCCGCCCCGTGCCAGATCCCGACCACGAGCATAGCCACGACGCCGTTCAGCGCCGTCCGCAGCCCGCCGCGGCGGCTCCCGCCGAGCGGGATGTAGACGTACTCGCTCACCAGACGCGTCAGCGAGATGTGCCAGGAGCGCCAGAACTGCTGGAGGTTCGGCTTCAGGTACGGCCGGTCGAAGTTCTCGATGATGCGGAACCCGAACAGCCGCGAGACGCCGATCGCGATGTCGGTGTAACCGGCGAAGTCGAAGTAGATGAAGAACGCGTAGGCGTAGACCGCCGTCATCAGCCGCAAGGGGTGCTCGCCGCCCGCGCTCCCCACTCCCAGCAGGGGCCCCGCGAACGCGCCGGCCGCCTCGGCGACCACGAGCTTCTTGCCCAGCCCGATGAGGATCCGCGAGAGCGCGTAGGGCACCGCGCGGCCCCCGGGTCCGCCCGCGCCTTCGCGGAGGTCCTGGGCGAAGGCAGGGAAGCGCTTGATCGGGCCGGCCAGTATCGTCGGGAAGAACGCGATGTAGAGGGCGAACCCGGCCGGCCGCGGGAACGGCGCCTCGCCGCGCAGGGTCACCACCAGGAAGTGCACCATGCTGAACGCGACGTAGGACAACCCGAGCGGGGCGAGGATCTGCGGGATCGGCAGCCGCGCCGGCGACCCCAGCAGCCCGAGGCCGAGGTTCAGCGTGCCCGCCGCCATCTCGGCGTACTTGAACGCCCCGAGCAGGCCGAGGACCGCCGCTAGGCCCGCGCCGAACGCCAGCTTGCGCCCCCGCTCGTCGCCGCTTTCGCGCGCCTGCATGAGGCGCGCGCCGATCCCGTAGACGAGCACCGTCCACAGGGCCAGCAGCAGCGCGTGCACCGGCAGGTAGGAGGCGTAGAAGAGGTAGCTCGCCGCCAGCAGGACCAGCGGACGGCGCGCAGGGGGCGCGAGGCGGTAGGCCGCGATGGTCACCAGGACGAACGCGCCGAAGGCGGGTGTGGCGAAGCCCAGCGGCGTCACCGGCGTTCGCCGCCCTCGGGCATGGCTGGCCGCCTGCCCGCGCGCTCGCGATCGAGCTCGGTGACCAGCGGTTCGATCGCGGCCTCCAGCCGCCGCGCGGCCTCGGCGTGCCCCTCGGGAAGCAGATGCGCCGTGTCCAGCATCATCTCCTGCGGGAATCCCTCGGCGAGGTCCACGAACGTGCCGCCGTGCGACTCGACCAGCTCCCGCACGACCGTGACGTTCGCGCGGTAGACCTCCATGTCGAGCGCGCCGTGGTACGCGAGGCCCTCGAAGTACAGCGGGTTGTTGAAGACGACCACCGGCACGCCCTCGTGCCCGGCCTTGGCGAGCGCCAGCTCCAGGTATCGCAGGTGCGGGTTCTCCTCGCCGAAGCGTCCGCCGCCGAAGAAGCGCTCCAGATTGTCCGGGTCGAGCTCGTCGGGACGCAGCTGCCGCGCCCCGGGCTCGTCGAGCGCCGCGCGCGCCCTGTCACGCAGCGCCGTCTCCATCGCCACCGACGGGCGTCCCCCGAAGAGCACGGCGTCGATCCGCTCGCGTTCGCGCCACAGCCGCCACACGCGCCCCAGCGCGTCGTCGGCGCGCTCCGCCGGGCTCGCCCCGGCTGCCTTCTCACGCAGCTCCGCGCGCACCGCGTCCGGGAGCGCCGCGGGGTCGATCGGCGCGATGTCGCGCGCCAGGGCGAACAACTCCGGATAGTGCACCCCGACCGGTTCGTCGTCTCCGTAGTAGATGTAGTCGAACTGCACGAGGAGCAGGTCGGCGCGTCCCCGCTCCGCGAGGTACGCTACCTGCCCGAGCAGGTCGACGGCGTGGGCCCCGCGCAGGCCGAGGTTGTGGACGTGGACGTCCCGCCCCGCGTCCTCGTAGCGCTGGTCGAGTCTCGCCGAGAGCGTCTCGGCCGCCGGCACGAGGTGGCCCTCGATCACCGAGTCCCCGACCACCGCGACCTGCAGTCCGCCACGCCCGCCGGCCCAGGAGGTGAAGGCCTCGTAAGCCATCAGCGTGTCCTTGGGGACGCGGAAGTCCTCGGGGAAACCCGAGGGGTACAGCGGCGTGCGCAGCAGCAGGTCGAGCACGACCAGCAGGCCGAGCGCGATGAGGAAGGGCCGGAAGCCGCGCGGGGGGTCCACGCGGACAAGGATACCAGCCGCAGGCGCGGTAGCGTCCCGCTCCTCCCTGCTGCTGGTATCTGCCGGTCGCATACCCGCGACAGTCCCGCCGGTGCCCGACTGGAACGGCGTCCTCGAGGGTAGTATAGTAAGGCGTTGCGCCGCTCCCGCGAGACGAACGAGGACCCGCTTGTCCGACCCGACCCGCGGCACCAACGCCGAGGCGACGGCGCCTGCCGCCGCGAACGGCGCCTCCGTGCCCACCGGCAACGTCTACGACAAGTACGGGACCCGCAACCCGGTCTCCCGGCTCCTCATGTCCGGCTTCCGCCGCAGCCTCGACGCCGCCTGCGAGGCCGCCGGCCCCGAGTCACAGCTCGACGTCGGGTGCGGAGAGGGCGTGCTCGCGCACCATTGGGCGCTGTGCGCGCCGGAGCGCCGCATCGTGGCGGTGGACCTCGAGGACGACGCGCTGCAGGCCACGTGGGCGCAGCGCACCGCTCCGAACCTGCGGTTCGGCTGCGCGAGCGTCACCGCGCTGCCGTTCGACGACGGGGAGTTCGACCTGGTGAGCGGAATCGAGGTGCTCGAGCACGTCCCGGAGCCGGACGCCGCGCTCGCCGAGATGTTCCGGGTCGCCGGTCGCAACGTCCTCGTCTCGGTGCCCCGCGAGCCTCTCTGGCGCGCGATGAACCTCGCCCGAGGAGCGTACGTCGGCGAAGCGGGCAACACGCCGGGCCACGTCAACCACTGGTCGCGGCGCGGCTTCCTGCGGCTCGTCTCGTCGTTCGGAGAGGTGGAGGCGGTCTTCGCGCCCACGCCCTGGACGATCGCGCTGCTGCGCGCGAGGCGCAGCGGACGCGCGTAGGCGCCCTGCCGCTCCCTCGAGACCGCCATGGCGGCGAAGCCGACGACGGCGCGCGCGCCTCCCCTACCCCTCCGCCTTCAGGAGCCGCTCCAGGCTGTCGCGCAGCGCCGGGCCGAACTCCTCGGTCGCCAGCGCGAGCTCGATGTTGGCCTCCAGCCACGACAGCACGTTGCCGGTGTCGTAGCCGGCGCACTCGGTGACC
>JACUUN010000115.1 GCA_014859265.1 Coriobacteriia bacterium
ACCGCGCCGCGAACCCCGGAGCCAGTGCCGGTCGTCATCGGCACGCTGCCGACCGAGGACATGCTGCCGCTGTGGGTCGCCGAGGAGCGGGGCCTGTTCGCCGAGTACGGGCTCGACTCGGTCGAGATCGTCACCTTCCAGGCCGCACAGGAACGCGACGCAGCGTTCGTGGCTGGCGAGATCGACGCGTTCATGGGCGACATCATCGCCGCCGCGCAGCTCGAGGCCGCGGGCACCCCGGTCACAATCGCCACGGTCATGCTCGGTGCCACACCGGAGGAGGGACGTTTCGGCATCGTCGCCGCGCCGGACGCAGGCTACACCGACATCATCGCGCTCGCCGGCGTGCCAGTCGGCACCTCGTCGAACACCATCCAGGAGTACGTCCTGGACGGCCTGATGCGTCAGGCCGGGGTACCCGCCGCCGACGTCGTTATCGAGGCGGTACCCAAGGTGCCGGTGCGCTACGACCTGCTCATGCAGGGCCAGCTCAAGGCCGCCGCGCTGCCCGAACCGCTGCTGAGCCTCGCCGAGTTCGAGGGCGCCACGCTGCTCGCCGACGACACGACCGGGGAGAACCTCTCGCAGACCGTCCTCGCCTTTTCCGACGAGTATCTCTCCGAGATCGGCGGTGTGGACACGATGGCGGCGCTCCTGAAGGCCTGGGACGCCGGGGTCGAGATCGTCAACGAGGACCCGGATGCCTGGCGCGACCTGCTCGTCGAGCAGGCCCGGCTCCCCGAGCCCATCAAGGACTCGTACCGCATCAACGCCTATCCGGCCGCGCAGATCCCCACCGCCGAGCAAGTCGAGGCGGTTCTGGCGTGGATGCGCGACAAGGGCACGCTCGAACGCGCGCTCACCTACGAAGACCTCGTGCTCGTGACGCCGTAGGGAGGCGCGTGTGGCCGGGCTCGTCGCCGAGGGGGTCTCGCTCACGTATGCGGGGGTGGGGCGCGACACCGTCGCGCTCGACAGGCTCGATTTGAGTGTCGCCGAAGGCGAGCCCGTGGCCGTCATCGGGCCGTCCGGGTGCGGCAAGTCGACTCTGCTGCTGCTCGCCTCCGGCATGCTCCACCCGGATGCGGGCAGCCTGCGCGTGGGTGGCGAGCCGGTGACCGGGCCGCGGCTCGCGACCGCGCTCATCCTGCAGGACTTCGGGTTGCTGCCCTGGAAGACCGTCTTCCACAACGCAGCTCTCGGGCTTGAGGTGCGGCACGTGCCGCGCGCGGAGCGCCTCGAGCGCGTCATGACCTCTCTCACGCGGGTCGGCCTCGCCGAGTTCGTCGACGCATACCCGGGAGAGCTCTCCGGAGGCATGCGACAGCGGCTTGCGGTCGCCCGCGCGCTCGCGCTCAACGCCGACCTACTGCTCATGGACGAGCCGCTCTCGGCACTTGACGCACTCACCCGCGAGGATCTGCAGGACCTGCTGCTCGAGCTGTGGCGTCAGCGGCGCCACACGTGCGTGCTGGTGACTCACTCGATCGAGGAGGCGGTGTTCCTCGGCAGGCGCGTTCTCGTGCTCTCGCCGCGGCCCGGACGGGTCGCGGCTGTCGTCGACAATCCGCGGATGGGCGAGCCGGGTTATCGTGCCACCCAGGAGTTCTACGAGCGCTGCGTGGAGCTGCGGCGTCTGCTGGCCGAGGAGGGTGCACTCGGTGCGCTCGTCGGCCACGAGACGGGCCGCGTCGACGCGGGTGAGAGCGCATGAGCGGCTGGCGGCGCAAGGCGGCCGGCTACGCGGGAGCCACCGCGGCAATCCTCGTGCTGTGGCAGCTCGGAGCGCTCGCGATCGGCTCGCGCGCGCTCCCGGGTCCGGTGCCCGCGCTGACAGCGTTCGCGACGGCGTTCTGGAGCGACCTCGCGCCGCACCTCGCGGTGAGCACCTGGCGCGTCGTTGCGGCAACGGCGCTTGGTGCGGTGCTGGCAGTGCCACTCGGCCTCGTGCTCGGCCGGTCGCCACGTGCCGATGCGGTGGCAGCACCCTTGATCTTCCTGACCTATCCCATCCCGAAGGTGGTGTTCCTGCCGGTCCTGCTCGTACTCCTCGGCCTCGGCGATGCGAGCAAGATCGTGCTCATCACGCTGATCGTCTTCTTCCAGCTGCTCGTCACCGCTCGTGACGCCGCGCGCGCCATCCCCGCGGGCTCGGTGCTCTCGGTGCGCTCGCTCGGTGCCGGAAGGTTCGACGTCTTTCACCACGTCGTCGTGCCTGCCGCGTTGCCCGACATCTTCACCGCGCTACGCATCGGCACCGGCACCGCCGTTGCGGTGCTCTTCTTGGCCGAGTCGATAGGCGGAACGACCGGGCTCGGTTACTACATCGTGGATGCCTGGGGCCGTCTGGCCTACGACGCGATGTTCGCGGGGATTCTCGGCATGGCCCTGCTCGGCGTGGCCATCTACGAGCTCCTCGAGGTGGCCGAGTCCCGCCTGTGCCGCTGGACCCGCGTGGAGCGCTGAGCCCTCGGGCACGTCGCGGGGTCCGCTGTGCGTGTCGTCGGCCGCACTCCGGGGAATGCACCCCTATGTGGCCGCATTACCGCGGGAGGCTGACCTATGTACCGCGACAGGCACGACGCAGGCAGACAGCTGGCCGAGGAACTCGTCCGCTTCACCGGCAATGAAGATGCGGTGGTGCTCGGCATCCCGCGAGGCGGGGTGATCGTGGGCGGCGAGATCGCGCGTCGGCTCGACCTGGCGCTCGACGTCGTGATTGCGAGCAAGATAGGTGCTCCCCACAACCCCGAGTACGCGGTCGGTGCGGTTGACGCCGACGGGCGGGTGACACCCAACCCCGATGCAGGATACGATTCCGCCGAGCTCGAGCATCTCGCGCGTCCTGTGCGCGACAGGGTCCGCCGCCGCATCGAGCTCTATCGTGGGGGAGAAGAGCCGCTCGACCTGGAAGGGGCGACCGCTATCGTCGTCGACGACGGCATCGCCACCGGGCTTACGGCGCTGGCGGCGGTCCGCTACGTGCGAGCACAGGGTGTCGAGCGCATCGTGCTCGCAGTGCCGGTGATAGCGGCGAGCACCGTGCCCGTGCTCGAGTCCCATATCGACGAGCTGGTGGCGCTGGAGCGCCCGCCGTACTTCATGGCCGTCGGGCAGTTCTACCGTCACTTCGCCCAGGTGAGCGACGATGAGGTGCTCGAAGTCCTCAGCGAGTTCGGGTACGGGGAGTGAGCACCCCGCACTCGTAGATGCCAGTTGCACTACAGTAGGCATTACACTAGTATTGCATATGTGCATGCAGCTCGGTCTGAGGAGCTCTCATGAGTGGGCGATCGACCGGTACCACGCCGTCCCAGTTCCGCCTTCCCGCACCCGCGCGTGAGTTCATCGAGCGGCGCGCGGCTGAGCGGGGTGTCACCAAGACCGAGGTGGTTCTCGAGGCGCTTGCGTGCCTGCGCGAGCGCGAGATCGAGGAGCGCATGGCCGAGGGCTACCGCTTCCGTGCGCAGGAGGACCGTTCGCTCGCCGAGGAAGGCCTGCTTGCCGCCAAGGAGACGTGGCCCGAATGGTGAGACGTGGTGAGGTCTACTGGGTCGACTTCTCGCTGTCGCGGGGCTCGGAGCAGGCAGGTCGTCGCCCGGTGCTCGTCGTGCAGAACGACGTCGGCAACCGTTTCTCGCCGACGTCGATCGTCGCCGCCATGACCACGCGTGTCGCCGACAAGGAGTATCCTACCGAGGTGCGCCTGCCCGACGAGCTCTTCGGCAGGCCGAGTGTAGTGCTCTGCGGACAGTTGCTGACCGTCGCACAGGACCGGCTCTCCGCTCGGCCGGTGGCGCGGCTCGACGACGCGCTGTTGACACGGGTCGATCGAGCGCTCGCGCGCTCGCTCGGGATACGGGCGAGGGCCTGAGAGGTCCCAGGGGCGCCGACGGTACCCGAGGGTCGAGCCGACGGGATCGAATCGGGCGAGCCCGGATGCGGACCCGCCCGCAGGCAACGAGTGGTGCCCCCGGCAGGATTCGAACCTGCGACACCAGGTTTAGGAAACCTGTGCTCTATCCCCTGAGCTACGGAGGCGTGTGACGCGCTCGTAC
>JACUUN010000116.1 GCA_014859265.1 Coriobacteriia bacterium
CAGCGAACGCTCCCTGCCCGAGTCTACCGTGCGGGCGCCGAGTCTGCTGGACGCCGGGGTTAGGTGGGCGTCAAGGATTCTCCGAGTTGCTCGATCTGGTCGCTCACCTTATCGTTCCACTGCACGAAAGCCCTCTTCAGGTTTGTGTTGAGCCGATTCCGTTCAAGCAGATCATCAAGCAGCACCTGGACGACCTGTGTGTAGGCCTCGTCCCCCAGGCCGTAGTGCCCCGGGTAATAGACCTCGGGTCGATCAGACTTCCTGATCGTGCACGCAACCATACGATGCTTGAGCATTGTGCCCACAAGCCATGGTCCGAAGAACTCGTTCGCTAACTGCACATCTTTGGAGGACGGCGCTCTGCCTGGGGAACGAGCTAGCCAGGCATTCAGCCGAAGTGCGAAGTCATAGAAGGTGAGCATGTCGTATCTCAGGCTATCCGGATTACCGCCGAGCGCCTCCCTCCAGAGCTCCTCATGCTTCCCCTTCAGAAGGTCCGAGATGTCACGACTCCAGAAGCCGTGCTCCTTCTGATGGGCGTCAACGTCGGCAAAAAGGCGCCAGAACCGCATGAGATAGCCGCTCTCATCGAAGTGCGCTTGCAGGTCACGTAGTCGGGCATAATCCGAAGCTTCCTGGGCTGCGATCGCACTTTTGTTGGCAGATCGGGCGGTGTGCGCTGCAAACACCACGGCACCGAAGGTCAACATTGCAAGGAGCGCGCTAATCCCGATGGATGCCCAGCGCTCAGCCGCCGAGACTGCCAACGCACGAACAGCGTGCTCCAGCGATGTGATGGAGTCGATGAGTGGCTCCAGGTCAGCCATTGTTCCCTCCCGCTCCCGAACGGCGCGCCCCACCTAACGCTCTTGGGCGTAACCCGCAACGCCTACGCCCACTTGCAGCCCGAGATGCTACCCCACGAGGCGTTGTCGGGTTGACGCCCGGGTTAGTGATCACACGCGACGTGTCCGCACGTGTTTGGCGGATGCTCAGACTATGTACTTGATATCCGACGCGACCGTTGGGTATGCCCACAAGATCGCCTCAACCTGTTGGACGGTCGCACCCGTGCCAATCGCGAGGGCAAACAGGTTGATGAACTCATCTGCGCCGATGCCGAGAAGATGGGCGCCGAGGATGGCCCCGGACTCGCGATCCTCGATGACCCGGGCGAGTGCGATACTGTTGCCGATTCGTGCCTGTGTGAACCACGAACCCATGTCGCTCTCAACGACCGAGTGCGAAGCGTTCGAACGAGCTTCTCGCACTGTGACCCCGACCGATGCGAGCGGGGGATCGCTGAACACCACGGTCGGCACCGGCGGCGGATCGAAATCCCTGTCTGCGCCGAGAATGTTGTCTGCGACGATCGAGCCCTGATGCGAGGCCACGGGAGTCAGTGGTTCACCCAGGTCGGCGACATCCCCTGCCGCCCACACCTTCGGGTTGGTGATGCTCCGCAGCTGACGGCTCACCTTGATGCCCTGAGGTCCGTACGCAACATCTGCACGTTCGAGCTCTAGCTTCGAAACCGCCGCGGCGCGACCCGCGCCATGTACGACCATCTTTGCCTCGAACACTGCACCCGGCGTGACGACCTCCAAAAGGTCACGGTTCTCCCGAATCTCGATCGCGGGTGCGTCCGTCACTATCCTGATGCCCTGGCTCTCGTAGTGTGCGAGCAGTGCTGACGTCAAGTCTGGATCGAAGGCGCGCAGGACGTCAGTCGAGCGGTGCACAATAGTAACCTCGGATCCGGCCCGTCGAGCCAACCAGGCAAGCTCGAACGAGACGTACCCGCCGCCGATGAAGATGACACTGTCAGGCAGCTCATCGATGTCGAGAAACTGCTCGCTGGTAGTCATGCGGTCGCTGCCGGGGATTCCGAGTTCGACCGGCGTCGCCCCCGCGGCAACAGCCAAGTCCTCGAACCGGTACTCGACTCCCGAGACCTGAACTGAGGATCGCGAGGACAGACGCGCTCGACCGTTGATGACGGTGATACCCGATGCGCGCATCCAAGACTCCGTGGCTGTGGGCACGGGGTCGGTAAAACTCCTCTTGTGCCGCATCAACTCGGGCCAGTCTATCGATGGGGCGCCGGTCAGTCCCCGACCGGTGAGTGCTGCGGAACGCGACACCGCTTCTGCGGCGGCCAGCAGCACCTTCTTGGGGTCTCAACCCCGAAGCGCGCATGTGCCCCCGAACGGCAGCTCGTCAACGACGGCCACGCTCAACCCCGACTTCGCACACTTCGCAGCGATAGTCTGCCCCGCTGCTCCCGAACCGAGCACGATTACGTCGAACAATGTGTCGCTCACCACGGTCTCCTCTCGATTCGGACGTACTGACTGGGACTCTACCCGGAAGACCGATGCCAGAAGCAGCAAGGAGACAATCGGATCTGCAGCGATGCCGTCACTCCCTCTTGGCACCCGCCCGCTTCAGTGCATCGAGAATCTGGGCTGCACTCGGATAGGGCTGCGTGCCGCCACCTGGCGACGGGTACTGCCTTCAACCCCAGTGGAGGCCGGGTTCACCAACCATTCGCGCGTCAACATCGACGCCGTCGATGGCGACGGAAGGTGAGCCCCTGAATCCAAGCGCAGCCTGCTCCGTCGTCTCGACTTCGATGACCTCGGGATTGCCTCCGATGCCAGCGCGACCCATGGCAGCGACCGTCTCGGCGACCGCCGATTCATGAGCTGGTCAACCAGCAGTGTGCAAGACGCGGATAATCAAAGGAACCTCCTGCGAACGACATCGGCCCGACGGACCCGGATGTAGAACAGATGCTGTTGATCGAACGAGGTGCGCCCCCAGCTTTGTGTATCACTAACGTTCTTGCGCATCACCCGCAAACCGCGGCTCGCGCGCTTTCCGTTCAGGTTACCGCTCCCTGCCGCGGTTTGTCGCGGTGGATGCGCGGGTTAGGCATGCGACCCCTACGAACGTGCCGCGACGTCGAGAAGGAAGCGCCTGCACGCCTTCAGAATCTCGAAGACCTCCTCGAAAGACACCTCATGACCTGAGTATGCAATCACGTGATCGTCGAGGAGCCGATGTTGCTCAAAGATGCTGGTCGCAGAAGGGTGCTGCCGTTTTCTGACGCGCCCGAGAGCCCGCTCGTCAATATGCTCAAATGCGTCGCGAATCTCCTTCAGGTCTCCGCTGTGCCTGGCAACCACATCGGGCACTGGCTGAGCGGCGGCAATCTGGTCTTGCGCTCGCTCAACCATATCAACGACTCTACGAAGTGCGATGACGGCGATCTCCACATCCGCCACCAAGCGGAATATTCGAGCGCGAGTGGTTGGATTCGATGACCTAGCCGCTAGCTCCTCGACAGATGGAAGCTCGCTTGTCACTCGTTCCCAAGCACCTGCAGCCGCATCAAGCCTGCGTGCTGCTGCGATGAGATAGCGACTCGTGCCCTCGTCACGCTCGCCGGGGTTGCCGATGCTAAGCCAAGTCCACACCGTGTTGGCAAGCGGAGGATACTCCTCAATCCCTGATGAAAACCGTTCGTCAAGGTCCTCTAGGTCGATGGAACACGAGCCGGCCATAAAACCTAGTCGCTGGCCTGGCTTTAGATGCACTCTGCTACCATCATCGACTTCGCCCCTCCTGAGCGTGCGAGCATAGACCGTGTCGCCCTCCTGTCCATCGAACACAACTCGTAGCCAGCCTGTGAGTGAATCATCAGCGCCCACCTCAGCCGACTGAAAGACCGCCGTCGAGTGAATGGATGTCATCAGCACGATCCGATCGACTCCGTGCGAGGCTTCGATTGGCACTGCTGTCTCCCCGGGGTCGAGCTCCCGCACGAACAGCGTATTGCCTTCGCGGGAATGCAGTAGGACGGGAATCAGGCCCTCACGCCCCTCGACTCCGATGGAGTCGAGGGGCGTGATATCGCCCTTTTCAGGCTCCACTGCCCTCTCCCCGTTTTGCTATGCCTAACGTCTCTTGAGATGAGCGGCAACGCGAAGCGTTGTCCGCTCGATCTCAGGGT
>JACUUN010000117.1 GCA_014859265.1 Coriobacteriia bacterium
AAGGCAGGGGCCTGCAAAGCCCTTATCCCCGGTTCGAATCCGGGCGTCGCCTCCAGAACCGACGAAGGGCCGTCCTGGTGGGCGGCCCTTCTTGTGTTCCAGTTACGCCGAGTACTTGAGTTCGATGCGGCGTGAGCGCTCAAGCCGCAGGAGCCCGCGCTCGACGTCGCGCGGATCAGGGATGTTCTCGACGGCCCACTTCACAATCTCTGCGGGTACGAGCGGGAAGCGCTTGCGCGCCTGTGCCAGGGTCATGGCTGTTACCTCCGTGCTGCGACTGTGACTGCGACTACTGCTACTGCTGGTGCGGTGTTTCTGACCCTTACGAACATGTATTCTCCGCCGAGGTGTCCCGTCCGTCAACCAGACGGTGTTCGCAAGCCGCCTACTCGCCCCACCTCGGGAAGAGACCGTGCTCGATGCCGAGGAGGTCCAGGACCTTGCCGACGACGAAGTTCACCTGGTCATCGAGGGTCTCCGGATGGTGATAGAAGGCGGGCATCGCAGGGGCGATGATCGCACCTACCTCGGCAAGTGCCGTCAGATTGCGCAGGTGTACCAGAGAGAGCGGGGTCTCGCGCGGAACCAGCACCAGCGGGTAGCGCTCCTTGAGCGCGACATCGGCGGCGCGCTCCGCGAGGTTGGAGGCCAGCCCGTTGGCCACGCTCGCGCAGAAGCCCATCGACGCGGGCGCGACGATCATCCCGTCGGTGCGGTGCGAACCCGACGCGAGCGGGTCGAACAGGTCGCCGCAGCACGCGACCCGCAGCGGAGCGTCCGCCGACAGCTCCAGATAGCGCAGGAGCGCGCGAGCAGGGTCCTCAGTCGGGAGGTCGAATTCGAGTTCGTAGGCTGCAACCTCGCCCCCGGCGGGCGTCATGATGAGCGCGACCTCGTGTCCCGAGGCCAGCAGCCTCTCGACGAGCCGCATCCCATAGGCGCTTCCCGACGCGCCGGTTATAGCGACGGTGTACCGACCCATGCGTGTCTCCTCCTCGGCGTGCTCAGGCCAGCAGGCGGTCTGCGAGGACGCCTGCGAATAGGGTAATCGCGATCACGCCGTTCAGCGTGAAGAATGCGGCGTTCACTCGGCTGAGATCACCGGGCGAGATGATTGAGTTCTCGTATGCCAGCAGTATCGCAGCGACTGCAAGCGCCGCATAGTACGGCCACCCCGCGCTCACGAGCACGCCGCCTGCGAGCAGGAGGACCACGGTCAGCACGTGCACCACGCGCGTCATCAGTAGTCCCCAGGCGACACCGAGGTCCGCTGGGACGCTGTGCACGCCGTCGCGAACGTCGCACTCGACATCCTGGGTCGCGTAGATGATATCGAAGCCCGCGGTCCAGAACGTGACTGCCGCGCCGAACACCCAGGGTGCAGGATCGCCCAGGGGTGCACCGACAGCTACCCACGCCCCCACGGGCGCTAGCCCGAGGCAGAACCCGAGCCAGTAGTGGCAGAGCCAGGTGAAGCGCTTCGTGTACGGGTAGATGATGAACGCGGCGAGCACGATCGGCCAGAGCCAGCGGGTGATGGGATGGAGCTGCCAGACGGCGAAGAGGAACGCCGCCAGCATGACAGCGGCGAAGGCCCAGAGTTCTCCCGCCTTGATGAGCCCCGCGGGTACCGCGCGCCCGGCGGTGCGCGGGTTGCGCGCGTCGATCTCCTTATCGGCCGCTCGGTTGAGAACGAACGCGAACGCGCGGGCACCTACCATGGCGACGGTGATCCACACGAGCTCGGCCCAGGTCGGCCACCGTCCGATCACGGCCGCGCCGTAGAGCGCCCCGACATACGCATAGGGCAGCGCGAAGATCGAGTGCTCGAACTTCACGAGCTCGAGCAGCATCCCGACCTTACTGCCGGCTCCTCCCCCGCTAGCCAAGCCCGAGCTCGCCCCACATCGCATCGATGCGCGCCTTGACCTCGGGTGACATCTCGAGCGCCTCGGGCCACTCGCGCTCGTGCCCTTCGCCGGGAAGCGGGCGCGTCGCGTCGATGCCCATCTTGAAGCCGAAGCTCTCGTAGTTGCTCGTGTGGTCGAGGCGGTCGAGCGGACCTTTCGAGATGAGGATGTCGCGGCTCGGGTCGACGTTGTTGAAGCAGCGCCACGCGACCTGCGAGTAGTCGTGGCAATCAACGTCCTCGTCGACTACGATGACGTACTTGGTGAACATCATCTGGCCCATCGACCACGCGAAATTCATCACGCGGAACGCCTGCCCGGCAAACTCCTTCTTGATCTGGAAGATCGCACAGTTGTGGAACACGCCCTCGAGCGGCAGGTCGTAGTCGAGCACCTCGGGCAGCATGGCGCGGATGACCGGCAGGAAGATCCGCTCGGTCGCCTTGGCCATGTAGCAGTCCTCCATCGGCGGACGCCCGACGATTGTGGCCGGATAGATCGCGTCGCGCCGCATCGTGATGGCCTCGACGTGGAAGACCGGGAAGTAGTCGGCGAGCGAGTAGTAGCCCGTGTGATCGCCGAACGGCCCCTCCCACCGCATCTCCTCGAGGTCGCACCAGCCCTCGAGCACGATCTCGGCGTGCGCGGGCACGAGCAGGTCGTTAGTGAGGCACGTGACGACTTCGACCGGCTCGCCGCGCAGGATGCCCGAGAAGAGGTATTCGTCGATCATCGGCGGCACGGGCGCGGTGGCCGAGAAGATCGTCACGGGATCGCCGCCAAGCGCCACGCTCACCGGCACCCGCGAGGCGCCCGCTTCCTTCCAGGCGCGCAGGTTCTTCGCGCCGTCGTGATGCTCGTGGATGTGCAGGCCAGTCGTGTTGCGGTCGAAGACCTGCAGCCGGTACATCCCGACGTTCGGGCGGCCCTTGAGGTTGTTCGTCACGACGAGCGGCAGCGTGATGAAGGGGCCGCCGTCCTCAGGCCACGTCGTGAGCACCGGCAGCTTCGTGAGGTCGACCTCGTCTCCCCGCAGGACGACCTCCTGGACCGGCGCCTTCCCCTTCTTCACCTCTTTGGCGCGCGCTGCGGCGAGGTCCTTCAGACCCATGAGCGCGTCGAACTTGCCCTTCATGCTCGCTGGCACGTCGAGTGGCAGAAGCTCCATGAGCTCTTTCGCCTTCACGTCCAGGTCGCGCCACGTCCCGGTCTCCGCGTCGGCGCCGAGCGCCCACGCCATGCGGTCGTAGCTCCCCGTGAGATTGATGGCGACCGGAATCGCGTAGCGCTCGCCGGTGTCGCGGTTCACCGGGTTCTCGAAGAGCAACCCCGGACCGGCCTGCTTGCTCACCCGGTCGGCGATCTCGCCGATCTCGAGCAATGGGTCGACCTCGGCGGTGATGCGGACGAGCTGCCCCTTCTCCTCGAGCAGCGCGACGAACTCGCGCAGGTCCTTGATCGCCATCGTGGCCTACTCCTCGGCAGTCTGAACAGTACTCTGTACGCGAACCTTTGGATGATACCGTCCTGCCAGGTACGTTACCACGGGTGCGAGCAGCGCCGCGGCTCCGAGCGCGGTCATCTGAGTGAGGTCGAGGTCGTACTTGAAGCCCCACTTGAGGTCGGGCAGTCGCCAGACGACTTCCGCGCCCCAGGCCCAGAGGAACCATGCGACCTGCAGCGCGAGCGTAGCCATGATGGCGAGGACGGTCGCAGGGCCGAGAGTAAGCCACCCACCCAGGTATCCGCGCTCGCGCGGACCTTTCGGCTCATCTCGCAGGAGCGGATAGACCCACGCGGCGACCGCCACACCGATCACACCCGCGAGCGCCGCCTCGGCCATCCTGATGTAGAAGAACTGCTGGACGAACTCCTCGGTGTTGAACGCCGATAGCGACCACCGGTACCCGTGAACGACGAAGTAGAGGCCGTTGTAGACAAGGTAGTACGCGATAACTCCTGCAGTCGCGGCCGCTCCGGCACGCCACGACAGTGCGAACAGCGCACCGAGCGCGAGCAGAGCCGCCGCACCGAGTGCAAGCGCCATCGGCAGGCGCTCTCTGCGATC
>JACUUN010000027.1 GCA_014859265.1 Coriobacteriia bacterium
TCTGGATCGGGGTGCCCGCGAGGTACTAATACCGCAGGTGCTGTCCGAGTTCAGGTTGGGCGGCGTTTCATCAAGTAACGCCGAGCGGACGGCGCGTGAGTACCGCGATGTCCGAGTGGCACATGGTGCGGACCCCAAAGTGCAGCAGATGGTGATGCTCAAGTCACTCGCCGCGGCCCGCTTGGTGGGTTTGATTCGCGGCGTGTCCCGGGCACGACGTCTGGGAACCGGCGCAGTCCGGAACTCTGCTGACCCTGGGCACGGCCGCACTGAGTGGAGCATGTCTGAGACGCCGAGGCACCTGGCGTACTTCAGCGCGCAGGCGATCGTCCAGGGCCAGGACAGCTGGGCGGCCGTGATAGAGATCACGACGCCAATCGAGCGCAGCGGCTGGACCGTCGACCTTTTCTTCCCGAAGTACGAGCCCGACGCTGTGCCTGGTATCGCCGAGCGCCTACGACGTATCGCTGGCGCGCAGTGGCGACTCGCGCGTGTCGTGCGCTCCTACGATGCGCTCTATGTGCGCGTCCATCCGCTTGCGTGGCCGGTCGCCGCCTACGCCAACCAGCGGGGAGTACCCGTCATCCAGGAGTCGAACGGCTCGTGGGAGGACGCGCTGATGGCCTGGCCCGGCATGCGCCGGATTGCCGGTCTCATCATCTGGATGCAGCGCGCGCAGTACCGCCACGCGGCG
Organism: Coriobacteriia bacterium; assembly: GCA_014859265.1. Classification (GTDB taxonomy): domain Bacteria; phylum Actinomycetota; class Coriobacteriia; order Anaerosomatales; family SLCP01; genus SKKZ01. The sequence continues at coordinate 695 of JACUUN010000027.1, forward strand.
GCGATCATCTCAGTCTCGGAGACGCTGGCCGAGTGGCTGCGGGAGGTCACCGGGCGCGACGACGTCGTCGTGAGCCCCAACGGCGCCAACGACGAACTCTTCCGTCCCGGTGCGCCGCGCCTTCCTGGTCTGCCCGAGCGCTACGTGGCGTTCTTCGGTCAGTTCGCGCCGTGGCAGCGCATCGAGACGCTCCTCGCCGCCGCCGAGCTCCCCGAGTGGCCGGAGGGAGTCGACCTCCTGCTCGCCGGTGACGGCCAGCTCAGGCCGGTTGTCGAGGATGCCGCCGCGCGCAACCCGCACATCCACTACCTCGATGTTCTGCCCTATGCCGAGGTCCCCGGACTGGTGGCGAACGCCATGGCTGCCACCGTGCTCACATACGCGCCCGATCGAGCGGGTTACTCGCCGCTCAAACTGTACGAGTCGATGTCGTGCGGGGTGCCGGTGATCTGCTCGGACACGCCCGGCCAGGCCGAGTACGTCCGGGCCGAGGAGGCGGGAATCGTGGTGCCGCCGGAAGACCCGCTCGCGGTGGCACAGGCTGCGGCACAGCTGGCAGGCGACCCGGCTGCCGCTGCGGAGATGGGTGCGCGGGGGAGGCGGGCGGTCGAAGAGCGTTATTCGTGGCGCGCGCGGGCACGTCAGCGCCAGGACGTCATCGAGCGCGCAATCAAGGCGCGGAGCGCGTAAGCGCGTCGACCGCCGCTGCCATCTGCTCGGGTGTGAGACCGAGCTCCCGCGCCCTGCGGCGGAACTCGGCAGCGAACGCCAGCTCCGGACCCTGATCGACACGCGCCGGGTCGCCAGCGCTCCAAAGATGCCGCAGGTCTGCGAAGAGTCGGCCGGGCGGTGCACCTGCGCCTGCTATCCGCGAGGTCACCGGAGTTCGGCGGAACCCGCGCTCCTCGTAGAAGGCGACGGTCTCGGGCTTGGAGTCCACGAGGATGCCGACACAACCGACCCGTGCCCGCATCTCGACGGCGATCGCCATGAGAGCGTGCAGCATGACGGTACCCAGGCCGGTGCCCTGGCTCGTCGCGTCGACGCCGAGGCGGGCGAGCCGAAGAACCGGAACAGGGTATGCAGGCAAGCGATCAGCGGTTTCGGGCGGAAGAGCGGTGCGACGCGCCTGTGCTGCGGCGACAGTGAAGTAGGCGACCGGCGTGTCCTGGGCGAGCCCGACATAGGTCACGCCGATGTGATGGCGGAACTGGTTCTGTCCTGCGTAGCGCCAGAAGAACTCGTCGATATCGGGCTGACCCGAACGGAACGCATCACGCCGGTCCTCGGGACGGAGTGCCCTAATCTCCATCAGCGCACTCATCTTCGGCCGCCGGAAGGTCGAGGTCGAGCTTGTCTTCGAGAGACTTTCCGTCGGTCCTGACGAACTCGTAGTAGTCCTTCCAGCCCTGAACGAGCTTCGGTTCCGGCTCCCGCTCGGTCTCGATCATCTCCCAAATCGTCTGCCAGCCCTCAGGGGTGACGACGACGTCGGTCTCGATGATGTACTGCGCCGGAATCTCGTCGATCGCCGCCAGGTGGCGCTGGAGGGCCTCTTCGATGACGCGGTTCTTCTTCAGTCCGGTCGCTTCCACGTAGCGGTCGAGCGCCGCTTTGGTCTCCTCGGCGATGAACGCCGAGATCTGCACCTGCTTGCGTTCGTAGGACATCATCTACACCTCCTCGGCGATAATACTAAGAAAATGTAGATATGGCGAGTGCAGTACACTGTCTCTCACACCATCAGCCCACCGAGGAGGCCCGTTCGTGACCACCACCTACCGCATCTGCCTGCTGCCGGGAGACGGCATCGGTCCCGAGATCGCCGCCGAAGCCGTCAAGGTGCTCGGCGCCATCGGCGAGCGCGAGGGCGTGGCCTTTGAGTTCACCGAGGCGCTGCTCGGCGGCATCGCTATCGACGAGACCGGCACGGCGCTGCCAGAGGCGACCCTCGAGGCCGCACGCGCCGCCGACGCAGCGCTGCTGGCCGCGATCGGCGGGCCGAAGTGGGACACGACCGACCCGACCAAACCCCGTCCCGAGCAGGGCTTACTCGGCATCCGCAAGGCGCTCGGGCTCTACGCGAACCTGCGGCCGGTAAAGCTGTTGCCGGGGCTCGCTGGCGCCTCGACGCTGAAGCCCGAGGCGCTCGAGGGTGTGGACATGCTCATCGTGCGTGAACTCACGGGTGGGCTCTACTTCGGAGAGCGGGCGCGCGAGTACGACGTACCCGGGGCCGGGCGCGGAGGCGCTGCCGGCCAGCGCGCCTACGACACCATGGAGTACCGGGAGTTCGAGGTCGAGCGCATCGCGCGGGTGGCGTTGGAGGCCGCGCGCACACGGCGGGGTAGAGTGCACTCGGTCGACAAGGCCAACGTGCTCGAGTCGAGCCGCATGTGGCGCGAGGTCGTACACACGCTGCACGAGGCCGAGTACGCTGACGTCGAGCTCGTCGACCAGCTCGTCGACAACACCGCCATGCAGCTCATCCGTTGGCCCGCACAGTTCGACGTGGTGGTCACCGAGAACATGTTCGGCGACATCCTCTCAGACGAGGCCTCGATGCTTACCGGCTCGCTGGGCATGCTCGCGAGTGCCTCGCTCGGCGACGGCACCGCACTGTACGAGCCGAGCCACGGCTCTGCGCCCGACATCGCGGGTCAGGGGATCGCCAACCCTCTCGCGATGCTGCTCTCGGTCGAGCTGATGTTGCGGCACAGCTTCGCGATGCACGAGGCGGCCGACCGGCTCGCCGGGGCGATCGAGGTCGTGCTCGACGAGGGATGGCGCACGCGCGACATCGCCGACGAGACCACACTGCCGCAGAAGACGGTGGGGACGAGCGCGATGGGCGACCTGGTGGCGGAGCGGCTCTAGGTGGAGCCTTCGGTGGTGCGTTGCTTGCGGGAAGCGAGAAGCCAAAGTGCAGCGCCGACGATAACTGCTGCGACCACTGCGAGAATCCACGGTACCGTCTCGTTGTACATCTCCGGGGGGTCTGCTGGGATGACGACCAGTGAGAGTGAGATCGAGTCGCCCGCCGCAGCCGAAGGCCGTTCGATGGAGTAGTAGGTGAACCCGTCAGGCTCGCGGGACATCTGGACGATATCGGATCCCTCGACAGGAGTGACGTTCGGCGGGAGCGCGATCGCGGCATAGACGGGACCCGTGTCCACCGGCAGTGTGAGTTCGAACCCGACCTCGCGAGCGCCGGTGGACGAGTTTATTGAACCAAGCGAACTCGGATACGTGACCTCTGCATGGCCGAACCGTGACTGCGACAGGGGGAATGCAATGACCGGGACTCCATCGCGCGTCTCCTGTCGGGCCTGTACAAGGATGTTGCCCTCAGTCGCGCCCACGAAATACTCGCCACTCCACATGACATTCGCGCCTTCGGGGACTGGCAACACGATTTCAGCAGGTAAGGAGATGTCGTCGGCAAGTCGCGCGGTGACTCCCAGGAGCGGAGTGTCCGTGTAAGGTGACTCGTACATCAGAACCATGTTGATCGCCCCAAGTGGCGATGCGGCTGCCACGACGGGCAGCGCCAGCGCCGTTACAAGCGCCAGCGCCACGTCGAGGACGGCGACGGATACCGCGCGTGGCCGGGCAGAAAGGGCGGGGGAAAGCGCGAGGAGCATCTGTTCGCCTCCGGGTGGTCGGTAGCGGTCGTCAGGTCTTGGTACGAGCGAAGGGCGTGCCGTGTGCAGGCCTGCGCGCAAGGACGAGACGGTCGGTGCGAAGGATACCACTATGGGCCAGATGAGAGCCTCGGGCTCGTCGGCAGTTTCCCCTAGATTCCTATCAGTGCTGCCATATTCCCATGGAAGACCTACTCGACATCGCGTCTGTCGCTGAATACCTTGGCGTTTCGGAGCGCACCGTCTACGACAAGGTGCGCTCGGGCGAGCTTCCCGCGTTCAAGGTGGGGCGGCTCTGGCGCGTGCGCAGGCGGGACCTTGAGGCGTGGCTCGGCGAAAGCCAGCAGTCACGGCCCGAGCGCGCAGCGTCAGGATCGGCGGACGTGCGCGACGCCTCCCTTGCCGCCGAGGGCGGGCTGGGCTGGCCAACACCTGTGGCCATGGGTGGACATGCGGTCGAGTTTTGGACCACGGGTGGCTACACGACCGCTGATATCGATCTGGTCGGCGCCTCAGAGCCGGTCGCCGAAGTGCTCGACGCGTGGGCTTTCTCCGAGAGGGACGCCACTGGTTCGATGAGCACCTCGGCATCGTTGTCGAGGCACCCGGAGCCCGTCTCAGCGCGGACGAGCGCGCGCACGTCGCACCGGTGCAGCTAGCCGGCTATACCGCGCAGGTCCTCGGGCTCGATGATCTCGTCATAGACCGGTTGAATGTCTGTGTGCACTGGAACGATGAGGAGTCGTACATGTGGGCCGAGGTGCTCTTGGCTTCTCCATTCGAGTTCGACCTGGAGTACATGCGTCGTCACGCGGTCGAGGAGGAGGTGGCCGAACGTCTTGAAGAAGCCCTGGCCGAGGCAGGGCGGTCCTGATACGCACGCTCACCCTTGAACAGTGGCGGGTCATGAGAGCGCAAACCGTCCCTCGGATCGCGCGGCTGGCCGGAAAGGAGAGGCGGCGCGGTCGCACCCGCACGCCCGAGGAGCGCGAGATGATCGTGCGCGGCACGGTGGCGCTCATGCGCCGCCGTGAGCGTAAGGGGCGACTTGTACGGATAGGCTCGCGCAAGTACGAGGTGCGCACCGGAGAGCCCGCGAGTCACTGAGAGGGTCGGGATTCCGTCACGAAAGTGGGTGCGATCGCACCCATGATGGGTGCAATTGCACCCAGAAACCCGAGGCACGCGCAGGGGCCCACGGACGCAGAGATTCGACATCCGCCCCTCTCATGACACCCGCCCCTACGCATAACCGCCCTCGTCGCGTACACTATTCTGCACATGTGAGCGGCGGGAAGGGGTGCGCGAAGATGTCACTGCCCAAGGTGGACACCATCTGGATGGACGGCACGCTCGTCGACTGGGACGCCGCCCAGGTCCACGTTCTCACCCATGCGCTCCACTACGGTTCCGGCATCTTCGAGGGCATCCGCTGTTACGAGACGTCCGACGGCCCGGCCGTCTTCCGCCTCGTCGAGCACATGGAGCGCTTCGACCGCAGCGCCCGCATGCTGCTCATGGACCTCGGCTACACCGTCGAGCAGACCGTCGAGGCGGTCAAGGAGATCATCCGCTCCAACCGCCTTACCTCCTGCTACATCCGTCCGATCGCCTTTCGCGGCTACGGCGTCATGGGGCTTGACCCGCTGCCCGCCCCGATCAACGTGGTCATCGCCGCGTGGCCGTGGGACACCTACCTCGGCGAGGAGGCGCTCACCCACGGCGTGGCGGTGGGTGTCTCGAGCTGGCGCCAGCGGAGCGTGAACGCCAACCCGCCCGCAATCAAGGCCACCGCAAACTACCTCAACTCCTCGCTCGCGCGCATCGAGGCGAACAAGCACGGGTACGCCGAGGCAATCATGCTCAACGAGGAGGGCAAGGTTTGCGAGGGCACCGGCGAAAACCTCTTCATCGTCAAGAAGGGCGTAATCCACACCCCGCCGGTCTCCGACGGCATCCTCGAGGGAATCACGCGCGACAGCATCATAACGCTCGCCCGCGACAAGGGTATCGAGGTTCGCGAGACCTCGCTCGTACGTACCGATCTGTACACCTGCGACGAGATGTTCATGACGGGCTCGGCCGCCGAGGTCGTCCCTGTCCATTCGGTCGACGGTCGTGAAATCGGCGACCCCGGTCCCATCACCCTTGACCTGCAGGAGAGCTTCTTCCGCGTGGTGAAGGGCGAGGACCCCACCTACGAGACGTGGCTCGACCGAGTGTAGGTGTCAGGGCTATTGCATTTCGCATTTTGTCCCGATAGATTGGACATATGTCTAATGAGGAGGAACATATGTCCAGGTTTTCTGGACTTCAATGCAGAGTCGCAGAATCGCCCAACTCGCATGAGTCGGTGATGGGCCTGCTCATGGACAACGCAGGTTCCGAGTTCACCGAGTCACAGGTACGCGAGCTTCTCGGCCTGCCGAAGAGCACGACTCACCGGGCGCTCAAGGAGTTGTCCGACCAAGGCCTCGTGTCGACTACCGCCGTCGGTCGAACGCTCACCTACCGGATGGACGCCGACGACCCGCTCATCCGCCATCTGAAGATCGCCCGGGCGATCGCACGGGCGCGTGCTGCCGTTGCGCCGCTCGCGGACGATGTGGACATGGCGGTTCTGTTCGGCAGCGGGGCAAAGGGTGCGGACTCGTCCGGCAGCGACCTCGACCTCTTCGTGGTCACATCCGCACCTGACCGGGTCCTCGGTGCGCTCTCACGTCACGAGCGGATTCAGCCCGTCGTCATGACTCCCGCGCAGCACATGCTGCTCATCGCAGAGGGGGGAACGTTCGCTCGCGCTATAGCAGACGGTATCCCGATCCTGAGTTCCCGATGAGTGACTTCAATGAGTGTCTGAAGCGCAGGGGACTCGTGCGGTTCTCGTCGGCTCCCGACGTGGTCGAGCGCGAGTTGGCGGCGGCCGCCTCGGACCTCGCCGACGCGGCCATCATGCTCGAGAACGGCCAATGGAAGTGGTTGACCATCACTGGCTACTACGCGATGTTTCACGCCGCGAGAGCTCTCGTCCTGGGCGAGGGCTATGCTGAGAAGAGCCACTACTGCTTGGCTGTAGCGTTTCGCGAGCTCTTCGGCACGACCGAGGAAGGGCGCGACCTGGCCGCAGGACTCGAGCGGGCACGAGTCCTGCGAGAGAACGCCGATTACCTGTCCGAGTACGACGAGACGGGCGCCCGCGCCGCCTTGACGGTCGCCCGCAGGTTCGTCGCGTTCGCAGAGAACCAGTCTCAAGATGAGTAGGCGTGCTGCTGACTGCGACTCGGACCCACGTCCTCGGCTAGAATGGAGACCGGCGCCCGAATCGAATGCGGGAAGGACGGCACGCACGTGGTCACCCTCTACGACACGACTCTGAGAGACGGCACCCAGCGTGAGGGCCTCTCGCTCTCCGTCGAGGACAAACTGCGTGTCGCCCGGCGCCTCGATCTGCTCGGTGTCCACTACGTTGAAGGCGGCTTCCCGGGCTCCAACCCCAAGGACATCGAGTTCTTCGAGCGCGCGCGCGACCTTGCGCTCGAGACTGCCACCATCACGGCATTTGGCGCTACCTGCCGCAAGGACACCGCCGCCGAGGACGACCCCGGCCTGCGCGCGCTGCTCGACACCGGGTGTGAGGCGCTCTGCATCTTCGGCAAGGCGTGGGACCTCCACGTGACCGAGACGCTCCGTGCCACCCTTGAGGAGAACGTGCGCATGGTGCGCGACTCGGTCGCCTACCTGAAGTCGCAGGGCCGCACGGTCTTCTTCGACGCCGAGCACTTCTTCGACGGTTACGCACACAACGCCGGATATGCACTGGAGGTCGTTCGCGCCGCCGCCGAGGCGGGTGCCGACGCCGTCGTGCTCTGCGACACCAACGGCGGCACTATGCCGCACGAGGTGCTCCGAGCGGTGGGCGTCGTACACCTCGAGACCGACACCCCGCTCGGCATCCATGCGCACAACGACGCAGGCTGTGCGGTCGCGAACTCGCTGCTAGCGGTCGAGGCTGGCTGCACGCACGTGCAGGGCACCGCGAACGGCTACGGTGAACGTGCCGGAAACGCAGACCTGCTCACGATCATCCCGGCGCTCGTGCTCAAGATGGGGCGCGAGTGCATCAGCCCCGATCAGCTCAAGCTACTGACCGAGGTCAGTCACTTCATCGCCGAGACTGCCAACATCTCGCCGGACCCGCACCAGCCTTACGTGGGCGCGAGCGCGTTCGCGCACAAGGGCGGGGTGCACGCGAGCGCGGCTGCCCGTCTGCCCGAGGCCTACGAGCACGTCGACCCGGCCGCGGTGGGCAATCTCGCGCGCGTGGTGGTGAGCGAGCTCGCCGGCCGTGCGAGCCTCACGATGAAGGCCCAGGAGATGGGGATCGACCTCACCGCTGACCCCGAGACCGTCGGCGCGGTCCTCGACTCCATCAAGGAGCTCGAACACCGCGGGTACTCGTTCGAGGCCGCCGACGCATCGCTCGAGATCATGCTCGGCAAACGCCTCGGCACCTACGAGCCCTTCTTCCGGCTCGAGTCGTTCCGATGCATCATGGAGAAGCGCGAGGACGGCCGCGTCATGACCGAGGCAACCATCAAGATTCATGTGAGCGGTCACCGCTACATCGCCACCGCCGAGGGCAACGGTCCCGTCAACGCACTCGACCGGGCGCTGCGTATCGCCATCGGCCGCTACTACCCGGCGCTCGACCCGATCGAACTCACCGACTTCAAGGTTCGCGTGCTTGACGAGAAGAAGGGCACCGGCGCGGTCACGCGCGTGCTCATCGAGTCGGCGGACGGCGAGAAGAGCTGGGGTACGGTCGGCGTGAGCGAGAACATCATCGAGGCATCGTGGGAGGCGCTCGTCGACTCGGTGGAGTACGGTCTCGCGCATCCTCGGCAGGATACCGACGACCTTCATGGAACCTAAGCCACAAGAGGATCCCATCGACCGGATCAGGGGTCGTGGCATGAAGGTCGTGCGCGTGTTTTCCGAGGGTGACGCCCGTTACGGGCTGGCCGATGAGGCCACCGTGACGCTCATCTCCGACGAGCCGTTCGCCCAGTGGGAACCCGAGGGCGCGATCGGTCTGAAGGGCGCGCAGCTGCTTACTCCGGTGGTGCCGACCAAGATCGTGTGCGTCGGCATCAACTATCGCTCGCACGCCGAGGAGATGGGTCACGAGATCCCCGCCGAGCCGGTGATCTTCCTGAAGCCTCCAACCACCATCAACGTGCCCGGAGGCGACATCCATCTGTCCGAGGGCATCGGTCGCGTCGACTACGAGGCCGAGCTTGCGGCCGTCATCGGTAGGCGCACGCACAACGCCACGCCCGAGCAGGCGCGCGCGAACATCCTCGGCTTCACGTGCGCCAACGACGTCACCGCGCGTGACATCCAGCGCATCGACGGTCAGTGGACGAGGGCGAAGAGCTACGACGGGTTCTGCCCGCTTGGCCCGTGGATCGAGACCGATGTCGACCCGGCAGACCTGCTCGTCGAGTGTTACGTGAACGGCGAGCGCAAGCAGTCGGCGCGCACCTCGGACATGATCTTCGACGTCGACACGCTCGTGAGCTTTGTGAGCGGCGTGATGACGCTCGTTCCCGGCGACGTGGTGCTCACCGGCACACCCGGCGGCATCGGCCCGCTCGAGACCGGCGACACCGTCGAGGTGCGCATCCAGGGCGTCGGGAGTCTCGTGAACCGCGTCGTGTGACGTTCGTCCCGGTGCCCCCCTCCGTCCGTCGCGCGCGAACAGCCGTTCGGCTATCCACAGGCCCAAAATGTCGGCACTAAGTGCTATGCTGACCACATCATCTTGTGGCTGCGACGAGTATCGAGGGAGCACGCACCCGTGCCGGAGGACCGTCTGAGAACACCCGAGGTGGAGGAGTTGCTTCGCGCGTTCTCCTCCCTCGGCGACACCGAGGAGGCCTACGCCTTCCTCCAGGACGTCTGCACCATCAAGGAGATTCAGGACATGGCGCAGCGCCTTCACGTGGCGCGCCTGCTGGCCGCCGGCGAGCACTACACGGAGATCCGAGCGGCGACCGGTGCCTCGGCTACCACCATCAGTCGCGTCAACAAAGCGCTCAACTACGGTGCCGACGGCTACCGCGCCATCCTCGACCGCCTCGAGCGCGAGAGCGCGCCGGAGGCGGAGTAGCGCATGTCCTTCGTCCACCTGCACACGCACTCCGAGTACTCCCTGCTCGACGGTGCCGCACGCGTGCGCGACCTGGTCGCAAACGCGGCGAGCCTCGACATGCCCGCGCTCGCCATCACCGACCACGGGGCGATGTACGGAGCGGTCGAGTTCTACCGGGCCGCCAAGGAGGCGGGCATACGCCCGATCATCGGCTGCGAGATCTACTTCACCACCGGCTCGCGTCACACGCGCGAGGGCAAGCCCGACCTCTACCACCTGCTTCTGCTCGCCAAGAACGAGACCGGCTACCGCAATCTCATGGCGATGGTTTCCGAGGCGTCGGTGAGCGGCTTTTACTACAAGCCCCAGGTCGACCTCGAGCTGCTCGAGCAGTACGCCGAGGGGCTCATCGGCACGAGCGCGTGCATGAGCGGCATCGTGAGCAAGTCCATCGAGCGGGGAGAGCTCGAGGAGGCGCGCCGCTGGGCCGAGACCTACGCGCGCGTCTTCGCCGACGGCGACTTCTACCTTGAGATCCAGAACCAGGGCATCACCGTCGACAACGGTGTCACGCAGACCCAGCTCAACGAGCAGATCGCCACACTCGGCGCCGAGACCGGGCTGCCGCTCGTAGCCACGAACGACGTGCACTACATCCGGTCCGAGGACGCCAAGGCCCAGGACATGCTGCTCTGCATCGGCACCGGATCAACGCTGGACGATCCCGGGCGTATGAAGTTCTCCTGCGAGGAGTTCTACCTCAAGCCCGCCGGAGAGATGGCCAGAATCTTCGAGCGCTATCCCGAGGCCATTGCCAACACGCTCGACATCGCGAATCGCTGCAAGGTCGAGATGGAGTTCGACAAGATGATCCTGCCGGTATTCGACGTGCCGGGAAGTCACACCGAGGAGTCCTACCTCGAGGAGCAGTGCATCGAGGGGCTCAAGGTCCGCTACGGCGATTCGGTGCCCGAGGCGGCACTCGCCCGGCTGCACCGCGAGCTCTCGGTCATCAACGGGAAAGGCTACGCTGCGTACTTCCTCATCGTCGCCGACTTCGTGCACTGGGCCAGAGAGCGCAAGATCGGCGTGGGGCCCGGCCGCGGTTCGGCCGCTGGTTCGATCATCGCCTACGCACTCGGCATCACGAACCTCGACCCCATCGAGCACGGCTTGCTCTTCGAGCGCTTCCTCAACCCGGAGCGCACCGAGATGCCCGACATCGACATCGACTTCGATGACGAACGGCGCGGCGAGGTAATCGACTACGTGCGCGAGACCTATGGCGAGGACAAGGTCGCGCAGATCGTAACGTTCAACACACTGAAGGCCCGCCAGGCGGTGCGCGACGCCGGCCGTGTGCTCGGCTACCCGTACGGCGTGCCCGACCGTCTCTCGAAGATGATCATGGACGACCTGAAGGCCACCATAGACTCGTCGATCGACCAGAACCCCGACCTGCGCGCGGATTACGAGTCCAACCCCGACAGCAAGCGCATCCTCGACGCGGCTCGCGGCCTCGAAGGCATCGTGCGTGGCGAGGGCGTGCACGCGGCGGGCGTGGTCATCTGCCGCGACCCGCTCCACTGCCACACGCCGATCAAGCGCGATACCAAGGGCAACGCCATCGTCACGCAGTACGAGGGCAACACCATCGCGAGCCTCGGCCTGCTGAAGATGGACTTCCTCGGCCTGCGCACGCTCACCGTCATCGCACAGGCGGTGCGCAACATCGAGGCGAATCACGGCGTGGCCATCGAGCCTGAGAGGATTCCGCTCGACGACGAGGCGACCTTCAAGCTGCTGCGCAGCGGCGATACGGTCGGCGTCTTCCAGATCGAATCGCAAGGCATGCGGGCGCTCCTGCGCGACTTGGAACCGACGACCTTCGCCGACATCGTGGCGCTGCTGGCGCTCTACCGCCCCGGACCGCTTGGCTCGGGGATGGTCAAGGACTTCGTCAACCGCAAGCACGGCCGGGCGAAGGTCACCTACTACGACGACCGCCTCAAGCAGATTCTCGAGGAGACGTACGGCACCGTCGTCTACCAGGAGCAGGTCATGCGCATCTCCATGGAGATGAGCGGCTTTTCCGCGGCGAAAGCCGACAAGCTGCGCAAGGCCATGGGCAAGAAGGACAAGGCCGTCCTGGACAAGCTCAAGGACGACTGGGTCGACGGTGCCGCTGCCAACGGCTACGACGCGAAGCTTGCCGCCCGCATGTGGGAGGACATCGAGAAGTTCGCCGAGTACGCCTTCAACAAGAGCCACTCCGCCGCCTACGGGCTGCTCACGATGCAGACCGCCTACCTCAAGGCGCACTATCCGACCGAGTACATGGCCGCGGTGCTCACCTCTTACACCGGCAAGACTGAGAAGATCGTCAAGTACGTCGCCGAGTGCAACCGCGCGGGCATGACGGTACTGCCTCCTGACGTCAACTCCTCGGGCCGGGACTTCACCGCGGTGTCCGAGGGAATCCGCTTCGGCCTTGCGGGCATCCGCGGGGTGGGCACCGGGGTGGTCGAGCGCATCATCATCGCGCGCGAGGAGGGCGGGCCATTCACCTCGCTGCACGACTTCTGTGCCCGGGTCGACATGCTCACCACCAACAAGAAGACGCTCGAGTCGCTCATCAAGGCCGGCGCGTTCGATTCGACCGGCTACACGCGCAAGCACCTCATGTCGCTCATGGAGCCGTGCGTCGAGGCGGCCGTCAAGCGCCAGCGCGACACCGCCAACGGCCAGGTCTCGATGTTCGACATGTTTGCCGAGGGGGAGGGCGAGGAACACGGGTTCGGAGACGAGGTCCCGCCGCCGGACGGCGACGAGTGGGACCGCAAGATCAAGCTCGCGTTCGAGAAGGAGATGCTCGGCATCTACGTCTCGGACCACCCGCTGCGCGAGGTCGCTGCCGCGATCAAGGCCGCGCGCACGATGAGCCTCGGCGAGCTCGAGGACGCCTCCGACGGCGCGACGGAGTGGTTCGCCGGGCTGATCGCGTCGGTCGAGCGCAAGCCCACGCGTAAGGGCACGATGATGGCGATCGTCACGCTGGAAGACCTCGAGGGCTTCAGCGAGGCGGTGTTCTTCCCGCAGACCTATGAGAAGCATTCGGACATCGTGGTGCTCGACTCGGTGGTGCGCGTGCGCGCGAAGGTCGAGCACTCTGATCGCGGGGTGAAGCTGATCGTCCAGGACGTCCAGCCGTTCGACGGGGAGGCGTTCTCGCGCCCGCCGCGCAAAGTGATCGTGCGCACCGGGGAAGACGCGCTCAAGAACGGCCGGGTCACCCGGTTGCAGCGCGCGCTCGAGCACTACACCGGCTGCGACTCGCTCATCCTCGAGGTCCTCGGCGGCGAGGGGTGTCGCGTCTACAAGATCGGCAGCGGGGTCGACGCGCAGTCGGGGGGGCTGCACGCAGAGCTCATCGAACTCTTCGGGGCCTCGGCTATCCGTGAGGAGTAGTGGTCCGCTTGACCTCTCGCGCGGTTTTGCTATGCTGCTCTAGCACTCTATCACTCTAGAGTAGTGGATTCCCGGACGATATACCGCGTGGACCGCTCTTGACGGGCGGACTGCGAGGAAAGGAGGACGCGTGAAGCCGGTTACACCGAGAGGCTTCCGCGACGTGCTGCCGCAGGAGGCCGCCGAGCGTGAGGCGGCGGGAGCTGCGCTCGCTGCCGTGTTCGATGCCTGGGGATACGGCCTGGTGGAGACGCCGGTCGTCGAAGAGTATGCCGTGCTCGAGGCGGGCGCGGGTGCGCTCGAAGGCACCGCATTCCGGCTCTTCGACTCCGATGGGCGTCTGCTCGCGCTGCGCCCCGAGATGACCGTGCCGATCGCACGCATGGTTGCCTCGCGCCTGAAAGGCGAGTCCGGGCCGCACCGCGTGCGCTACCTTGCCGAGGTCTTTCGCGAGCAGGCGTCGCTGCGCGGCCAGGCGCGCCAGTTCACGCAGGCGGGTATCGAGCTCGTGGGTGCATCGGGCCCTGCTGCCGATGCCGAGGTGGTCGCGCTGTTGATCGAGGCCGTCGCGGCGACGGACCTGCGCGAGTACACCGTCGCGGTCGGCACGGTCGCCGTGCTCTCGGCGCTGCTTGACGCCTCGGGCGCCGGGGAAGAGTGGCGCGAGGGTGTCCGCACAGCCGCGCACGACCGCAACCTCGTCGAGATCGACCGCCTTGCCTCGGTCGATGGCATCCCCGCTGACGTCGCCCGCGCGCTCTCTGCGGTGACGCGTCTGCGTGGCGGTCGCGGCGCAATCGACAAGTGCCGCGGCTACGTCGCTGCATGCGGGTGCGCCGCCGTGCTCGACGACTTCGAGGCCACCTGGGAGTTGCTGGAGGCCGCCGGTGTCGCCGACCGCGTGACGGTGGACTTCGGCACGATGCGCTCATTCGACTACTACACAGGCATGGTATTCGAGCTGCTCGCCCCTGGCCTCGGTTTGCCGCTTGGCGGGGGAGGCCGCTATGACGGCGTGCTCGCGGCGTTCGGCGCCCCCGCGCCGGCGGCCGGCTTCGCCATCGGCATCGAGCGGCTCCACATCGCGCTCGCCGAGCAGGGCGTCGTGCCACCGGTGCGCCGCCTCGACGCCGTGGTCTGCGGCGATGACGCCGGCGAGGTGTTCGAGGCAGGCGCGCGGCTGAGGGCCGCGGGCTGGCGCGTTCGGCTCGCCGTGGGCGCGCGTGGTGCCGAAACCGTGACAGCCGCGCGCGACGCGGGCGCCTTCGAGGCCCTGCGCGCGGGCAAGGGCCGCATCGTGCGGCTCGACCGTGCCGGTGAGCCTGCCGACCCGCTGCCCGATCCGCTTCCGGCCTCTCCGGCCGCGGGATCCGTCACCGCACCGGTTCCGGGAGGTGATGCCCGATGATGCTGCGACCTGCCGCTTCGCGCACCGATCACCTCCGCATGGCCATCCCAAAGGGTGCCCTCTGGGGCGAGAGCCTCGCTGCGCTCGACGCCGCGGGTATCGACGTGGGCGTGCTCGCCAAGCCCGGTCGCCAGCTCATCGTGACCGCGGGCGAGATGGAGTTCGTGATCGCCAAGCCGACCGACATCCCGGCCTACGTGGCGTACGGGGCGGTCGATGCCGGTATCGCCGGGAAGGACGCGCTCATCGAGGCCGGCCTGGCGGTCGTCGAGATGGTCGACCTCGGCTTCGGGGCGTGCCGCTTCGTCGTGGCAGAGCCCGAGGACGCCGGAGCGGTCGTCGCCGAGCACTACCGGCACCTCGGTGTCATCCGGGTGGCGACCAAATATCCGCACATCACCGAGGAGCACTTCGCCGCCAAGGGCGTACAGGTCGAGGTCGTGAAGTTGCACGGCAACATCGAGATCGCACCGCTCATCGGCCTGGCCGACCAGATCGTTGACATCACGGCGACCGGCACCACACTGCGGGAGAACCGCCTGCGCATCGTCGAGGAGGTCCTGCCCTCGACCGCGCGCTTCGTCGCCAACCCGGCGAGCTTGCGTACCGAGGCTACCCGAATCACCGATCTCGCGAACCGCCTTGCGGCCGCGACGGCGCATGGGTCCCGTCCCGCCGCTGACTCCGCCGCACCGCTAGAATAGTCCCGAACACCAACGACCGGAGAGGGGTCGTGCCCAGATGATGCGCCGTATCGTGCTCGATCGCGGGGAGCGCCTGTCCGAGGAGGACCTGTCCCGCTCGGGCGGGCTCGATGCCGAGGTGCTCGGCGTCGCCGCCCGGATCATCGACGAGGTCCGCAGCCGCGGCGATGACGCGCTTCGCGAGTACACCGCCTCGCTCGACAACGCCGACATCAGCGAGTTCCGTGTCTCCGCCGCCGAGATCGAGGCCGCGGTGGCCTCGGTGGAGCCCGAGTTCCTCGACGCCATCTCCTCGGCTGCGGGCGCTATCGCCGAGTTCCACCAGCGGCAGGTCACACAGTCGTGGTTCACCGCGCAGGAGGGTGGAATCTTCCTCGGCCAGAAGGTCACGCCGATCTCACGCGTGGGGATCTACGTGCCGGGCGGGCGTGCCTGCTACCCGTCGAGCGTGCTCATGAACGCCATCCCCGCGCAAGTTGCGGGCGTGAATGAGATCGCGATGGTCGTGCCTCCCGCTGCCGACGGCACCGTGAATCCGTACACGCTCGCCGCTGCCGCCGAGGCCGGCATCGAGGAGATCTACAAGGCCGGAGGCGCGCAGGCGGTTGCCGCGCTCGCGTACGGCACCGAGACGGTCGACCCGGTCGACAAGATCGTCGGCCCGGGCAACGCGTATGTCACCGCCGCCAAGAAGCTCGTCATGGGCGATGTTGGCATCGACATGCTCGCAGGCCCGAGCGAGGTCTGCGTGCTTGCCGACACGACAGCCATCCCCGCGTTCGTCGCGATTGACCTCATGGCGCAGGCCGAGCACGACCCTCGTGCGGCGACGTACGTGGTCACGGTCGACCCCGACCTGCCGGACGATGTCGACGAGGCGCTGGAGATCCTGCTCGCCGAGGCGCTGCGGGCCGACGTCATCAAGCGCTCGCTTGCCGACAACGGGCTCGTCGTCATCTGCCCCGACATCGTCGCCGCACTCGACGCGGTCGACCTCATCGCCCCGGAGCACCTTGAGATCCAGATGGCCGATGCCTTCGACATCCTCGGCTCGGTGCGCAACGCCGGCGCGATCTTCCTCGGCCACTTCACGCCCGAGAGCATTGGCGACTACGTCGCCGGGCCCAATCACGTGCTGCCGACCGGCGGGACCGCACGCTTCTCCAGCCCGCTTTCCGTCGACGACTTCGTGAAGAAATCCTCGGTCATCTCTTACTCCTTCGAAGCGCTCGAGCTCGACGGCCCCACCGCGGTGCTCATCGCCGAGGCCGAGGGTCTTGACGCCCACGCCCGCGCGGTGTCGCTGCGCCTGCAGGCGATGACCGAGCCTGTGGAGGATGAGTAGCATGAAGCACATCCGCCCGCCGCGGCTCGAACTCGAGTACCTCGTCCCGTACGACGCCAAAGACGTCCGCGCCGAGGTCATGCTCGCCGCTAACGAGCACCCCTCGAACCTGCCCGGCGAGATCGTTGAGAAGATTGCGGGTCGCCTGCGCGAGTTCCGTTTCAACCGCTATCCCGATCCGATGGCCGGAGTGCTGCGCGAGCTTATCGCGGAGGCCAACGGGCTCGAAGCGCACAACGTGCTCATCGGCAACGGCGGGGACGAGCTCATCTTCGATCTGTTGCTCGCGTGGGGCGGACCGGGCCGCACGCTGCTCGACTGCCCGCCGACGTTCACGATGTACGGCATCGACGCCCAGGTGACCGGGACCGAGGTCGTGCGCATCCCGCGCGGGCCGGAGTTCGAGGTCGATGGCGAGGCAATGCTCGCGCGCCTGGCCGAGGGCGACGTCGACGTCGTCATGCTCTCGCACCCCAACAACCCCACCGGCAACCTCACGCCGGAGACGGTGCTCATTGACATACTGAACGCGACCGACGCACTCGTTCTCATCGACGAGGCGTACTTCGAGTTCAGCCGCCACACGATGCGCCCGCACATGGAGCGTCACCCCAACCTCGTGATCCTGCGGACGTTCAGCAAGGCGTTCTCCCTCGCAGGCCTGCGCGTGGGCTACGTGCTCGGGCACAAGGATGTCATCAGCGAGCTGACGAAGGTGCGCCAGCCTTACTCGGTCGACTCGTTCGCCCAGTGGGTCGCGGCTTCTGTCTTCCGCGAGCGGGTCGTCTTCCAGCAGGCGATCCGCGACATCATGCGCGGACGCGACACGCTCATGCATGGGCTTTCGGCGATGGAGGGCGTCACGGTCTTCCCGTCCGAGGCGAACTTCGTGCTCTTCCGCGTCCCGCACGCTGCGGCGCTCTGGCGCGACCTGCTGCACAGCCACTCCGTGCTCGTGCGGGACTTCTCGCGCGCGGCCGGGCTCGAGGAGTGTCTCCGGGTGACGGTGGGATCGGACGAGGAGAACGAACGCTTCCTTTCGGCCGTCGAAGACATCATGTCGCAGCGGCGGGCCGTGGAGATTCTGGGCACTGCGGAGGCGCATGCGCGCCACGGGACGGCGGGGGAGTTGGGATACTGATGACACGCACTGCGACCATCGAACGGGCGACCCGCGAGACGCGCATCGAGGTCTTCTGTGACCTGGATACCGCGGCCGATTCCGAGGTGGCCACCGGCATCCCCTTCTTCGACCACATGCTCGACGCGCTCGGGCGTCACGGGCTCATGACGCTGCGCGTGGCTGCCGAGGGCGACCTGGCGGTCGACGCGCACCACACCGTCGAGGATGTGGGCATCTGCCTCGGGCAGGCGTTCGCTGAGGCGCTCGGCGACAAGGCCGGCATCCGGCGTTACGGCTCCGCGGCCATCCCGATGGATGAGGCGCTCGTGCTCGCGGCAATCGACGTCTCGGGCCGCGGTGGGCTCACGTACGATGTCGAGCTGCCGATCGAGTTCATCGGGACGTTCGAGACCTCGCTCGCCAGGGAGTTCATGGCGGCGTTCGCGCAGAACGCGGGGGTGACGTTGCACGTGCACAAGCTCGCCGGTGCGAACGCGCATCACATCGTCGAGGCGGCGTTCAAGGCGCTCGCCCGTGCGCTTGCCGAAGCGGTCGGGATCGACCCGCGGGTGAGCGGCGTGCCCTCCACCAAGGGAGCGCTGTGAGCCCGCGAATCGCAATCATCGACTACCGCATGGGCAACCTCCGCAGCGTGCAGAAGGGCTTCGAGCACGCCGGTGTCGAAGGCGTGGCGGTGACCGATGAGGTGGCCGATGTGGCCGTCGCCGACGGCATCGTGCTGCCGGGTGTGGGCGCGTTTCGCGATGCCTCCCATAACCTGCGCGAGTCCGGGCTCTGGGACACCGTGTTGGAGTGTGTCGCCGACGGGACGCCCTTCCTCGGCATCTGTCTCGGCATGCAGCTGCTCGCTGACGTCGGGCTCGAGGACGGCGAGTGGGAGGGCCTCGGTATCGTGCCGGGGCGCTGCGAGAGGCTGCCCGCCGGCGTGAAGATTCCCCACATCGGCTGGAACACCGTCGCGTACCCGCACGACAGCCCGCTCTTTGCCGGGATCGAGGAGGGGAGCGCGTTTTACTTCGTGCACTCCTACCACCTCGTGCCGTCAGACTCCTCGTGCATCATCGGCTCGGCCGAGTACGGGGTTCCCTTCGCTGCTGCGGTTCAGACCGGCAGCTTGTTTGCGGTCCAGTTCCACCCCGAGAAGTCCTCAGCGACCGGTCTCGCGCTCCTCGGCAACTTCGGCAGCATCGTCAGGGAGCGTGCATAGATGCAGATCTTTCCGGCCATCGACATTCTGGGCGGCAAGGCCGTCCGGCTGCGCCAGGGGCGCTACGACCAGGTCACGCTATACAACGACGATCCGGTCGAGCAGGCGCGCATCTGGGCGGCGGGCGGGGCCGAGTGGCTTCACGTGGTCGACCTCGATGGCGCGCGTGACGGCGTGCCGCATAACATCGACGTGATCCGCAAGATCGTGAGCGCGGCGCACGTGCCGGTGCAGGCCGGTGGCGGCATCCGCTCGATGGAAACGCTCAACCGCCTGTATGACGCCGGTGTGACCCGCACCGTGCTCGGCACATCGCTCGTTACCGACCCGGAGTTCGTCGCCGTGGCAGCTGGGAAGTATGCAGGCATCGTCGCCGGTGTGGACGCCCGCGACGGCAAGGTAGCCATCGAGGGCTGGCGCCAGGGCACCGAGTACGGGGTGATGGACATTATCGAGGAGCTCGCGGGCCTCGGCGTGCGCCGCGTCGTCTACACCGATATCGGGCGTGACGGCATGCAGGCAGGCGCGGACCTCGAGGCGTATCGCGAACTCGCGGAGCGTGCTCCGATGACGATTATCGCCTCGGGCGGTGTGACGACGCTCGACGACATCCGCATGCTCGCCTCGATCGGCAGGCGCGTCGAGGGCGTCATCGTGGGCACCGCGCTCTACGAGAAGCGCTTCACCCTGCGCGAGGCCATCGCCGCGGGGCGCGACATGGGGGCGCAGAACTGATGCTCATGAAGCGCGTCATACCCTGCCTCGATGTCCACGAAGGGCGCGTGGTCAAAGGCGTGAACTTCGTCGACCTCGTGGACGCCGGCGACCCTGTGGAACTCGCGGCCTTCTACGATGCCGAGGGCGCTGACGAGCTCGTCTTTCTCGATATCACGGCCTCGCACGAGGAGCGGCCCTCTATGCTCGATGTCGCCGCGCGCACCAGCGAGGAAGTCTTCATTCCGTACACGGTGGGCGGGGGGATGCGTTCGGCGGCCGACATCCGTGCGATGCTTTCGGCCGGTGCGGACAAGATCTCGCTCAACTCCGCAGCCGTCCGCGAGCCGGAGCTCATCACGCACACGAGCCGCATCTACGGCGCGCAGTGCATCGTCGTGGCAATCGACGCGCGCAAGATTGCAGGCTCCGTGCAGCGCTGGGAGGTCTTCATCAACGGGGGGCGCATCAACACGGGGCTCGACGCGGTGGAGTGGGCGTGCCGGGCGGCCGAGCTCGGCGCAGGCGAGATTCTGCTCACGAGCATGGACCGCGACGGCACCAACGAGGGTTTCGACCTCCCGCTCACGCGCGCGATCACGCGCGAGGTGACCATCCCGGTCATCGCGAGTGGCGGCGCCGGCGAGCTCGAGCACTTCACCGAGGTCGTGGTCGAGGCGGATGCCGATGCCGTGCTTGCGGCGAGCACGCTTCACTTCGGCAGGTTCCGCGTGCGCGACATCAAGGCGCACATGGCGGGTCATGGAATTCCGGTCAGACTGGTCGAGGTGGCCGAGGAGGCCCGCTCCCCGGTCGCAGGCGAGTGGAGGGCCCGATGAGCGAAGTGTTCTCCCCGGCCGAGCTGCGTTTCGACGACCGCGGGCTCATCCCGGCAGTCATCCAGCAGCACGACACCGGCGAGGTGCTGATGGTCGCATGGATGAACGCCGAGGCGGTGCACCGCACGCTGGAGACGGGGCGCACGTGGCTGTGGAGCCGCTCGCGCCAGGAGTACTGGTGCAAGGGCGAGACGAGCGGCAACACCCAGCAGGTGATCGAGGTACGGACCGACTGCGACGCCGACACCATTCTCGTGCTGGTGGACCAGACCGGAGTGGCGTGCCACACCGGCGAGAGGACGTGCTTCTTCCGGGTTCTCGAGGCCGACGCGACCGGGGGCGACTCTGATGAGTGACGCCGGCGTGCCCGACACCGCGCGCATCGGCCCCGTGCTCGAGGAGCTCTTTGCGCTTCTGGAGTCGCGCAAGGCCGAGATGCCCGAGGGCTCGTACACCACGCAGCTCCTCGGCGGGCCCCAGGAGAAACTCCTCAAGAAGATCGCCGAGGAGGCGGGCGAGGTCATCATCGCCGCGCGGGATCAGGATGCAGCACAGATTCGCTATGAGGCGAGCGACCTGCTGTATCATCTGCTCGTCGTGTTGGTGCGCGAAGGCGTGTCGCTGGACGACCTGGCCGCCGAACTCGCCTCGCGGCGGCGGTAGGCCGCTTGTGAACGCCCCGGGAGTCCGGCCCCATCGCATCGAGCCGCTGTGGGACCGCGTCGACCGCAACCGGACCGAGCTCGCCGTGTTCATCGGGCTGTTCCTACTCGCCTCGGCGGCAGGCTCGGCACTCACTCTCGCTCTCGTACTTGCGGCGCTTGTGATCCTCACCCGCGATCCGGTGGTCTGGGAGTGGGCGCTCACGCATGCCGGGACCTCCTTCGCTCTCGTGTGTCTCGGCGGTGTGGCGTTTGCGGCCCTCTACGTGGCGTTCGCGCTCTCCCGTAGCGAGAAGTGGCTGCTCCGGCGCTTCGGCGCGGTCATCGTGCCACGCGGCGAGCTCATGCCGGCCAAATACGCGCTCAAGGACATGGCCATTGCGGGCGGGTTCGAGGTCGCACCCGCGCTCTACGTGATGGAGACGCGCAACGTGAACGCGTTCGTGTTCGGGAAGGGTCGAAGACGTCCGGTGATCGGGATCACCCGGGGTCTTGCCGAGCGCCTGACCGTTGACGAGCAACGCGCGGTCTTTGCGAACCTCATCGCGCGCCTGCGTGCCGGCGACACCATCTGGGCGACCGGCGTGACTGCGATCATGGCCCCGCTGTGGGACGTGCGCGACCAGGGTATCACCGGCAGCGAAGACCCCTCGGGCATCCCAGCGCGCACGATGACGGTCATGACCGA
>JACUUN010000028.1 GCA_014859265.1 Coriobacteriia bacterium
TAGTCCTTCCACACCAAGCTTGCCGGTGTGACCTTCGAGAATCGCCAGGACCTCGTTGGGCGCCTCACGCGGGGAACGCCGCTGCGAGTGGTGCGACAGCCCGACAACCCCCACGACGCGAACGCTATCGCACTCCACGAGGCGCACGGCGGGCAGGTTGGCTTCTTCAACCGCCGGCTTGCTGGCGCGCTTGCACCGGTGATCGATGCGGGCGTCGAGTACGACGTCGAGGTCGCCGATGTGACCGGAGGTGAGGACGGCCGCTCCTATGGGGTCAACGTCCTCGTGACTCGTCGGCCGGATGCCAACGGAGTGCCCGAGGAGGAGACAATCGCGGCTCGCAGGGAGGAGCTTGCGGCGCTCTCTCCGGCCGACCTCGACCGGGAACTCGTACGCGAGTTCATCGGCGATGGCACGTTGCACGACGCGCAACAGCGCGCACTTGACGAGCTCGCGTCAGGCCATCGCTGTCTGACCGTCATGGCCACGGGACGCGGTAAGTCCCTCATCTTTCACCTGCATGCGGCCCGAACGGCGTTGCGGGACGGGGGAGCATCCGTATTCGTGTTCCCCCTGCGCGCGCTCGTCGCCGACCAGGCATTCCATCTCGAAGAGGTGATGGCCCGGATCGGTGTGGGCGTCTGCACGCTCACCGGCGAGTCGGCACTGGCTGTAAGGGATGACGTATTCGCAGCCATTCGCGACGGCAGGGTCGACATCGTGCTCACTACTCCCGAGTTCCTTGCATTCCACGCGCACCGCTTCACCGACACAGGCCGTATTCGCTTCGCAGTTGTCGACGAGGCGCATCACGTCGGGACCGCCCGTGCCGGACACCGGCCTGCCTACGCCCGTCTGGGAGAGGCGTTCGTGGCCCTCGGTGATCCCGCAGTGCTCGCGGTGACAGCCACTGCAGGAGATGCCACAGCCCGGGCGATCGTGGAGGGACTCGGAATCACATCGGTCGTCACCGATTCCACGGTGCGCGAGAACCTGGTCGTTGAGGACCGTCGCGGTCTCGGCGACAAGGACGCCTACCTGGCATCGCTCGCCGCCCGCGGCGAGAAGATGATCGTGTACGTCAACTCGCGTGAGCAGTCGGTCCGCCTCGCGCGCATGCTGCGCAAGAAGGCGCCGGCCATCGCGATGCGGGTCGCATTCTACAACGGCGGGTTGACGCGGCCGGTGCGTCATGCGGTGGAGCGGGCGTTCCGTGTCGGCGAGGTGAGCGTGGTAGTTGCGACGAGCGCGTTCGGCGAAGGCGTGAACATCCCCGACGTCAGGCACGTCGTTCTGTACCACCTGCCCTTCAACGACATCGAGTTCAACCAGATGAGTGGGCGCTCCGGACGCGACGGCGCGCTCGCGCGCATCCACCTACTGTTCGGCCCGCGCGACGGCAAGGTCAACGAGATGGTACTGGCGAGCGTCGCTCCCCCCCGCGACGACCTGGCCGCGCTCTACCGAGTGCTTAAGGAAGTGCAGGCGGTCAGCGGTCGAGGCTTCG
Organism: Coriobacteriia bacterium; assembly: GCA_014859265.1. GTDB lineage: Bacteria > Actinomycetota > Coriobacteriia > Anaerosomatales > SLCP01 > SKKZ01. The sequence goes on from JACUUN010000028.1 coordinate 1,508, forward strand.
AGATCACCAACGCCGAACTCGCCGAGCGGGTCGGAGCGCGGCAGCGTTCCTCTGCCATGAACGATCGCAGTGTGTCTGCGGGCCTGGGCGTCTTCGGGGAACTCGGTCTCGTGGTGGGTGAGGGACATGGAGCCTACCGCCGGTTAACGGTGCCCGAGTCGGCCGGGAAGGTCGAGCTGGCGTCCTCGGTCCGCTACGCGGAGGGCCTCGAGGAGATCGCCGAGTTCGAGGCGTTTCGCGAGTGGGTATTGGGAGCAACGCCTGACCAGTTGCTCGCCCGGTTCAACCGCCCTATCCTGCCATCACAAGCCTAAAGGCAAGGAGAGATTGCCGGTGCCAGCCACCATCCAACAGATCGAGGCACAGGTCAGGGAGTACAATCCTGATGCCGATCTCACCGGGCTGGACGAGGCCTACGACTTCATGGTGGCCGCCCACGAAGGTCAAACGCGCAAGTCAGGCGAGCCGTTCGTCAAGCACCCCATCGAGGTGTGCCTCATCCTCGCCGAGCTCCACCTCGACACGGTGACGCTCAAGGCCGCGCTTCTCCACGATGTGGTCGAGGACTCGCCGCACGACCTGGTCGAGGTGCGCAAGCGTTTCGGCGACGAGGTCGCCGAGCTCGTCGATGGCGTGACCAAGCTGGGCCGCATCGAGTTCGAGACGCTCTCCGAGGCCCAGAGCGAGAACCTGCGTAAGATGCTCATCGCGATGGCCAAAGACATCCGGGTCATCCTCATCAAGCTCGCCGACCGGCTCCACAACATGCGCACCCTCTCGGCTCTGCCACCCGAGCGTCGCCGCGAAAAGGCCGTCGAGACGATGGAGATCTACGCGCCGCTCGCTCACAGGCTCGGCATCTCGAGCATCAAGTGGGAGCTCGAGGACCTCTCCTTTTACTACCTCGAGCCGCGCAAGTTCCATCAGGTGCAGAAGATGGTGGCCGAGAGCAGAGCCGCGCGCGAGGCCTACCTGCACCAGGTCATCGACCAGCTGCAGAGCGAGCTTCACGACATCGGCGTCGAGGCCGAGATCTCCGGACGCCCCAAGCACCTCTACAGCATCTACCAGAAGATGTCGCACAAAGGTAAGGACTTCAACGAGATCTACGATCTGATCGCACTGCGGGTCATCGTCGACTCCGTGAAGGACGTCTACGGGGCGCTCGGCACGGTACACAGCATCTGGAAGCCCGTGCCCGGGCGCTTCAAGGACTACGTCGCGATGCCGAAGTTCAACATGTACCAGTCGCTGCACACCACCGTCATCGGGCCAGCGGGCCGGCCTCTCGAGATTCAGATCAGGACCGAGGAGATGCACCGCACCGCCGAGTACGGCATCGCCGCGCACTGGCGCTACAAGGAAGGCGTGCGCGGTGACGAGAGCTTTGACGAGCGCCTTGCCTGGCTGCGTCAAATGCTCGAGTGGCAGACCGAGCTCAAGGATCCGCGCGAGTTCATGGAGGCGCTCAAGATCGATCTCTTCGAGGACGAGGTCTTCGTCTTCACGCCGAAGGGTGACGTCCGGTCGATGAGACGCGGCTCCACGCCGATCGACTTCGCGTACGCGATCCACACCGAGGTCGGGCACCACTGCGTCGGCGCAAAGGTGAACGGCGTGATCGTGCCGCTTGGTTACGAATTGCGCATGGGAGACCGGGTCGAGATTCTCACCAACAAGAGCTCACGTCCGAGCCGTGACTGGCTCAACATAGTGAAGACCTCCTCGGCACGCAGCAAGATTCGCAACTACTTCAGCAAGGCGAGTCGCGAGGACGACCTGCAGCGCGGGCGCGACGAGCTGGTGAAGGTCATGCGCAAGCACGGCCTCGGTGTGAGTTCGCCGGCGACGACCAGGGCGCTCGACTCCGTCGCCGCCGAGATGAACTTCCAGGCCTCCGAGGACCTGCTCGCGCACATCGGTTCGGGCAAGGTGTCAGCCAAACAGGTCGCCGGCAAGCTCCTCAAGCTCATGGCCGTCGAGGAACCGAAGGGCGCACCGGAGCCGGAACCCGAGACACTACCGCTGACCATGCCGATGACCGCGCCACGCTCCAAGCGCCGTCGACAGGGCGGCGGCGTGAAGGTCAGGGGCATCGACGACGTGCTCGTACGGCTCGCGCGCTGCTGCAACCCCGTGCCTGGTGATGACATCGTGGGCTTCGTCACCCGTGGACGCGGCGTGTCCGTGCACCGCCATGACTGTGCGAATGCGGCAGACCTGTTGCGCACGCCCGAGCGGATTATCGACGTGGAGTGGGACAAGGGATCCGAGAGCACGTACCAGGTCGAGATCGTGATTGAAGCGGTCGATCGGATGCGGTTGTTGCAAGAGGTATCCTCGACGCTGGCCGAGGCAGGCGTGAATGTTCTGTCGGCGCACGTCGCAATCGATCGAGGCGGTATCTCCACGATGCGCTTCCTCTTCGAGCTCGGCAACATGGATCAGCTCCAGTCGGTCATACGCGAGGTCCGCGCCATCGACGGCGTCTTCGAGGTGGCGCGTGCGCTGCCCGGAGAGGCGAGTCAGCGTCGCAGGGACAGGCGCCGATGAGGGTCCAACGGGTCATCCTTGGCGCACTCGACACAAACTGTTGGATCGTCACCGACGATATGAGCGGGCCGGCTATCGTCATCGACCCCGCCGACGATGCGTCGGCAGTCCTCGCCGCGCTCGACGGTACGCCGGTCGCGGCGATCGTGCTCACGCACGGCCACTTCGACCATCTCGGTGGGGTGACCGGGCTCGTCGAGGCAACCGGGGCGCCGTTGCTGGTGCACGTGGAGGACGCCCCGCTCATCACCACGTCCAAGGGGACCGGGGGAGCGCTCTTCGGTTTCGACCACTCGGCGCCCTCGGCTGACCGGACCGTCGTGGAAGGCGACACCGTCGAAGCGGGCGCTCTCACTCTTGAAGTACTGCACACCCCCGGACACACGCCGGGCGGCATCTGCCTCTATGCTCTCGGGCACCTGTTCAGCGGGGACACCCTGTTTGCGGGCAGCGTAGGGCGGACGGACTTCCCCCGCGGTGATGGCCGCGCGCTCAGAGAGTCGATCGCGTCCCGGCTTGCACCGCTGCCGGATGAGACCGTCGTACACCCGGGTCACGGACCCGATACGACCATCGGGCGCGAGCGCCGCATCAACCCGTTCTTTCCGAGGGTGTGACGATGAGCGGGCACACGCGCGATCTGCTCCTGATAGCCACCGGCGGTGCGATCGGGGCGGTAGCGCGGCACAGTGTCGGCCGTCTGGTGGGTCCGTCTGCCGAAGGCGGGATTCCGTGGCACACCCTCATCGTCAACCTCACGGGCGCATTCGCCCTCGGTCTGCTGCTCGTGTTCGCGTCCCGTCATGGCTGGCCGGGATGGTGGCGCCCGCTTCTGGGCGTCGGGCTCCTGGGCGGCTACACGACTTTCTCCGCGCTCTCGCTCGAGACGGCCGAGCTGCTCCTGCGCGGCAGCATGATTGCGGCGGCGGCCTACATGGGGCTCTCGGTCGGGGCTGCCGTGTGCGGCGCGCTGGCCGGCATCCTTCTCGGCCGGGCGGTCGCCTGAGTCCCGCAGCCTGCGCGCGTGGTCATCGCCGCGCGCTTCCTGCATAATCTGAACCCGCACAACCTGTGGTCCCGAGGAGGGTGGAAACCGCTTCGATGAACGCACGCGCGCCGAAAGGCACGACCGACCTGCTTCCCGCCACCGCGCGTGCCTGGGAGTACCTGACCCGCACCGCGCAGGAGATGTTCGCCCGGTACGGTTATGAGCCGGTTTACACGCCGCTTTTCGAGCACACCGAGGTGTTCTCCCGCGGTATCGGTGAGGCCACCGACATCGTGAGCAAGGAGATGTACACCTTCGAGGACCGCTCGGGGCGCAGCCTGACGCTCCGGCCCGAGGGAACTGCCAGCGTGGTCCGCGCCGCTCTCGAGCACAATCTCGTGCCGCAGGGCTCGTCGATCAAGCTGTACTACGCCGGTCCGATGTTCCGCTACGAGCGTCCGCAGAAGGGGCGCACCCGGCAGTTCTGGCAGATCGGCATCGAGATCCTCGGCGCAGCCGAGCCCAGCGCAGATGCGGAGGTCATCGTCGCGCTCTGGCGTTTCTACGAGGCCGTCGGCATCCCCGCCGCCAACATGCGGCTTCTCATCAACTCGATGGGCGACGACGTGTGCCGTCCGGCGTACCGGGAGAAGGTTGCGAGCTACATCCGCTCGCACGCCTCCGCCCTGTGCGCAGAGTGCAACCGTCGCCTCGACACCAACCCGCTGCGCGCGTTCGACTGCAAGAATCCCGCGTGCGTGGACGTGATGGCCAGCGCTCCACTCCTGCGTGACGAGCTCTGCGCGCCATGCGCTGGGCACTACGCCGAGGTCAAAGCGCGCCTCGACGCACTGGGCATACCCTACGCCGAAGAGCCCAGGCTTGTCCGCGGCCTCGACTACTACACGCGTACCGTCTTCGAGGTGCAGGCCGATGCGGGACTCGGGTCCCAGAACGCCATCGGCGGCGGCGGACGCTACGACCGCCTCATGGAGGAGTATGGCGGCAAGCCCACGCCGGGTCTCGGTTTCGCGATTGGCTTCGAACGCACGCTCCTCGCGATGGAGGCTGCCGGCGCTGTCGTTCCCGCAGCGCCGCTTGCCGAGGTGTACGTCGCCCGTGTGGACGCAAAGGTCGCTCCTGCGGTCTTCGCAGTCGCGAGCGAGTTGCGTGACGCTGGGGTCGCCGCGGAGCTCGACCACGTCGGACGCTCGCTCAAGTCGCAGTTCAAGCAGGCCGACCGACTCGGCGCGCGCGCTGTCGTGGTCGTCGGACCCGACGAACTCGCGGCGGGTCAGGTCACCCTCAGGGATATGGGAACCAAAGAAGAGACACGCGTCGCTCTCGCCGATATGGCGGACGCGGTGCGACGGTTGCTCGGCTAGGAAGGCGGCACGCGCATGCTCGACGCACGGCACTCGATCCGGACCCATACCTGCGGCTCACTGGGCGTGCCCGATGTCGGCGCCGCCGTGACGCTTGCCGGATGGGTACACCGCCGCCGGGACCACGGCGGCCTTATCTTCGTGGACCTCAGGGACCGGTCGGGAATCGTGCAGTGCACCTTCAACCCCGAGGTCGCCGAGGCGTTTGCTGCCGCCGAACGGCTTCGCCCTGAGTGGGTCGTCGAACTTGCGGGCGAGGTGCGCCGCCGTCCCGAGGGTACCGAGAACGCCGACATGCCGACCGGTGCAGTGGAGATCGTGGTCTCCTCGGTCATGGTTCTCAACACGGCCGAGACGCCTCCGTTCGAGGTCGAGGACGGGATCGATACCGACGAGATCACCCGCATGCGCTACCGCTACATCGACATCCGCCGCCCGGAGATGCTCGGTACGTTGCTGCTGCGCGACCGCGTAACGCAGCGCTTCCGCCGCGCGCTCGAGGACCGTGGCTTCATCGAGGTGGAGACCCCGATCCTCACCAAGTCCACGCCCGAGGGCGCGCGCGACTTCATCGTCCCGAGCCGCATGAACGCGGGCAAGTTCTACGCGCTCCCGCAGTCGCCGCAACTCTTCAAGCAGCTGCTGATGGTGGCCGGGGTGGACCGCTACTACCAGATTGCACGCTGTTTCCGCGACGAGGACCTGCGTGCCGATCGCCAGCCCGAGTTCACCCAGGTCGATATCGAGATGTCCTTCTGCACACAGGACCACGTGCTCAACCTGATGGAGGAGGTCATGGCCGAGGTGATGGGGGGTGTGGGCGCCGAGTGGCCGTCCGAGATTCTGCGGATGACATATGCCACGGCGATGGACCGCTTCGGGTCAGACCGCCCCGACACCCGCTTCGGGATAGAGCTTGCCTGCCTCGGCTCGGTGTTCTCCGCCTCGGAGTTCAAGGTGTTCGCCGGCGCGCTAGCATCAGGCGGGCGCATCAAGGGCATCAATGCCAAGGGCTGTGGCGAGTGGAGTCGCGGGAAGATCGACGCGCTTAACCAGCTCGCCATCGACGCGGGAGCCAAAGGGCTCGCGTGGGTCGCGTTCGGAAGCGACGGAGAGGTGCGCTCGCCGGTCGCTAAGTTCTTCACCGAGGCCGAGATGGACGGGCTTCGCGAGACACTCACGGTCGAGCCGGGCGATCTCGTGCTGATGGTGGCCGACGAGCACGACCTCGCAAACGAGATTCTCGGCACGCTCAGGACCCACCTCGGCGAGACGCTCGGCCTGCTGTCTGACGGTCTGCACCCGTTGTGGGTGGTCGACTTCCCGCTTCTTAAGTGGGACGAGGACGAGAAGCGGTGGACTGCTGTGCACCACCCGTTCACGCGACCGTTCGACGATCACCTCGACCGGCTGGATAGCGATCCGGGCAGCGTGCTCTCCTTCTCGTACGACCTCGTTATCAACGGGATGGAGATCGGAGGCGGCACGCTGCGCGTGCACGATCGTGCGCTGCAGGAGCGGTTACTCGGTGTCATGGGCGTCGGCAGCGAGGAGGCGGCCGACAAGTTCGGGTTCCTACTCGATGCGCTTACGCACGGCGCTCCGCCGCACGGCGGGATTGCATTCGGCTTCGACCGGCTGGTGATGATCCTCGCAGGCGGGAAGTCCATCCGAGACGTGATCGCGTTCCCGAAGACGAGTTCGGGCGCGTGTCCGCTCACCGGCGCTCCGGACGCGGTTTCCGCACGCCAACTCAAGGAAGTGCACCTTTCGGCCGACTAAGTGAATTGGACGGAGGTTTGTGACCCCGTCCGGCACGCGCTACACTGATAATGTACTTCGCCTTGCTCGTGGCTTCGACGCATAGCGGTTGAACCAACACTATTTGGACGGGAGCCTCATTATTCCTTGGCGGAAAGGTATCCTCTCAGGGGGAAGCTGGAAGTCGAAGGTGCGGGCACCCACCTGCCGAGGCAGGTTCACCGGGTCGGAGACACGGCAAGGCGAGGTCGCGTTCGGCGCCTGAGCGGAGGAAGAGAGCATGCGCAGGACAGTCGCAGTACTCATCGTGGCACTTCTCGCACTCACGCTGGTGGCATGCGGTGGAGGGACCTCCGAAGAGCCCGATACCACACCAGACACCGGCGATGCGGCACCTCCGCCTCCTCCCGAAGAGGAGGCCCCCGACCTGTCGCCCTCCGAGGAGCAGGTCTTCGAGCCCTTCCCAGTCGATTCCGAGCTCGGCGTCCCCACGGCGATCCAGAGCCGTCTGGATGCAGGGCAGCCGATGATCATCGTGTTCATCGACGACTCGCAGAAGACCACCGACGATCAGAATGAGATAGTCCGCAGCATCACGGAGACGTATCGGGGGCTCATCGACGTTGTCTCGTTCAACCTCGGTGCGTATGTGAGCCAGGATGCCCAGGGTGCGATCACGGTCAAACCGGGGCTCTCTGACGACGAGATCGCGAAACAGGTCGCGCGTCTCATCGACGCGGACCACCTCGACATCCGCTTCACGCCGTTCCTTGTGATCGTGGATGACCAGGGCTACGTCACCTGGCGGCATCGCGGTATCTCCGACGACAAGACGCTCGAGCGCGAGGTGCTCCGGGTCACGGAGTAACCGGGTGGAATCACTCTTCGACGAGCAGGTGGACCGGGCCCGGGAACAGGGCGCTCCTCTCGCAGTCAGGATGCGGCCCAGTTCGCTCGACGAATTCGTGGGACAACAGGCTGCGGTCGGACCGGGGACCCTGCTCCGGAGCGCCATCGAACGCGACGATCTCTCGCCGTTCATTCTGTACGGGCCTCCCGGCACCGGGAAGACAAGCCTCGCGCGCATCATCGCGGGTGTGACCCGCGCACACTTCTCCGAGGTCTCAGCGGTCACCTCGGGCGTGGCGGACATCCGGGCGGCGATCGAGGGAGCCAGGCGGCGGCTCGGCGAGTCCGGGCAACGCACGATCCTCTTTGTCGACGAGATCCACCGCTTCTCGAAGTCCCAGCAGGACGCACTGCTTCATGCCGTCGAGGACAACCTGGTTGTTCTCGTGGGGGCCACGACTGAGAACCCCTTCTTCGAAGTCAATGCGCCCCTCATCAGCCGTTCCCGCGTCGTCGAGCTCACGCCGCTTACCGACGATGACGTCCGCGAGATCGTGCGTCGTGCGCTCGTTGACGAACGGGGCCTCGGAGGGGCGGTCGAACTCGAACCGGCTGCCGAGGACGCGCTCGTGAAGCTCGCCGGGGGCGATGCCCGCGTCGCGCTCGCGACACTCGAGTTTGCTGCAGCCGGAACGGTGCAGCCGTCATCGTCTGTCTCGCCGGTGCGGATCGACCTGGAAGCCGTGCGCGCGGCTGTGGCGACTCGCACGCTCTCCTACGACAAGGACGGAGACGTTCACTACGACGTAATCTCGGCCTTCATCAAGTCGATGCGCGGCTCGGACGCCGATGCGGCGGTCTACTGGCTCGCCCGCATGGCCCACGGTGGAGAGGACCCGAAGTTCATCGCCCGCCGGATTCTCATCTTTGCGTCTGAGGACATCGGCAACGCCGATCCGCGCGCCCTGCTCGTCGCCCACGCTGCCGTCAAGGCGGCCGAGTTCGTCGGATGGCCCGAGTGTCGCATCAACCTCGCCCAGGCAGCCGTGTACATGGCGCTTGCGCCCAAGTCGAACGCCGCAATCGTCGCCATCGATCGAGCGCTGGCCGAGGTGCGCGAGGGGCCAGCGCGCCCAGTGCCAAACCACCTCCGGGACCGCCACTACCCGGGCGCCAAAGAACTCGGCAGGGGAGAGGGCTACGTCTATCCTCACGACCGTCCCGCCGAGGGGAGGGCGCAGCGCTATCTTCCCGAAGGTATCGAGCGGGGGGCTTTCTGGCGGCCCGGGCATGAAGACTGGGAGGCCCGCATCCCCGGAGATGATGCGGAAAGCGTGGAGGAAGATTCATCCGACGGCAGGTGAGCGGCCCTGCTCTGCTACACTTGACAGGTGCCGGCAGGGTGGTTGAGAGGTCAGCAGTGGAATTGTCCGAGGGACTCGTTATGGCGCTCATGGTGGCCGCTCTTATCGTCTGCGGCTTCGCGGTGTTCGCCCTGGTGGAGCTGGTGCGCACGCTTAGATCGGTGCGCGCACTCTCCGATGACCTGAGTAGTTCGCTTCCGCCGCTGATCGCGAAGGCAGACGTCACCGTGGATGCTCTGAATGCTGAGCTGCTGCGGGTCGACGGGATCATCGGCGATGTCGAGGAGCTGTCGTCTAGGGTTGGCCACACCGTTACCCTGGTGCAGGACGCGGTGAACGTACCCGCGAATGCGGTCAGCGCCGCCAGCGAGCGTATCCGCGAGGTCTGGCACAAAGCGAGGCGCTCCCGGACCGGAGATGCCGGTCCCGTGGGAGACCACTAGATTCCGACCGGAGGAACGATGTCAGCAGACCGGATAACACTGTCCGTCCCTTCGCGCGCCGAGTACGCAAAGGCGGTGCGCATGACTGCCTCGGCTCTCGTCAGCCGCATGGGGGCTACCTACGACGACCTCGACGACGTGCGTATTGCCGCAGAGGAGCTGTTCGTCTACGCGTGCGACCATGCCGATGACGACAGCGAAGTCGTCATCGAGTTCGTGCTCGAGGGCGAGATGGTTCGCATGGCGGTCCGTCTCCCGCAGGGCGAGCGGGCGACGGACGAGGACGCCGAGCGCAGGGCGGCGTACGCAACCTTCATACTCCAATCCGTGTGCGATCACTACGAGCTCTCCTCGGACCTCGAGGGCCAGCACCTGAAGGTCACGAAGCACCTCGCACCGGAGCCGGACGATGGCGGTCGCTAGGAACAACGCCGGCAGGCAGTCCCGCAAGCTCACCTGGGACAAGCAACTCACGCGGGAGCTCTTCCGCAGGTATCGCCTCGAAGGTGACGAGGCGGCGCGCGACGAGCTCATCACGATGTACCTGAATCTCGTGAAGTACCTGGCGAGCCGTTTCCGCAACCGTGGCGAGCCAATCGACGACCTCATCCAGGTGGGCACGATCGGGCTGATCAAGGCGATCGACCGCTTCGACATCGACCGCCAGGTCGAATTCACAACGTACGCGACACCCACAATCGTCGGAGAGCTCAAGCGCTACTTCCGAGACAAGGGCTGGGCCATCAAGGTCCCACGCCGTCTTCAGGAGCTGTCGTTCCGCGTGAACCAGGCGGTGGACGCACTGACACAGAAGCTTCAACGCTCGCCCTCGATTGCCGAGATAGCCGGGCACATCGGGGTTACCACAGAGGAGGTGCTCGAAGCGATGGAGACGAGCGAGGCGTACAACTTCGTCTCGCTCGAGAGCGACCGGGGCGGAGACGGCTCGGATACCTTTTCTATCCTCGAGTACATCGGCAAGGACGACCAGCTGATGGCCGTGGTCGACGACCGGACTACCCTGGCCGCGGCGCTCAGGTTCCTGACCCCTCAGGAGCAGCGTGTCCTCTACCTCCGATTCTTTGAGGGCCTGACGCAGACCGAGATCGCCAAGCAGCTCGACATCTCGCAGATGCAGGTGTCACGTTTGCTGCGCAAGACGCTGAAGGTGCTGCGCGAGAACATCGTGAGGGAGTGAGGCTCATGGCGGAGCGCTCAAGGGAACAGCGTCTGGAGAGCTGGCGGCAGCTCTTGACGATCAGCTGGGCGCTGATCGGGGTGCTGGTGCTCGTCGCGGGTGCGCTGTGGATGCTCGGGCGCATTGCATCCGCGCTGACACCTTTTCTCATCGCGCTCGTCGTGGTGTTCATCCTGCGGCGTCCCGTCAAGCGCCTCGAGACCGCCGGTCTGTCCCGTTCCCTTGCCGTGGTGCTGTGCTACCTGATTGCTGCTGTCGCACTGGCGGTGTTCGGGCTCTTCGTCATTCCCGCCGTTGTGGGTGAGTTCCGGGACTTCTCCGAAGACTTCCCCCGCTACTACGACGCGGCGTTCGGCCTCTGGGAGCAAGTCGAGAGCGAGTACCTTACGATCGAACTGCCGAGATGGGTCACTGATGCAGGTGATGCTGCGCGAGAGAGCATCATCTCGTGGCTGACGGGGGCGTCGCGCAACATCGCGCAGGTGGCCATCAATATAGGCGGCCAGGTCCTCGGGTTCTTCATAAATGTCTTCCTCGCTTTGGCGCTTGCCTTCTTCGTACTGCGCGATCTGCCAACGCTCAAGTCCGAGATTCTCGCGCTACCCGGTCCCGAGCGTCGAGAGGAGTCCTTTAAGCTCGCGGCCGAGGTGACTGACGTCCTTGAGGGATTCATCCGTGGTCAGAGCATGCTTGCTGCAATCGTTGGTGTCATGACCGCGCTCGGATTGTGGGTCCTCGGCGTGCCCTATGCGCTGCTCATCGGCCTCATAGCCGGAATCACCAACCTGATTCCGTACCTCGGACCGTTAGTCGGTGGTGCGATCGCGGCCATCTCGGCTGCGTTCGTCAGCCCCCAGCTCGTGCTCTGGACCGTCGTGTGGATCGTCATCATCCAACAGGCCGAGTCGACCTTCCTTCAGCCGCGCATCATGTCGGGCCAGGTTCATCTGCATCCCGTGCTCGTGATACTCTCGTTGCTCGTTGGCGCGACGCTATTCGGGCTGGTAGGAATGCTCCTTGCGGTCCCGATCGCCGGCGTCGCCAAGGTGATGTTCGTGCACTTCTACGAGAAGTGGACCGAATCGAGCATCGCCCACGAGAAAGGCGCACTGTTCCGCAAACCCAAACGCCGTGGGACCATGCGTAATGGCGAGTGCATCGTGGACGACGAGGACAATGCGAGCGGGGAGGGTCCTGAGCCCGATAACGGCCCGCCCCTGTGATCCGGAAACACCGTAGGGAGAACCGCGTGAAGTCAGCCGACATAAGGGAGAGCTTCCTCTCGTACTTCGAGAGCAAAGGCGCACGGAGGGTGACAAGCTCCTCGCTCGTTCCCGACGACCCGTCACTCCTGCTCACGTCGGCTGGCATGGTCCAGTTCAAACCGGTGTTCCTCGGCGTGAAGGACCTCGGGTTCACGCGGGCGGCCACGTGTCAGAAGTGCGTTCGCACCACCGACATCGACATCATCGGCACCACCAACCGTCACCACAGCTTCTTCGAAATGCTCGGCAATTTCAGCTTCGGTGACTACTTCAAGAGCGAAGCATGTGCGTGGGCGCATGAGTACTCGGTCGACGTGCTCGGGCTTGACCCCGACAGGCTGTGGTATTCGATCTACGAGGACGACGACGAGGCGGAGCGCATCTGGGCCGAGGAGGTCGGCGTCCCGCGCGAGCGCATCGTACGCATGGGTGCGAAAGACAACTTCTGGTCGGCTGGCCCTACCGGCCCCTGCGGTCCGTGCTCCGAGCTCTACTACGACCAGGGCGAGGACATCGGCTGCGGCCTGGACTCCTGTGCGCCGGGTTGCGACTGCGACCGCTTCCTTGAGTACTGGAACCTTGTCTTCATGCAGTTCGACCGGGCCGAAGACGGCACGCTCACACCGCTTCCCAAGCAGAACATCGACACCGGCATGGGTCTCGAGCGCACCGCGGCAATCCTGCAGGGTGTGAGGTCGAACTTCGAGACCGACGTCCTGCGAACGATCATGGCCAAGGCCGAGGAGCTGACCGGCTCGTCGTACGGTTCAGCCGAGAAAGCTGATACCTCGCTTAGGATTCTTACCGACCATGCCCGCGCGGTGACGTTCCTCGTGGCCGACGGTGTCCTGCCGTCCAACGAAGGCCGTGGCTACGTGCTCCGCCGGCTGCTGCGCCGGGCGGTGCGTCACGGGCGCCTGCTGGGCCGGACTGAGCCGTTCATGGCGGAAATGATCGACATCGTCGTCAATCTCATGGGCGATGCGTATCCCGAGATCGTCGAGCACCACGATCTTGTCAGGCGGATCGCCGATGCCGAGGAGCGGCGATTCACTGCGACCCTGCGCCAGGGCCTCGCGGTCCTCGGAGAGAAGATCGAGCGGCTCAAGGAAGCCGGCTCGCCGGTACTCGACGGGCGCACCGCGTTCACCCTGCACGACACGTACGGTTTCCCGGTCGAGCTCACCGCTGAGATCGTCGCCGAGGCCGGCTTGGGCGTCGAGATGGACGTGTTCGAGAGCGAGATGACTGCCCAGCGCGAACGCGCCCGCGCGGCCGTGAAAGACGACTCGTGGACGTCGTTTGCGAGTGCCTTCAACGAAATCGCCGCGAGGAGCGGTGAGACCGAGTTCGTCGGCTATGAGCGTGACGATGTGGTCGCCACGGTGGTCGGGCTTGTGGCCGACGGGACTCCGGTAGACGAGATCTCTGAAGGGACGTCAGCTGAGGTCGTGCTAGATCGCACTCCGTTCTATGCGGAGCAGGGCGGCCAGGTCGGCGACTGGGGCGTGATCGCGGGTGAGGGTGACGCCGTCTTCGAAGTCGCCGATACCATGTTCCCGCTGGCCGGGGTTATCTCCCACCACGGTGAGCTCTCTTCGGGAGCGCTTCGGCTGGGCGACACCGTTACCGCCACGATTGATGTCATGCGCCGCGAACGCATCCGCCGTAACCACACGGCGACCCATCTTCTGCACTGGGCGCTACGTCTCGTGCTCGGTGATCATGTGCGTCAGTCGGGTTCTTATGTGGCTCCCGACCGGCTGCGTTTCGACTTCACGCATTTCGAAGCGCCCGGTACCGACCAGCTCGACAAGGTCGAGCGGATGGTCAACGCGAAGATAATGGAGAACCACCCGGTTCGCAGCTACGAGACGTCTCTCGCTTCGGCCAAAGAATCGGGTGTCACTGCGCTCTTCGGCGAGAAATACGGGGACTTCGTGCGCGTGCTTGAGGTCGGCCACTTCAGCAAGGAGCTCTGCGGAGGCACCCACGTTGCCAGGACCACCGAGATCGGTCTGGTCAAGATCGTCTCCGAGGGGAGCGTTGGAGCGAACCTGCGCCGCATCGATGCAGTGACCTCATTCGACGCGCTCGACTACGTTGAGCGTGAGGAGTCCGAGCTTGCCGAGGTCGCAGCAGCTCTGAAGGTACAGCGGTTCGATGTCTCCGAGCGCGTGGGGGCGCTCGTCAAACGGGTGAAGGAGCTCGAGGCGGCGAGCGATCGCGTCAAAGCGAAGCTTTCGGTCGCCAACATCGACCAGCTGCTCGAGGGCGTGGTCGATGTTGGCTACCCGCTCGTCGTTGCCCGTCTCAAGGACCTGGACGCCAAGGAGTTGCGGACCACGGCCGATGTGATGCGCGGGCGCCTTGGCGGGGGAGCAGTCGTTCTGGCTGCGACGATGCCTGACGGCGGCGCTCCACTCCTGCTCGCCGCAGGCTCGAAGGATGCCGTTGCGACCGGTTTCGATGCCGGCGCGCTCATCAAGGCGATTGCCCCGCATGTCAAAGGCGGGGGAGGCGGCAACCCCTCGATGGCACAGGCTGGCGGCACGGACGCGTCCGGCATCGACGCCGCGCTCGCTGCAGCCCGCGAGATGCTCGGCGCGCCGGAGTAGTCGTGAGGGTTCTCGCTCTCGACATCGGGGAGCGACGGGTGGGTGTCGCAATCTCCGACCCCGGAGGTACCATCGCATCTCCGCTTGAGGTCCTTGACGCCACGGCGAATCTCACCGATCGCGTTGCCGAGCTCGTAGCCGAGTATGACGTCGGGCTGGTGGTGGTGGGACTTCCCCTCACGCTGCGAGGGGAGGAAGGTCCGCAGGCGGAGTGCGTGCGGGTGGTCGCCGACCGTATCGCGGACCGGATCAGCGTGCCCCTCGTCTATCATGATGAGCGGCTCTCCAGCGCCGAGGCAAACCGGGTGATGAAGGGCGCTTCGTCGTCGAGACAACGGCGCGGCACGGTCGACAAAGTGGCCGCTGCGATCTTCCTACAGTCGTTCCTCGACGGTGGAGGAGCACGGATGTCCGAAACCGGCAACGGGAGAGCAGATGGGACGTAGATACGACAGTGACGAGCTTCTGGAACCCGCTCGCGGCCGTCGGCGACCCGGCACACGTGTAGGGGTCGCGCTTGGACTTCTCGGCATCGTCGCCCTTCTGCTTGCAATCGCTGCTGCAGGATCCTGGTGGTATCTGTTCCTGCGGCCCGATGGTGCCAGTGTCCAGCCCGGTCAGGCGGTGCAGATCGAGATACCGCAGGGCGCTTCCACCGCTGCCATCGCCGAGCGCCTCTCCTTGGCCGGAGTGGTCGCCAACGCCAACATGTTCCGGCTGGAGGCGCGCCGTGCCGGCGTGGACGGTCAGCTACGTGCAGGTATCTACGACCTGCAGACCGGCATGTCGTACGAGGAGGTGATCGCGCAGTTGCGCTCCGGTTCCCCCATCATTTACGTCACGGTGACCATTCCCGAAGGCTGGGTCATCGAGGAGATCGCCGAGCGCGTCGAGCGCGACACGGGCATACCGGCGGCGGAGTTCGAGCAGCTCGCAGGTAAAGGCTTCGAGGAGTTCCCGCGCGAGTACCTGAGGAACGTTCCAGATGGGTCCCTCGAGGGCTACCTCTTCCCGAAGACGTATCGCGTGGAGGACGGGAGCTCGGCGCGGGACGTCATTGAGATGATGCTCGACCAGTTCGAGATCGAGGTTGCCGAGATGGACGTCGACGCTGCCAAGGCACGCGGGTTCACACTGCACGAGTTGGTCACGATGGCGTCCATCATCGAGCGGGAGACGCGCGTGGCCGGTGAGCGCGCCTACGTGTCCTCGGTCATCCACAACCGGCTCGAGAAAGGCATGCGGCTCGAGATCGACGCGACGATCGAGTACCTGCTACCCGGAACCCGGTTTCGCCTCACCTACGAGGACCTGCAGATTGACAGTCCCTACAACACCTACCGCAACGCGGGACTGCCCCCCGGTCCGATATGCAGCCCCGGTCTCGCCTCTCTCAAGGCGGCGGCCGCACCCGCCGACACACCCTACATCTACTACGTGCTCACTGACCCGGACGGGTCACACACGTTCACGGAGACGTACGACGAGTTCCTGCGCGCGAAAGCGCTTTCCAAGGAGGTGTTCGGGGAGTAGATGGATATCATGACCACCGCTCCAGCGATACGGATCGAGAGGGCCGAGAAGAGGTACGGAGGGGCAGCGGGGTTCGTGGCCGTCTCCGACGTCAGCCTCACGGTCGCCCCCGGGTCCATCCACGGATTGCTCGGCCCGAACGGGGCCGGTAAGACGACGACGCTCAAGATGCTGCTCGGACTCGTACGACCTTCTGGCGGCACCTTCGAGATTCTCGGCGAGGCTGCAGGGCCGGGTGTGCGGGCACGTGTCGGATTCTTGCCCGAGCAGCCGTACTTCTCGCCGCTCCTCACGGCTGCCGAGGTGCTCATGTTGCACGGGCGGCTCTCGGGAATGATCCCGTCCGAGGTCTCATCGCGCACGGGGGAGCTTCTTGCTCGCGTCGGCCTTGAGGGCAGGGAGAAGACGCGTCTAGAGAAGTACTCCCGAGGCATGCTACAGCGTGTCGGAATCGCGCAGGCACTCATCGCGTCACCGGATGTGGTGGTGTTCGACGAACCTGCGTCGGGACTCGATCCGATGGGCCAACGCGATGTACGCAACCTGATGATAGCTCTGGCCGGGGAGGGCACGACTGTGCTGCTCTCGTCCCACCAGCTCTCCGAGGTCGAGGCGATCTGTGACGAGGTCACGATTCTGAACCGTGGCAGGGTGGTAGCTGAAGGTTCGATCGACGACCTGCTCAACGTCGCAGGGCGCACCTCGGTGCGCGCGCGCGGCACCGCACCCGCGCTGCCTGCCGACGTCCAGAGCCTCATGGAGGACGTTGCCGTCTCCGGCGGCGTATGGGTGTTCTCCGTGCCCGATTCGGCCGTGCGTGCCGTCATAGACATCCTCGATGACAACGGATGGGCGATCGAATCGGTCGTGCCGAAGCGCCAGTCGCTCGAGGACTACTTCGGACGGATGCTCGAGGAACCCGTCCATTCGACCGGAGCACAGGTGATGTCCCGATGAACCGGGTTGCCGCAGTCGCACGCGCCGTGGTGTTCGATGCCATCAGGCGCAGGATCGTGTGGGTCGTGGTGCTTTTCTCGCTCGTGCTGGCCGCTGTCATCCCGATGCTGCCGAGCTACGGCGTGGGTGTGGTGGGGGCGGTATACCGGGAGATCGCGCTCGCCATGACGTACGTCGCAGCCATGGTGGTCACACTTGTCCTCTCGGTCGCCCGGATTCCCGTTGAGGTCGAGCGGCGTACGCTCTACAGCGTTCTTGCCCGGGACGTGAGGCGCTGGGAGTACGTACTCGGCACGTGGCTCGGCATCACGCTCACCCTTGCGGCTGTCACCGCCGTGTTCGGAGGAATCATCTTTGCTGTCGGCTGGGCTGTGTATAGCACGCCGATGTGGACGTTGTGGCAGGGTGTGCTCTCGATCTGGATGGAGGCCGGCATCATCGCCGCTCTCTGCGTGGCAATCTCGACCATCACCCTGCCCGTAGTGGTTGCCGTAGCAGCACTGGCCTTCCTCTTCATCGCTCACGTTCGAGCCGACCTGTTGGGCGGTCCGGAGAACCCGCTATGGTACGCCTATCCGTCACTCGATGCGTTCAACATCATCGCCCCGGTCTCTCATGGCGTCGGGGTCTCTCTACTCTACCTTGCGACGATGACACTCGTTTTCGTGGCATGGGCGGGCGCACTCCTACTCCTCGGTGCGCTCGGGTTCTCACGGAGGGATCTCTGATGGAAGCTCTCGTGAATTCGCGCTCGCTGACAATCGTCCTCGTCATCGCCCTACTCTCTCTAGCGCTCGTAGGTCAGGCGGGAGCCGACGCGCTCGTGCCTGTCATCGAGAAGAGCGGCACCGGGCAGGCGATCGAGCGCGCAGGGTTCGCGTACCTCACGGGTGTCAGAACGTACGCAGCGGCCGTCCTCTGGAACCGTCTCGACGGCTTACTCCACAACTACTACGAGGGGGTACCGCTCGATCAGCAGACGTACATCATGCCGACTCTGAACATGGCGATCATGCTCGATCCGCAGCTCACGCCACCATACTACGTTGCGTCGTGGGTGCTCGCGCGCCAGGGGGCAGTTGATGAAGGCCTTGCACTCGCCGCGCGCGGCGTGGAGAACAATCCGCGCTCAGGGCTCCTGCGAGTGAACTACGCTCAACTTCTGTTCCTTTTCGGCGAGGACGACGCTGCTGCCGTTGCCCAGGCAGAGGCGGCGCTTGCCGCCGATGTCGTCTGGACCGATATTGTCGAGCAGCATGACAGCTACGCCTCGGTGCGAGCGATTCTGCTCAAAGCGGGTAAGGGGGAGCGGGCGGCGCTCGTCGAGAAAGAGATCGAGCGCATTGATGAGGAGATCGACAGGCTCGGACTTGTCGTCGAGCACGACCACGACCACTGATAGACGAAGGATGCAAGTGGGCATGCTCTCTCCTGATTTCTACTACTCTAGCGTGACCGCGATTGACCTCGCCGTGCTCAGACAGGCAGGTGTGCGACATCTCCTGATAGACCTCGACAACACGCTGATGCCGCGCGATAGCAGCGAGGTTCCGCCGGAGGTCCGCACGTGGGTGAATGCGCTGCCGGATACCGGTATGAACGCATGCCTCGTGTCGAATAACTGGCACGCGCACGTCGCATCTGTAGCAGACGGAATCGGTCTGCCCATCGTCACCAGGGCGCTCAAGCCATTCCCGCCAGCGTTCCGCAAAGGTCTGCGTGTCCTCGGCGGAACCTCGGACACGACGGCTGTCGTGGGCGATCAGATCTTCACAGATGTCCTTGGCGGTAACCTTCTCGGTATGATGACAGTGCTGGTCCTGCCCCAGTCGACATCGGACCTCCCGCACACGCTCCTGCTCAGGCGAGCAGAGCGGCGTGTGTTGGCGGGCCGGGAACCCCTCGCGTAGACTCAGGCCAGGATGACATCGATGCCCTCGACCGGGAGCACATAAGATGAGCGCTCGCATCACAGGACGGACGCGTCTGGCGGGAATCATCGGCTGGCCGGTGGAGCAGAGCCTCTCACCGGTGATGCACAACGCCGCCTACCAGGCCGTGAAGTTTGACTGCGTCTACGTCCCGCTTCCTGTCGCTGACGAGACCGACCTGATTCGTGTTGTCGGTGCGATTCGGGTGCTTCCGTTCGTGGGGTTCAACGTCACCATGCCCTACAAGCAGGTGATGCTCGACTTGTGCGATGAGGTGGCGATGCTCGCCCAGATGGCGGGCGCGGTGAACACCGTACACTGCGTGGATGGCCGTCTCATCGGTTACAACACCGATGGCAGGGGGCTCGTCGATGCGCTTGCGGCAGAGATCGGCTTCAACCCGGCGGGCACCACGGTCGCGTTGGTGGGGTCGGGCGGGGCTGCGGGCTCTGCGCTCGTCTCTCTTGTGCTCGGCAAGGCGAACCGGGTGATCCTCGTCAACAGGACACGCGAGAACGCCGAAGCGCTTGCCGATCGCATCAGGCCGCACGCGCGCGAAACAGCGATCGACGTCGTGGTGCTCGATGAGGGCGCCGACGAGACTATCCGGAGTGCGGACCTCGTCATCAACGCGACTCCGCTCGGGATGCGGGTGGGGGATCCGTCTCCCGTCCCCGCCGAGTGGTTGCGCAGCGACCAGATCGTTGCGGACATGATCTACCGTCCCGAGCCCACGCCACTTGTCGCAGTTGCACGATCGGCCGGGGCAACGGCGGTCGACGGCCTTGGCATGCTCGTCGCACAGGGCGTCACCGCCATGGAGATCTGGTGTGGCGAGTCGTGCGGTCCCGCATCCCGGGACGTGATGCGCCGTGCAGCCGAGGAGGCTCTCGCAGCGCGGGTTGAGCGAGGTGAGGGCGCATGAGCGTCGCCAGCAGCATGCGGCTGGGGCGCCTGCTCGTGACAGCGGGTGTCATCAGCCAGGAGCAGCTCGCCGAGGCCATGGAGACCGCAGTCGCCGGCAAGAGCCTCACCGTCGCGCTCGATAATCTCGGTTTTGCGTCGGAGACGGCCATCGCCCGCACCATCGCCCAGGAGTTGGGTTTCGACTTCGTCGATCTTCCCGCCTACGACATCGACCCGAACGCGGCCACGAACCTCTCGTCGGACCTTGCGAGAAGACACAGTGTCCTCCCCATCAAGGTCGAGGATGACGAGCTGCTCGTCGCGATGTCGGATCCCGCGAACATGATGGCCATCGATGATCTCAGGATTGTCACCGGTTATGAGATCCGCCCCGTTGTGGTGACGGAGAGTGACCTGCTGCAGGCGATCGACAAGTTCGCTGCCGCGCATGCGAACGTAGATGACATGGTCGGTGACCTCGAGGATTCGGTGAGCGTCTCGGACGAGGGTGCTGATGAGGATGCCGATGACGAGAGCGCTCCGGTTGCAAAGCTGATGAACCTCATCATCACGGAGGGCATCCGGCAGGGCGCCGGCGACATCTACATCGAGCCTCACGAGCACGAACTGCGGGTGCGTTTCCGCATCGACGGTGTGTGCCAGGAGGTATTCCGCAGCCCCAGGAAGATGCAGCGACAGCTCATCAGCCGGCTCAAGATCTCCTCGGGCATGGACATCGCCGAGAAGCGGATACCACAGGATGGTCGCTTCGGCGTGGTGCTCGACGGCAAAGCGGTTGACTTCCGGGTCGCGGTGTTGCCACTCGTCCATGGTGAGCTGGCGGTCATGCGCCTTTTGCACAAGGACTCGATCATGATGTCCCTGGAAGACCTCGGTTTCCTCGAGCAGCCGCTGAAGCGGTTGCTCGATGCGCTGTCGCTCCCGTACGGCACAATCCTTGTGACCGGACCGACTGGCTCGGGCAAGTCGACCACACTCTATGCTGCTATCAACCGGACGAACGACATCCGCACGAACCTCATCACGGTCGAGGATCCCGTCGAGTACCGGCTGAACGGGCTCTCCCAGGTGCAGGTACACGAGAAAGCTGGTCTGTCGTTCGCTGCGGCGTTGCGCTCGATTCTGAGGCAGGACCCGGACACCGTGATGATCGGCGAGATACGGGATGCGGAGACGGGTACCATCGCGATCGAGGCGGCGCTGACCGGTCACCTGGTCCTCTCAACGCTCC
>JACUUN010000118.1 GCA_014859265.1 Coriobacteriia bacterium
TCTTGGAGTAGCCTCAGACTGGCTCCAGTCGGCTTGCCCACCCGACTGGAATCCAGCACCACACCATCCGGGGTCCGATGACCGTGCTTCCCGCCGCCTACCCCAGCAGCTGCTTGAACGTGCCCGGCTCGAGCAACTCAAGATCACGCGACTGTTCGAGGAAGGGCGCGATGTCGCGACGGACTTCGGCCCAGTCGACATGCGCGAGCTTCGCCTTGAGCGCCGCGCGCCAATCGTCCGCGGCTGCGTCCATCAGACTCGGTGCCGTCTGCTGCAGAGCGGCATGCAGAAGGCCCAGATTGGGCTCGACCGACGGTGTCTGTGAGAGGTACCACATGAGGTCGTAGTAGTCTCTTCCCTTTGAGTACTCTCGTGCCAGGACCGCAGCGAGCTTGCCGGCAAAGAGTGAGGGAAGATTGTGGTGCTGGATGCGCAGGGGGCCGAATCGGTCGATCATAGTAACCGACAGTTCCGCTCCGGCTGGTGGCCGCGTGTCAACCTCAAGCTTCACCCAAAGGACCTCGTCCGTATGGGGCGAGAGATCCGCCTCGGCCAGCAGCCCTGAGAACCCGATCATCGCCCTGGCAACCGTAGTCGCATCGTTCAGCCGCACGCTCAGTGAGTAACCCTCTCGCGTGAGACCCCGCTCAATGCGTCGGATCATGCCCTGCAAGTCGAACTCCTCTGAACCGTGCTCGAGAGTGAAGCCCAGGTCCTCGGAGAACCGCGGGATGCGATACAAGAAGCGCAGCGCGGTGCCACCCATGAAGGCGAGCGGCACAAAGGCGCCTGCCTCCTGCATCTGACCGAGAATCCGCGACTGAACGTACTCTCGCAGCAGGTTGACTCCACTTGCTGCCTCCGGACGACCGGCGACGACATCGAGCGCGCGCTGCTTCACAGTTCCCTCCACTCGCCGGACCGCTCATCCACCATCCGTGCGACGCGACGCGCTGCCCTCAGCAACTTGGGTTTGCCGGAGCGCCCTGCGTACTCGACGAGCAGGACCGCGTCAACCGACTCCAGCCGATCGAGCCTCAGCTGACGCAGGAAGGCGGCAGAGTCGGCCCCCGGTCGCAGATACACCAGGTCCAGCAATGCCTTCTCCGGCCGCGCTACCAGAACCGTGCGGACCGGGTCGCCCGCGATTCGCTCCTCTGCATATCCCCACAGAAGCGCCGACGAGATGTGACGGAAGTCGAATCGGCCCAGTGACGTCTCATACGCCGAGGGGCGTGCCGTCGTTACGCTCGTCGTGACGAACACGGCTTCGGGGATTAGGCCGTGGAACGCGAGCGCCGACTCCAGACTGACGTACGAAGGTCGCACTAGGACGTTGGCCACCTCGAACGCATGCGGTTCGCGACGCCGATACGGTGGAGCCAGCGCGTAGACGCCTCGTCTCAAGCTCAGGAGCTTGCCGCTAGCCACCCAGCGCGACAGCTGGCTCGCGATGTCGACCGGGTCCACGTCACCCGCACGCAGCAGAGATGATGTGAACACCGGCTCGTCACCGACGATATCAAGAAGCTCGGCAAATTTCATAGCAGTAATATCGCATGTCTGTCATATTGTCGCAATGTCTCCTTCTATCATTTCAGGCACGTCGCAGGTGGCACAGGCATCGAGGCCCGCGCACGTCAGTCGTCCTCACCCGCGTCGCTTTTCGATACGCCCTCGAGAATCGCTGCGACCTGTTCGCGCAGCACAGGGATGTCACGCTCGACCGTCTCCCAGACGACTTCGGCATCGACATCGAAGTACCCGTGAACCAGCCGGTTGCGCGTGTATGCAGCTGCAAGCCAGTCGACCTCGGGATACGCCTCTTGGATGCTGGCTTCCACGCGAGCCGCCGCTTCGCCGATTACCTCGAGGTGGTGGATCACCCAGACCTGCAGCATCTCGTCACAAAGAAACCGCTCTCGGCCCTCGGTCGTGTAGCTCAAGATCCTGTCGGCCGCATCCAGCATGTCCTGCAGCCTGAGGTTCTGATCTCGCGCAGCGGTCACAGTGGCACCGCCTCGCGCAGCACCCGCTCACGGATACCTTGCTTGACACTGCCGGCCGGAACGACATCGACCTTGACGCCGAGCAGCGCCTCGAGCTCGCCGGCAAACCCGCTGAGGTCATAGAGGGAAGCCGAGGGCTTGAGGTCCACCAATAGGTCGATGTCGCTGCCCTCGTGCGCGTCTCCGCGCGCAACCGAGCCGATCATTCGGAGATTGTCGACCCGCCGGCGCGCAGCGATCTTGATGATTTCCGCGCGCTGCTCGGACAACAGCCCACGCAGTAGCTCGGCCGGAGTCGCTCGGCTGCTCTCGGCTTCTGTGAGAGCGGACGTGGCTGCATACCCGACCGGCGCCTCAGCAGTCATTTGCGGGAGGGATGGTGTTGCCGGGTGGGTCGAGCGTTCGATGAGAGCGTCCACGGCCTCGGCAGGCACCCGCGTTACGCGTTCGGAGAGACGTACTGCGGGCAGACGGCCCTCTTCAATCCACAGGTAAACGGTACGCGAGGAGACCGCTAGCCGCTCGGCGACCTGTCTGGGTGTCAGTAATGCACTCACATCTCGCCTCCTCGGCAGCCCTTGTCCGTCTTCAGGATAGCATGATATTGCGCTTATTGCGCTACTCTTTGTCTAATACTCTTAATGCATGCAGCCGGTGACGAAGTCCAGCTCGACCACCCGCAGGAGCCTCATCACGGTTGCGAATCGTCTGTAGAAGCAGATTGCGCGCAACGCACGGCGAGTATACACTCACTGGTACTACCAATCGTCACTACCATGATGGGATACCACGAGATGGCCAAGATCAACATCAGCCTCCCCGACGAGCTCCTCGAACAGATCGATGACATCGCCGCCGAGCTGCATCGCTCTCGCAGCGGCCTCGTGCAGGAGGCCGCTTCCGCCTACATCGCCCGAGTGCGTGAGGAGCGCGAGCGGGCCGAGCGGCGCGAGAAGATCGACCGTGCTGTCGCCTCGGCACGGGCGATCGCACAAACACTCGAACCGAGCGATTCCACCGCACTGATTCGGGCAGACCGGGACCGCGACGGGCGCAGGGCGGGCGAGAGATGAGCGTGTCGCCGTCGGCGACCCTCGTGGTCGACTCCTCCGTCGCGCTCAAGTGGTTCAAGCCGGACGCGGAGGCGTTCGTCCCGGAGGCCCTCGACCTCCTCGCAGCACACCGCAGCGAAGCCGTCGTTCTCGCGGCTCCCGTCAACCTTCGTCTCGAGGTGCTGAACGCTCTGTGGTCGCACCGTCTCGACACCCCCCAGCTGCGAGAGGTCGTTGCCGCCCTCGAGGGCTTCGGCCTCGCGTGGTTCGAAGCCGACGTGACGCTGCTCGACTCGGCAGCCGAGATTTCCGTCGCTCACTCCCTCACGATCTACGACGCGCTCTTCGCGGCGCTCGCACTCCGCCTCGACGCCGAGCTCGTGACGGCGGACCGTACGCTCGCGGCGTGTCGGGCGTGCCGCACGCGCTTCCTCGGCGAGGGGATGCGCTAGATACTCCGTGAGTGCCGCCCAGGGCAGCCAGTGGACACGACTCCGTCATTGACAATCTGCAAACGCAGGCGCATAAAAGATGTGGTTCTTGGATGCGCTAGGCTCGCTTGTGCCCTCATGGTTATATTCGAGTAGGATTCGCGCGATTTTGGGCGAATACCTTTCGGTAGAAGCTAGCAACCACGCATCGAACCGAATGTGCCGATTTGACAGAGATATCTCCGAGCTCCTCTGACCTAACGCGTATACGCGCCAAGGACGTGGAGCCGTTAGGGTGTCGCGGGAAACGGTGACGCCTCCCTTCTTGGAAAGGAGATTGCG
>JACUUN010000119.1 GCA_014859265.1 Coriobacteriia bacterium
TCTTCGACGTGCAGGAGAAGATCGACCTCGAGTCCTACCGGGTCACCGAGACGTTCTCAGGTGACATAGCGCTCGAGCGCGGCACCGGCGAGGTCGAGCCTCCGAAGAAGCCCGGGCCCGGGCAGCCGCAGGGTGTACAGCTCGAACCCCTGTCGGCCATCATCGCCGAACTCAACGAGCGCTTCGGCGCGGACCTCACCGACGAGGACAAGGTGATTTTTAGCCACTTGGAGGACCTGCTCGCCGCCGACGAGACCCTGAAGGCAAGCGTCAGGATCAACCCGCCCGAGACCGCCCGCCTGGCCTTCGACCACATCGTCCAAGACCGCCTGCAAGACATCGTCGAGACCAACTTCAAGCTCTACAAGCGCGTGGCTGACGACGAGGTCTTCGCCCGCGTGCTCATCGACTGGCTGTACGATCGGTTCCGCAAGGAGGCAGAGGGGTAGTCGACTCCTGCCCCTGAGCTACGGCAGCACGTCGAGGGCCTTCTGAGCGAAGATCCGAAGCTCCTCGCGCGACAACGGCGGCATGCCGGCAACGTCGTCCGTCGCATGTCCGGCGGGAAGCCCAGCATCAGCGATCGCATCCAGCTCCGGCAGCTTGCCCTGGAGGTCGTGCAGCCTTTCGCCTGGGCTCGCCTCCCGTATCTTCCTGATCATGACTCCCAGCGTATCCCGCGTCTCGAATGGCGGACCGGGGAACAGATGGCGAAGTCGCTGCTCGACGTAGGGGCGGATACTCGGGGCAGCCTCCGTGTGGTCGATGCTCCCCTCTAAGAACCCGTTGAGCGTCAAGTAGTCCTCGACGTATTCACTCCGCGTTGCCTTCTCGGCGTTCCAGGGCACGATCCTGCTGCCGGCGCCGGCGCGCTCTACCTGCAGCGGCATGATGTTCTTCATCGACTTGATCTTCATGGAGTGACGCCAAAGCATTGCCGCGAGCCGTTCGTCGTGAGTCAAGACAACGACCTGTGCCCCGCGCTTGTGCAGGTCCCGAATGACGCCCTCCACAAGCCGCCGCCGTGACCCTCCCAGACTGCTGACGGGATCATCTAGCACAATGATCCGCCCTGTCAGGTCGGGGACGTCCTTCAGCCTGGCGAGGAAGAACGCCAGGGCGAGCGAGCACTTGTCGCCCTCGCTCAAGATGCTGTCGAAGCAAGGGTCGTCGGTGGCCGAGCCCAATGGAATGTCATGGCCTCGGACGGTGAGCTTGTAGCTGACGCTTGCTTTGCCGCCCTGGTACGATGCGCCGACCTTGCCGATGCGGATATCGCAGCCGAAGTGCTGTAGGTAGTAGTTGATCCCGCCCTCGTACTTCCCGACGACAGCTGACGCGTGTGCGTCGATGGCCGTCTTGAGCCTGTCCTTCTTCTGCTGGGCGACCGTTCTCCGCTGCAGATGCTTAGCCCGCTCAGCCAACAGGTCCTTGACCGTGTTCGAGAAGCGCATCTTCTGGTTCTCGAGATGGTTCACCTCCAACTCGAGCTTCACCTTGTCGGCGGAGGCTACTGTCTTCTTGTGGGTCTCGGCGGCAGTGGCGCAAGTGGTCAGCATGGCGTTGATCGCGTCGACGTGTGCAGTAGCCGCATCAAAGAGAGCCAGAGCGGTCTCGGCATCCTCTGCCGACACGACATCTATCGGTGACGACTGCTTCGCGGACAACAGAGCCTCAAGCTGTGCGGCGCCCCTGGACCAGGCAGTCTCGGCTGCACCAAGATGCTTCTCCACGGCCGCCTCATCGATCGTGTACTGGTCCGTCCAGGAAGCAGCAACTGCTAGCTGTGCACGCACTTCAGATCGAACGCCATCGAAGACACTTTGACCTGCGGCGTCTCGGAGTGACGAGACGCCCTCATTCATCGCAGCAACAAGCTCGCGATAGGCAGCGCTGAAGTACTGGACGATGTCCTCGACCAGCTTCACTCCCGCGACATCCTGCCCGCAGAAGGGGCAGTGCTCGTCGACTATGTGCTGTGCGCCGTGGTCGAGCCACGCCTCGCCGCGTTCACCGAGTAGGGCAGTGCGACCGGCGATGACGGCGGCGACGTCGGCCCCTACGTCCTCGTCGGTGAGTGCCAGAACCTCAGTCAGCAGGGTCTTGTCGGGCGGATGTAGTCCGACAGCCTTCGGGACTGCTCGAGCTGTGACCTTCTCTGCGGCAGCCGCTTCGGCAAGAGCGGCCCGCGCCGCAGTGATCTTCTCATCGATCTTCGGATCCTCTGTCAGGGCGAGGAAGTCCTGCAGGTTATCGGGTGTCTTGATCAGTAGCCTGAGCTTGTCGTCGACCTGCTTGCTGTCCGAGAGCGCCGTACGAGTCTCCGCGTCTGCCTTGGACAGCTCCTCAACGTCTGCGACCGCCTGTCGGCCGCGGACGAACTCACAGAGGTTCCGCTTCTGGTCCGTATTGACCCCACCCCCGGCGTGGACGTTCCGGGATACGAAGTCAGGGAAGAACACCTCGATCGTTCCGAAGGCAGGTTGCCCGTCCCAGCCTGCTCCATCGAAGCGGTACTCCGTTCCGTCAACACATACGGAACACGTTGGGACCTCATGACCAGGGAGAGACCGCCTTCGAGTAATGGTGACAGCAGTACTCTCTCTCAGCGAGTCGACGATCGCTGCAATCGTGGTCTTCCCGACCCCGTTCTCACCGAAGATGAGAGTCAGGTCGGTGAAGTCTGTCCCGGGCTCCTGCGTGTGGTCCGCAAAGAGACCGATGTTCTTGATGAAGCCGATGCGCTCCAGCACCTGCAGCCTCCTCCAGCCAGTATCTTACTGGCCGAACCGCAAGTGATGGAACGGTTGGCGTTCTTGGGCAAGTCCCAGCGCGGCGTCCTCGTGCCCCGCTCTCTCTTCCGGCTCGGCTAACCGGGGTACAGGGCTAACGCTGGTCGATCCCTCCTCCTCCAACCACTACACCCCCCATATCCACTGAACCTGCCTTCGGAGCTCGGCAGCCTTTCTGGCATCTGGCCGGTACTGATGGGACATGTCTTCCGGTCAGCTATCCTCAGGCGAGACCGGCGATCGAGGGGAGATCTCGTTGGATGACATGGACGCTCGGTACGAGACTGCGGTGCACGAGGCGGGACACGTCGTCGCTCACGTAGCGCTCCGCGTCCCCTTCCGATACGTGACCGTACGGCCCCTGACACCGGGTGCAGCCGGCTACGTCTGCACCCGGCCGCCGGAGGACGAGCCGTGCAGCGGCGACGACTCGGATACGATCACCTTCCTGACTGGCCCTCTTGCACAAGCGAGACTCGCCTGGCTTCGAGGAGGCGCTGACGGCGACCTAGCCGAACTTGAGCACGAGTACTTCGGGTTGGAGACTTCCGCGTCCGACTACCGCTCGATCCCCATCCCCCTCGATGGCTCGATCGAGGCTCACTGGAAGGCAACCCACGACCTGCTGGAGCGGGGGTGGCCCCAGGTGGAGGCCGTTGCGGCGGAGCTGCTGATGCGCTCGACGCTCCCGCCCACAAGGGGTGAAGGAACTCTGCGAGGGCTGTGACGACAGAAGTCGACTCGCCGACCACGGGCTGTTGACCCGGGCTCAGACCCGGGCTGATATCAAAGCTCGGATGAAAGGGCGCTTCATGCAGCGAGGGCCGATCGAGTTCCACCTGCCGACTTCCGGGTAGCCGTGGACGGGAGAGCAGCCGGCACTCGCATCAGCATTCATCAGAACTGAGGCAGGCTCCAGCCGTTCGCAGCCCACTAGTGCTGAGAAGAGGGCCAGGTCAGCCTACTCCTGACGGCTCCAGCCCATGCTCAACAGCGTCCTGTCAAGCCAGAGGTCGCGGGTTCGAGTCCCGTACATCCAGA
>JACUUN010000120.1 GCA_014859265.1 Coriobacteriia bacterium
ATACGGTGACAATGCTCGAGATTCTTGAGCACCTGGACAACCCACAGGACGCGGTGTACGAAGCGCTCCGTGTCGCCCGACATCGCGTAGTGGTGACCGTCCCAGCCAAAGGCCACATGCTAAGCGTTCCTGGTCATATCCAGGACTTCGAAGTTGCCGACCTTATCGCCATGTTCCCGAGCGTGCTCTACGCCAGGCAGCACAAGCCCTTTACGTTCCTGGTACACGAGCGCCCTTCAGTGTCGAGAGCGCGCGACTGAGCCTGGCGCGACACTGTGAGGTCTATAGCCGACGGAGTGTACGCTCCCCATTCGGGTCGCCCACCCGACACTGCGCCTTGCCATGTCTCGGGGTAAGAATCCGTACCGTTCCGGGAAAGGCTGTCCCGATACGCTCGGTCCGAGAAGTTCTCACTGGACCGAGTGGAGACAATGTGAGCGAGGGCAGCAGGGACGACGCCATGATTCGGGATGTCGAGGAAGCTCTCTTCGGCGACGTCTCTGAGCTGATCGACAAGGCACGAACCCGAGCTGCAACAGCCGTAAACGCTGAGCTGCTCATGCTCTACTGGGGCGTTGGGAAGCGTATCCGCGAAGGCATTCTTGGCGGCGAGCGAGCGGCGTATGGCCGTGAGATCGTGAGACGGTTAGCCGGACGACTCAGGGAACGATATGGACGTGGCTACTCGCATTCCGCACTCACACGCATGATGAAGTTCGCAGCCTGGTGTCCGGAATCAGAGATTGTTGCGACACTGTCGCAACAATTGAGCTGGAGTCATATCGTCGAGATCGTCGCGCTCGAAGATGCCGAGGAGCGCGAGTTCTACGCGGCCCACGCAGCGCGTGACCGATGGAGCGTGCGCACCTTACGCGAGCGCATCGCCAGTCAGCTCTACGTGCGCACCATCACCAGTGATGACTCTGGCGACCAAGTCATTGCTGCCGCCTCAGAATCACAGGTACCTGACGACACCGGTCCGAGCATTCTCTTCCGAGATCCGTACGTGCTCGACTTCCTCGGCCTACCCGGCAAGCACACGGAGTCCCAGCTCGAGACAGCTATCCTCGACGAGATACAGCGGTTCCTGCTCGAGCTTGGAGTCGGCTTCGCCTTCGTCGAGCGCCAGAAGCGCATGACGGTAGACGGTCGCGACTTCCGTCTCGACCTGCTCCTCTACCACATCACAGAGCGCTGCTACGTCGCTGTCGAACTCAAGACCCGTCCACTCGATCCGGGCGACTACGGGCAGATGCTGCTCTACCTGCGCTGGCTCGACGCACACCAGCGCCACCCGGGTGACTCAGCACCGGTGGGCCTCATTCTGTGCACGGACAAGGGAGCGGAGCAGGTGAGACTGCTCGGCCTGGATTCGGGCGAGATCAGGGCGGCCCGATACCTCACCCGGGATGTGCGGGAGAAGCTGCAACAGCAGTTGGACGCGATCAAGTAGCGGCTGTAGTCGCAACTCGGAGATTGAACAGACTCGGCACCCGAGACGGCACGCCCCAGACTGGCGCCGGGCCGGTAAGCCCACCCGACTAGGTGCCACTCGGCCTGATCACGACCTCGAGTCAAGATCCGGTCATGTTGCGTTAAGCCTTGGTCTCCATGCTTGACTCTTCCCGCCACCATCGGCGGGGCGGCAGTCAAGAGGGAGTAGCCATGGGAATCGATGCCTCGGCAATGGGCGTGCTGACTGGATCGCACCTTGAACGTAGTTCGCATTTCTGCTAACTTCCCAGATGCCTTACGTTGTCGAGTACTTCAACCAGCGCGTGATGGACGAGATCGAGTCGTGGCCGGTCGGTATCCTCGCTGACTACACGCGCGTGGTAGAGCTGCTCTTCGAGTTCGGTCCCGCACTGCGGATGCCTCACTCTCGTGCGCTGGGGTCCGGACTCTTCGAGCTCCGGCCGCGCGGGCGGGAGGGCGCGGGACGTGTTCTCTACTGCTATGCGAGTAGACAGCGGATAGTGATGCTGCACGCGTTCATCAAGAAGACGAGAGCGACTCCGGCAGACGAACTGGACACTGCGCGGCATCGGATGAAGCGGGTACACGATGACTGATTCAGCCTACAAGTCGGTTTCGCACGACCACGACGCGTTCCTCGACCGCGCCTTGCGGCGCAAGGGTTTCAGCGAGGTGTACGACGCTCTCGAGGAGGAGTACTCGCTCGTGCGAGAGCTACTTACCGCGCGCCTTGAGGCCGGCCTGACGCAAGAGCAAGTCGCCGAGCGCATGGGCACGACCAAGAGCGCGATCTCACGGCTCGAAGGTCCAGCCAAGCACTCACCTTCGGTGAGCACACTCAGGAGATATGCGGAAGCGGTCGGTTGCGATGTCGAAATCCGGCTCGTGCACCCGTCGCGATGAGGGGCTCGGTATCTGCGGGTATGCTGCCCGCTGATGCGCGCGCCAGGGCTTGAGATGCGGCCGGCGCCTTCAGGGAGCCCACCCGACGGGTCCCCTGACGTGCGCACTGGGGCTGGCGGGCCTGAAGGCTTCCGGCCGAGAACTCCGGGAAAGATTCTGCACGAGTCGAGTAAGTGGACCCGGCTCGGTCAGAGGGCTGGCGGTCGCGAGAAGCCGCTCACGAGAACTGCGGATGATTCTCCGCGAGCCACCGGCGCACAACGTCGCCGAGCATCTCGGCCTCTGCGATGAGCTCGCTGACATCGGCTTCAGTGGCAACGCCTATCCCGTCATAGTCAACGGTGTTGCGTCGTGAACGGCACGCGTCGAGATAGTCCGCCGTCTCGGTCATCTCGGAACCGAGCACGAGCGGGAGAGCCAAGATCGTCGTTCGATGATGGCCGGTTCCATGAGTGCGGTATCCCTCAGCTCGGAGCACCAGCGTGGCGAGCTGCAGGGCGGCGTTGTATGCCGTGGCGAATCGCCTGTCTGCGGAGATTTCCTCGGCACGGGCATCGGAAAGATCCCGCTCGACCACCTTGAACAGGCTCTCGATCTCCGATGCACTCGAAGGCAGCCGTCGCAACTGGCCGCTAGCCAACAATCGCTGCAAGCTCGTCATCATCACCCACCAGCCACAGCTTGGGTCCGTCGAGTAGGCTGGAGACGAAATGCTCGCGAGCCGCGGCCCGCTCCCGCAACTCCTTCTCGCTGAAGATGATGATGTTCGGCTCTCGGCCGATCTCGCGCAGTGCCGGCACCAGGCGCGTCGATGCGTCCCTGAGACCGAGGTCCCCTACTACAAGGATATCGAGATCGCTCTCGGCCGAGTCAGTGCCGGCGGCCACCGAACCGAACACCAGCGCGAGGCGGACGCCCGGCAGGTCTCTCAGGCTATCTCGGAGCCGATTCCCGAGAGCGACCGTAGCCAACAGCGCATCACGCAGTCCGGGAAACGCCGGGTGGCGCGTGTTCGCCGTGTACTCGACCTGGCGTCCGCGCTTCTCCCGAGCCACGAGACCGGCCGCTTCCAGCCGCTTCAACTCGCGCTGCACCAGGTACAGTGAACCCCCGGTCTCCTCCACGAGTTCCTTTTGCATGTACGTACGCGACGGGGTATGCGCGAAGGTCGCGAGCAGCGCTGCCAGCGTCGGGGTTACGAATATCCCGGCGATGTCGTTCGTACCAACCAAGTTTGTCTCAGTACCAACCATGTTGGTCTCAGTATACTCCCGCGAGACCCGGACTACAATGCTGCGCACGATGTCTCTCGCAGAAAGACCTCGTTGACGACTCCGACTGTTCTGGAAAGTCTCCGCTTCGAGCAGCCTCAGACCTGCTCCAGTCGGGTGGCCCACCCGACTGGAATCCAGCACCACACCATCCGGGGTCCGATGACCGTGCTT
>JACUUN010000121.1 GCA_014859265.1 Coriobacteriia bacterium
GAGCGGGCTGCGTTCATGCCCCGTGGCCTAGCCGTCCCGGGAGCGCAGCACGTGAATCGGCGTTGAGCCCCTTCGCTGGCGCACCCGTAACGGGTGTGCGGGGGGTTATCCTAGCGGGCAAAGGCAGCACGCGAGCGCGCCCCGCGCTATGGCAGCGGGAATGGATAGCCGCGCAGTAATGCGCCGTGGTAGGACCGCGAACCGGAGACACCCTAACCGGACCGCATAACCCACGCCTCCTAATAGCCGGAAACGGCACTTAGGGGGCGTAGTCTGCCCCGCCCCCGAGCGTTTCCCTCCCGTCCCGCATGGTGAAGAGCCCAGAGCCCCCAGACCCTCTCTTGAAGCTCGAGCGAGCGTCAGAACCGAGAGGGATCGCGACGGCAAGGTGTAAGGTCTGCACGAGCGCGCCGCGAGCGTCAGGACGCGCCCCTCGCGTGATAATGCATAGACCCTGGCGAGTATTCCGGGCGTGATAATGTGTGTTATGTGAAGCTGGGAAGAAAGCACCAGGTCAGAGCTAGAGTCCGGCGCGTGCATACCCTTCTCGCCGCCTGATTCCCGATACAAACACAAGATGTAGGGTCCGCCGGAGCCGTGTCGCGTGCGGGCGGTTGGATAATCAGCCCTCTCCATGCTACGAACTGATGTTCGATTGTGGTATTATGACATTAGCGAAAGAGAGGCATGATGCCATGACCACACGATTGCGGCAGGTCAGAAAGGCGCGGGGTTGGTCCCAGCTGAGACTCGCGGCCAAGTCCGGCGTGCCGCCTGCGCATATCTCGCAGGCCGAAACCGGGCGGCGTATCCCATACCCGTGCGAGGCCGAGCGCCTCTGCGCCGCGCTCGACTACCAGGTACTACCCAGCGATCTCATGGAGGTTTCCGATGACTGAAGAACGATGCCCGCTATGCAAGAGCTCTATGCCAGATGTGAGCCCGTCACGCGAGCTGGATGTGAGCCCGTCACGCGAGGCAGGTGAGGTCGAAGCGGAGACGCTCGCTAGGTTGCTTGCCGCCTTCCGTGCCGCTGCCGGTCTAGAGACGAGCGAGCCCACGAACGTAGCCGAGCACGAGGAGACCCAAAAGCGTCGCGAGGCCGAGCTCCTGGCCGCGCTCGAACGCGCTGTTCGGGCGCTCCTGACGGGTGACGAGCGATGACCGAGCCGTCCGGCATTCTCGCCACGCTGGCCGGTCTCGAGGCCGACGGTCTACGAATCCCAAAGCCCGCCGCGAAGTCGCTCGAAGCGCTGCGCCAGGCCCAAACCCTCGACACCGCCGCCGCACGGGCTCGTGCGCGTGATGATCTGGTTGCGGCGCTCAGGGCCGGTGACGAATCGGCGGCGCATGCGGCCTCGGATCGCGTGGCCGCGCACTGCCACCACGCCGCGGCTCTGAATGATGAGTTAGCAGCCGTGCGCCGCGAGCTCGCGGCTGACGCCGTGCGCGCTCTGCGCCCGCTGGCCTTCGAGTACGCGACCGCCCGGTACAACGAGGCGGGAAAGAGTCTTATGGACGCGCTGGCCGCGTGCGATCCGCTGGCCGGGCCGGATGACGTGTCTGCTATGTCCGCCGAGCAGGTGAAGTGCTGGGGGTCGCTATCGGAGCTGAACGCCGACTGTGACCGCACCGCTGCTCGCCTTCGGGACGTGCTGGCGCTCGCTGGCGGGCGCGTGAACCTGGGCCGCGCCGAAGCGTTGCATGCACTCCTTCTGACCGGTGGCGATGTTGACGGGGTCCGGCAGGTGCTGACGTGGGCACCGCCCGATCCGTCTCTGCCGAACAGTCCGCGACCGAGCGCACTCGACACGCTCATGTGCTCCCGCGCCGGTAGGTGGGGCGCGTTCTATCTACATGCCGGTTGCGACCTACAGTGCGCCCTGCGCGAACCGGGTGACTACACGATGGCTATCAAGCGGCACGCCGATGACGCGAAGGCGGCGCAGGCAGCCGAGAGGGCCGCCCAGGCCGCGAAAAGAACGGTGGTGGGCGGGCATGGCGCACCCTAAGAAGTACCCAGCGAAGCCGCCTGAAAAACACGCGCTATCAGGCGACCGCGACGCTCAGGGCCGGTGGAGGCCCGGCGCGTCTGGCAATCCGGCAGGCCGACCGCCCGGCGTCTCGTTACGTCCGCTGATCGAGGCCCGGCTTTCGGATACGCCCGAGGGCTTGGAGGGCCGGACTCTCGGCGAAGAACTGGCGATGCGGATCGTCGCCGACGCTATCAAGCGAGACGGCCCGTCTCGGAAGCTCGTGTTCGAGTTGCTCGAAGGCAAGGCCCGCCAGTCTGTCGCGATCACGCAGCCCGACGCTCCCGTAAAGGAAGTTTCTGACGAGCAGCACCGGGCCTACGCGGAGGCGGCGGTCCGGGTCGTCCGCGAAGCAGAGAAGGCCGCCCAGGCCGCCGACGACTGACGATAACCGAAGGGCACCCGCCGCTTTCAACACGCCTGGCGGTGTGAGTGCCTACAGACCGGAGCCGCGTCGTCTCCTACGGCGCGGCTCTTTTCCGTATCCGCGAGGCCGCCAGGGCGATTCTAGGCCGCGTGCCGCTTTGGATCGGGTAAATGCGCATTCCTGCGCACTTACGCCCGGTCTGTAGGGCGGTAGTTTCGCCGCCTTGTCCGCCGCCACACCCGCTCGACGAGCTCCGGGCGACATTGCCCCTTCCGGCGCAAGGTCGGTTCTAGCGCCCTGCTCGAGCGTCGCCGCCCCTGCCGAGCCGCTTCGGATCGCGTAAATGCCGCTCGAGCGGTATTTACCGCTGGCTCCCTGCCCGAACGTCGCCGCCTTGTCGGCTACGATAGCCCGCCGCACCGTGACGATACCCTTGCCGCGTCCGTTCCAAGCGCTTAGCGCGCCGCTGGTGAGGCCGGTTTTCGCGTGCCGTCTCGTGGCGGCGGTTCTAACGGTCTGAAATCGCCGCTGCGGGTATCCGCGACCTGTACACGAACCGACGAACGGTCGAAAAAGCCGGACGAACGGTCGAACAATCCGACGAACGGTCGAATAACCTGACGAACGGTAAACCATACGCGTCTAGCAGCGATTAGCAACGGCAGTTCACAAGATATTGTGGTCGGCGCGGTTGCGATCCGCTACCGCTTGTGCGTAGATAGGGTGAGAGCCGCGCAGAGGCGGCCCTCAAGAGTGAGTGCGAGGTGGTAGCTCGCGGCTCCCTTCCCGGAGAGCATACACCGGCAGGGACTCGAACGCAAGCGACCGCCTCGCGGAAAGGGGCGGTTTTCTTATGCCGGGACCGAACAGCTAAGCGCAGACCGCCAACGGCACGGAAGCGTTCGGAGAGCCAGCGGAAGCCACTCGCTCGTGCCTACATAGTGATATAGCGCCGCCCGGTTTCCGATGCCGGGGCCGGACCGATGAGGGACGGGGAAGACCTACGAGGTGGCGGGCATAGCTGGCAACTTCACGTAGCCGTGAGCGGGCTGCGTTCATGCCCCGTGGCCTAGCCGTCCCGGGAGCGCAGCACGTGATAATCGGCGTTGGGCCCCTTCGCTGGCGCACCCGTAACGGGTGTGCGGGGGGTTATCCTAGTGGGCAAAGGCAGCACGTGAACACGTCCCGCGCTATGGCAGCGGGAATGGATAGCCGCGCAGAGCAATGCGCCGTGGTAGGACCGCGAACCGGAGACACCCTAACCGGACCGCATAAACCCACGCTCCCTAATAGCCGGAAACGGCGCTTAGGGGGCGTAGTCTGCCCGCACCCGAGCGTTTCCCTCCCGTCCCGCATGGTGAAGAGCCCCCAGAGCCCCCAGACCCTCTCTTGAAGCTCGAGCGAGCGTCAGAACCGAGAGGG
>JACUUN010000002.1 GCA_014859265.1 Coriobacteriia bacterium
CGCGACGACGGCGAGGAGAGCGCGTACCAGTACTGTGGCGGGGATCCGGTGGGGAAGGCGGATCCGACGGGTTTGTTCTTCCACATCGTGAGAAGCGGAAGCTGGTGGTGGTATGAGACCCACTGGTATCGCTGGTGGACGCAAAGGGGATGGTCGAAGACCTACGCGGAACCCTACGTCGATGTGGAGGGCCGTTATCCGTGGTTTCGGCGCGACATGTATCGACGACACGGGCGAGAGTACAAGTACCTCATCGCGCAAGAGTCGCACAGATACAACAGTACAGGACGGACCTTCAAGATCGTCACCTACGTCGTTGCCGCGTACTACCGCACGTTGTCCCAGGACAAGAATGTCTGGTACACGGCAAAGCGTCCTAACCGCGTGGTGGCCCCCCAGTCCTGGGCCTACATGAGGACTGTCAGTCAGCTACCAAGACATACCAGTAGATGGATCTACTTTGGAACCAGATTACCTCAAGGATCGGCATACGCATCCAGAGTCCGTGTGAGGTACCTGTGAGTCTCATGTGCCCAGAATGTGTCTCTCAGACAGTCACAGTAGTCAGAGTCCACAAGACGGTCGTCAAGGAGGTGTGAGGCTGCTGAGCGCACTCGATTGGATTCGCGGAGAGTTGGTTTGGCGGTGGGCCAACGCCCACTCTGTCGCCGTAGTCGTCTTGGGGACACTGGCCCTCGGTCGGGTGACTGTAGTTTCGGTTGCTGAAGCGGGGCTGTTGATCTCGTTCGTTCTGCTGTTTGCTCATCTCGCCCTCGCCAATCTCATCCTTGCGCGGTTGCTGCTAGCTTCGCATCCGCGACCACGTCGCCTTATGGTGGCAGCGGGCGGCTTCGCGGTCAGTGTTCTGGTTGGTATGGTACTCAGTGGCATGGTGCCGCTACCGTTCATTGGGACCATTGCGGGCTCACTGATCGCAGTTACGCCGAGTATCTGCTTGCTCGCCATTGTATTCATTGAGGGTCGGCGGAGGCCTGAAGGCGAAGCGTCGAAGACTCGGATACTCGCCGTCATCTACTTGGCTGTCGCGCTCGTGGGCATCTTCGTTCAATCCTCCACGCCAGCCGCGATGGTGACAGGCGCGCTGGTGAGCACGGCTTTACATGCGGTATGGATGTCTGCTTTGTACACATATGCGGACCACGGCCTGCGCTTGAGATACGCTGGTCCCTATCCAAAGCTGGAAGCATAGAGACCCGTGAGTACGCGGCTAATCGTGACACCGGCCCTGGCGCACTCCGACGTGCAGGGTCTTGGGATGCATCCCGAGGTTCGGGCCGCAGCGCTGATCGGACGGGTCGGACTCCCTCGACGGGATCGCACGCCCGCTGTACTCTGGCGGACCCTTCGGAGATCTCGGCATCAGGTCACGGACTCCTGCCTCCATCATTCAGGGAATCCCCAGAGACGGAGCCTTCATCAAGCCCAGGGGGCTTAACCTGACATGCGGGGCGGTCACGGGCGGCGCGCAGACGGCGCTTTCGGTCGACGGCAACGACCGGCTCACCTCCTCGGCCACCGGCCGGGTGGCCACCACGTGTGCGAGCGACACCCTCGGACGCCGGATCTCCCAGACCACCGGCGGGGTCACGACCACCTTCGGCTGGGACGACGCGAGCAGGCTCGAGACCTGGTCGCGCGGGGGAGAGAGCGCCACCTACACCTACGACGCAGCAGGCCAGCGCACGTCTGCGACCGTGACCGCAGGCGGCACCACCACCACGACCGACTACACCTACGACGGCATCACGCTGCTCCGGCTTGCCGCCGCGCGCTCCGACGAGACCACCTACGCGGTCGCCTACCTCACGGGCGAGAACAGGCGCCCGTATGCGGGCGTGTACACCGCAGGCGCCGCCTCACCGGTGACCTTTCTCATCGCCACGACCGACCGCGGCGACGTCGTCGCGCTCACTGACACCGCTGGCGCGCCCTTCGCCCGCTACACCTACGACCCCTACGGCGCGGTGCTCTCGCAAGACTCGAACGCGGTCACCGGCATCATGTCCGACGTGGCCGCTGCGATCGCCGACCGCCAGCCGCTGCGCTACGCGGGCTACGCATACGACGCCCACTCGGCCACCTACTACCTGTCTGCCCGCCACTACGACCCGGCCACGATGCGCTTCCTCACGAAGGACTCCGCGCGCGACGACGGCGAGGAGAGCGCGTACCAGTACTGCGCGGGCGACCCGGTGGGGAGAGTGGATCCGACGGGGGAAGTCGCGATTGCACTCCCTGCTCTTGGCATAATGGTTGTCGGTACCGTGGTTGCCGCATATCTCATGACCCCACAAGGACAGCGCGACTTGCTGGTGATAATAGGTGCCTTCGGGAAGGGGATTGCGACGGCCTGGGTCCGTGCGACCTTGTATACGAAGAAGCAGATTATAGTGCTAGCAAAGGGCGGGAAGTCCGGTCTCAACGACAAAGCCCGGCAAGCACTTGACCAGGCCACCAGCGAGGCCGCGAAATCCGGCAAGAATCGTTCAGTAGATGCTATCAAGAAGAGGGCGGGCGAGATCGCCGAAAAAGCATACAAGTCTGCTAAGAACAGTGCAGAGAAGGCGAAGTGGAAGGAAGCGCAGAAACAGTTGGGGAATCGCCGGAAGGGATCATGACCGATAACGTTGGGGGCGACCTGGATGAACTGGTACGCGGCGCACACAGTCCTGTTTCTCGAATACACAGATGGCGGACCCCAAGACGAATACGTAATGTGGGAGAACGTCTACCTGGTTGCTGCAGATACAGACGAACAGGCACAGATAAGGGCGACGGAGTACGCACGAAATGACGAAGACTCTGACGGGTCACACGGAACGGTTGTCGAAGGGAGACCCGCTCGGTGGGTGTTCGCCGGGATTCGCAAACTCATCGCGTGTGTTGATTCTGATTCTAGGCCTGATGACGGGACGGAGGTCACATACTCCACGTTTAGCGTGCAGACCCAAGACGAGTTGGATGCATTCGTGAGCGGGAAGCCCGTTCAGGTGTCTTATTTGGAATAGTGACAGGATAGGTAGAGGTGGCCGGACGAACCACACTCGGATGGGCGTGACCGTGAATGGGAAGACAGAAGCCGTTCCTGGATGATTCACAAGCAGTTGTTCCAACCGACGTAGCGCGTGTGAGTGGCAGCCACCGTGTAGCACCAACTTCTCCATCGGTGGTTCTGGGTCGCGCCTGCATGTTGAGCGGTGTGGTGCTGGTCATCCTGACCGCGTGCCTGGCCTGGGCTGTCCTCTCATGGCTTGGCGTGGGGGGGGGAAGCCACAAGGACTTCTTCGAAGCCAACTGGGCCGAGTACCAGCGAGTTGCAGACGAATCGATCGCGAGAGCCCGCTCAGCAGGTCTTCAGAATTCTGACATCCAGTATCGGTTGGCCGCGCGCGAGGCGCGCCTGTCCGATGGCGGACACGTCTGGGTGCGGGAGCGTTCTGGACGCGGATACTGGGTCACCTTCTTTCGCGTGCGGGGTCTCGTTGGCAGTGGGACGATGTTGCTCTACTGCTCGTCGGAGACGTGGACGGCAAGCGAGGTGGCTGAGTTCTTCGATGAGGTCGAACCGCTCGGAGACGGCTGGTACCTGACTCGGGAGTACTGAAGAGGCGGGGCCGGTCGGATGATCGCCCCGGGTTTGACGGAGCCTGGTTGTGTATGGGTGTTTCCAGGCGGATAATCCTCGCGGGACAGTCCAGACTAGCTGGGCTGCGAACGCTGCTGTGGGATGACGGGAGAGAGGGGAGCGGGAGCGATGGAGGCTGCCGCGCGTTCAGTGGCGCGGGCGGTGCGGCGTGAGTTCTCGGTATCTTGAGCATGCTCCTCGGATTCCCCCTGTTGTCGAACGTGGTTGCGACGGCACTCGTGTCTGGGGCGCTTTCCACGGTGGCGCACGCCCCGCCGGTTCGAAGGCATCCCATGATTGATGTTCATCGTGGAGACACTCACGACGGAGGAGTAGACGCACATGGTCGAGAGCATCGCTGACGCGCTGAGTGTCTCCACAACGGTCATCTGGGGACTATTCGTTCTGCTTACGGTACAGGTTGCCGTGCAGTTCTGGGCGTTGGTCGACCTCGCACGCCGCCCACGTGTCCGCTTT
This sequence comes from Coriobacteriia bacterium, assembly GCA_014859265.1. Classification (GTDB taxonomy): domain Bacteria; phylum Actinomycetota; class Coriobacteriia; order Anaerosomatales; family SLCP01; genus SKKZ01. The sequence continues at coordinate 4,124 of JACUUN010000002.1, forward strand.
GGCATGAAGTGGATATGGGCACTCGTGATCATCTTCCTCGGCAACTCGTTCATCGGGCCGATTCTCTACGTGGCAATCGGGCGGAATGTGCCCGAAGAGATAGACGTGAAAGTGAGTCCATCTCGCACGACGAGTGGCGAGCGCACCCGCCGTGCGGTCGATGCGCTCTATGGAGACGGCGAGGGCCGATGAGCACTGCGATCGAAGTCAGCGGCCTCACCAAGGTCTACAAGGAGACGCGCGCGTTAGACGGTGTGGACCTCTCGGTCCCCGAGGGCTCCATCTTCGGGTTTCTCGGCCCCAATGGTGCCGGGAAGACGACGACACTGCGGATCCTCATGGGGATGGCACGTCCGACGTCGGGCGGCGCGATGGTGTTCGGCCACGACGTGGTGCACGCGACGAACGAGGTGCGCTCGCTCATCGGCTTCCTGCCCGACGTGCCGGGATACTATCCGTGGATGACGGCCGAGGAGTTCTTGCGCTTCTGTGGCAGGCTCTTCGGTATTAGTGGCACGACTCTTGACGAGCGTGTAACCTCCCTCCTCGACCTGGCGGGGCTCGGGGGAGTCAAGCAGCGCGTCGGCGGCTACTCCCGCGGCATGAAGCAGCGACTCGGTGTCGCTCAGGCCCTCATCAACGCTCCGCGTCTGCTCATGCTCGATGAACCGACGAGCGCGCTTGACCCGATGGGGCGCAAGGACGTGCTCGACATGATTGCGGCCCTCAAGGGCAAGACGACGGTGTTCTTCTCGACCCACATACTCACGGATGTCGAGCGGGTGTGTGACACGGTGGCCATTCTTGACTACGGCCGAGTGGTGCGCCAGGCATCCATATCCGAGGTCAAACGAGAGGGCCATGCGATGCGCGTGCTCGTAGAGGTCAAGCAGCGCGCCGAGGACCTCCAGCCCCTCCTCGCCACCCAGCCGTGGTGCATGGAGTGTGTGCGCGACGGTCAGGTTGTCCGTTGCGTGGTGTCCGACATGACAGCCGCAAGGACGTCGATTCCGGCACTGATCGCGGACCGGCGGATCGCGCTTGTCAGAATGGTCGATGAAGAGCCCACCCTGGAGGATGTGTTCGTCGAGCTCGTAGGGGGGAGGGCCTGATGCATGGATTCGCAGTCTTCCTCGGCAAGGAAGTCACCGAGGTACTTCGTACCTGGCGGTTGTATGTGGTGCCCGGCATCCTGATCTTCTTTGGGCTCATGAGCCCTGTGATAGCCGAGATCACACCGGGGCTTGTCTCGTCTATGGTCAGTTCAGGAGAGCAGGGAATCTTCATCGAAATCCCGCCTGCCACCACCGTCGACGCGTATCTGCAGTTCAACAAGAACGCGATGCAGATAGCACTGATTGCCGTGATCATCGCTACAGCCGGAGCCATAGCGGGTGAGCGCAGGAGCGGCACTGCCCAGATCGTGCTTTCCAAGCCGGTGTCCCGCCGGGCTATGGTTGCAGCCAAGGCTTTGTCGAACTGGGTGCTAGTATTGGTTTCCGTGAGCATAGGCGCGGCACTCTGCGCGGGGGTGACCGTGCTGATGTTCGACACTAAGCTGCTGGCCGAGTTCGTCGCGATGGTCAGCGTTTGGTATCTGCTCTCAGTACTCATGGTGTCTGTCACCCTCTTCCTCTCGGTTGTTCTCAGATCGCAGGCCGGTGCGGCAGGAGCGGGTATCGCAGTGTACTTCTCGATGTCTGTTGCGGCGTTGTGGGGTGTAGCGCGCGACTACACGCCGGTCGGCCTGTTAGGCGCAGGGGATCGCATCATCACGGGCATGCCAGATGTCTCTGTGGGCTGGCCGGTAGTCACCGGCATCACGGTGTCGCTCGGCATGATCGCCCTTGCCGCGCTGGTCTTTCGACGGCAGGAGCTGTAGCAGCCGCGAACCTCCCGGGAATCCCCTCGGGTTCTCAGATGTGCATACCACGGGCCCGGGGGATACTCACCCGGGCCCATTGACATCGCACAAATCGTGCGGGTTGTGGTTAGTCGCACCCCGCATACGCCGACGCGACTCCGTCGAACTCGATATGATCGGCCTCGACCGCGCTCACCGCATCGAATACCTCGTGAATCCGCTCGTTCGTGGACCGGGCGGCGAACTGGCGGTAGAGCGATGAGGCGCGCTTCTCTCGCTCCACGGACTCGGCGATGTTGACGCACCAGTCGTCCGACACCTCCATCGGCGCGGAGAGATCGTCGGGCTCGTCGATGTTAACGAGCTTGCAGAACAGTTCACAGTGCTCTGCCTCGATCTTGGAGAGGCGCTTGTACGCCGAGGAGAGTACCGGCTCCTCCTTATGTTGCGCCATGCCCAGGTAGAAGCGCGTGTTGGAGCGCTCGAGCTCGATGGATGTCTCGAGGTCGGCGCGCTCGGTCTCGGTCAGCTGGACATCGTTGATGTCTGCAGGATACTCCTCGGACGACACGAGGTATTCGCGGTGTGCGCCACAGAACGGGCAGTGACTCGGGGTCTCCGAGCCGAGGTAGACCTCGCCGCAGATGCGGCATCGCACCATCTTCATTGCGTGACTCCTCTCATTGGTCTCGACAGGCGAAAAGGCGGCGCCGGGCCCCGTTGTCCACAGCTGTGGTCCCGCTGGTCCGCTCAGATTCCGAGCGCGTCGGCGAGCGCCAGTCCGAAGTCGCGTGCCGCCTCCGGTCCGTTCGCGGTGATGATGTGTCCCTCTGCTGTGACCGGGTTCCCGGTCCATATCGCCCCGTGTGCCTCGAGGTCGTCCTTCTGACTCTCGAAGGCGGTCGCGGGCCAGCCTCGCAGAAGCCCGGCGCGGGCGAGAATCGAGGGCGCAATGCAGATAGCGCCGAGGATGCGCTTCTCGTCACGCGCGGCACGCGCCAGAGCGTGGGCGAAGGGGTCATCGAAGAAGATCTTCGACCCGGCGCCTCCTATAAACACCACGGCATCGTAATCAAGCGCATCGGCCTCGGAGACAGCCACCGTCGCTTCGGCCGTCATTCCGAGCTTGCCGGTACACGTGCCGGCGCGCGTGCTCGCCGTCACCACCGTGGCACCGCGGCTCTCGAGCACCTCTTTCGGGTGCGCGTATTCTTCGTCCCGGAAGGTCTCGGGAGCTATTACCATCAGGATGGTCTTCATACAAACTCCTCACTCCGGATGCACCTCGTGTGAGGATATATACCCGCAGCCATCGCGATACGGCTGGCAACCAGAGTGGGTTCGGAGCCCGGCAGCGATAGCTCAACTCTTCATCGTGCAGTGCGGTATAGTGTGTACAACTTTGTACACACGCCACTGCCGACACGCCACCAGGGCGGTTCTGGCCAGAGAGGGGAATCCTCATGACCGACTCGGTCACCATGCTGCGCGATGGCATCTCGGAGCGCGTCGCTGCCTTCGTAGAGCGCCGCACGACTCTGAAGGAGGAGGACCGCTACTTCTACCTCCAGCCCACTACCGGCAGGACGAACCACCGGGTCACAATGGCCGATGGCCGCGACATGGTGCAGCTTGCTTCCTACAGCTACCTCGGCCTGATCGGCCACCCCCGTATCGAGGCTGCCGCCAAGGAAGCCATCGATGTTTATGGCACCGGGGCCGGCGGTGTGCGCCTGCTAACCGGCACGACGGATCTTCACGAGCGGCTCGAGGCCCGCATCGCTCAGTACTGCCATCGCGAGGACGCCTGCGTCTACTCGAGCGGCTACGTAACGAACATCGCGATCATCACGGGTCTGATGGGACCCGGCGATCTCGTCCTGATGGACAAGCTGGATCATGCCTCGATCGTTGATGGCTGCCTGCTCTCCGGAGCGAAGTGGCGCACGTACCGCCACAACGACATGGACCATCTCGAGAAGCTGCTCGAGATGGCGGCGGGCGACTATGGGACGATTCTCGTCGTCGCGGACTCGGTCTTCTCGATGGACGGCGATGTGATGGACTTGCCGACGACCCGGGAGCTGTGCGATCGCTACGGGGCGCGACTCATGGTGGACGAGGCTCACTCTGTGGGCTCGCTGGGCGCGACCGGGCATGGCATCGAGGAGCACTTCGACATGGTCGGTTCGGTCGACCTGAAGATGGGGACGCTCTCGAAGTCGATCCCCTCGGTCGGCGGTTACCTGGCCGCAGCCCACGACATTGTTGACTTCCAGCGGCACATGTCCCGTCCGTTCATCTTCTCCGCTGCTCTACCGCCCGCGCAGACTGCTGCCGCGATTGCGGCGTTCGACGTGATCGATGACGAGCCGGAGAGGGTCGAGCGGCTGCACGACGTGACGCGCCGCTACTCGGAGGGGCTCAAGTCCCAAGGATGGGACACGATGGACTCCACGACGTGCGTCGTCCCGGTGCTCGTGGGCGACGAGGGCGAGACGATGGACCTGACGCGCATGCTCTTCGACCGAGGCATCTTCGTGTGCCCGATTGTGCATCCGGCGGTGCCGCGGGGCATGGATCGGTTGCGGACGTGCCTGATGGCCACCCATACGGACGAGGATATAGACCAGGCGCTTGCGGCGTTCGCCGAAGCCGGAAACGCGCTCGGCCTGATCTGACGACCGACCCGCACGACCTCTACGCGCCATGTCCGATAGAATCCGCACATGGTGAGGATGGGAGCGTGATGTGCCGGGTCAGCGGACGGCGGTCGTGAACGGGTCGGGCTCTGAGACGGCGGGCGCAGGTGGTGCCCGGGCTGTTACACACGCAGTGTGGTGGGTTCTACCGGCGCTCGCGGTGAGCTTCGGCGTCTTGCGCGCAGCGGGACCGGACGCTCCGGGCACGTTCGTTGCGAGCCAGATCGTGTTCCTCGTTGCGGCCTGGCTGAGCCTTGTCGGGTCACTCATGGCATGGCGCTCAGCCGAGAACAGCTTCGAGCGCCGCCCCTGGGCCACGTTTGCCCTTGCTTGTTGTGCGATTGCAGCGGGGGAGACGTACTTCAGCCTCTACCAGGTCTTCGTCGACCCCCGAGGTCCTCTGGGATTCTCACCTTCCGACGTCCTCTACGGCATCGGCGCGGTCGCGTTCGCGGTAGGCCTTGTCTTTGTCACCTCGGCGCCTGGAGTGCCGCGTGTCGTCATGGCACGGCGGGTTGCCGACACTGCGGGGCTGGCGGTGGTCGTGTTCGCGGCTGTGTACTCGCTCATCCACGCGGCGGGACGCGGGCTCCCAAGCGCGCTTGTCGACGACGTCCTGGAGACTGCATATGTAGTGGTTGGTATCGTGATTGTCACGGTGGTTGCCCTTCACGCCGTGACGTCACGAAACCGTCGCTTGGACGTCTGGGAGCGGGCGCTCGGGGTCGCAATGGGTGTCTTCGGAGCGGCTGTTATGTTGTCGCGGCTCTGGTATCTGTTCGTCAGATCGGAAGATTCCCAAGTCGCAGTGGTCACGATCGGTGTGGCGTTCCTGTGCAGCTACTATCTGGTCTTTGTGGCCGGGGTGTACCGGTCCAGATTGTCTGCCACTTCCGCAACAGGCGGCTGGTCAGCGGCCGAGAGGGTTCTTGCGGGACCTCGCTGGGACGCCGTCGCCACGTCAACGATTCTTCTCGTGGCCATACCCGTCCTCGGCGTGACTGCGTTTCGCGCGCGGATTGACACAGATCACACCGCAGTGAACTTCGCTGCCATGGCCCTTGTGGGGATAGCCATGGTCACTCGCACCGCTCTTGATGCGGTCTACACCGGGGGCCTGCGCAGGCGGGCCGGGGCCGATCCGCTGACCGGGCTACCCGATGCACGCATCCTGCACACCCGACTTGTCGAGGCGATCACCGGTTTCGAGAGATACGGCGACCCCGTCTCGGTCATCGTGCTGGACCTCAATGACTTCGGCCGGATCAACACGCTGTACGGCAGGGATGAGGGCGATCGCCTGGTGCGCGAGGTGGCCCGCTCAATCTCGTCGGCTTCCGGGCCCCGCGTGACGGTAGGGCGCCTCGGGAGCGATGAATTCGCAGCCGTCATCGAAGGGGCTGACCGTGTCCAGGCCTTACTGAGGGCTGACCGGATGCGATGGGCCGTCCACGGGATACTCACGAGCGCCGGTCTGCCGCTCACGGCTTCATGGGGTGTCGCCTCGTGTCCGCAGGATTCGGTTCTACCGCGAGGTCTTCTGATGAAGGCGTACTCGGCCCAGCACTGGGCAAAGACCCGCGGCAGGAATCGGCTGGTCTCATACGATCCGCACCGGATGGCACTCCTCGACCACGTCGCCCGTCTTGTGGCCGCCCAGGAGCACGCGGAACTCAGCATGCTGCTTGCGATCGTGATGGGATCGGAGGCGCGGCACGAGACCACACGGTTCCACTCGCGAAATGTCGCAGCGATGTCGGTGCTCGTGGCGGAGCGGATCGGTGTGACCCCAGGCGAGGTGCACGACATCGAAATCGCCGCTCTCCTGCACGACATCGGGAAGACCGGCGTATCCGATGAGGTGCTGATGAAGCAGGGACCGCGCTCGCGTACCGAAGAGGCGCTCTTCCGCGACCACGTGGTGATCGGAGAGCGCATTGTCGCCGCAACGCAGCTCAGGAGGGTCGCGCCGGCCGTCCGTGCGCATCACGAACGGTGGGACGGAAGCGGCTATCCGGACGGGCTGTCTGCGACCAGCATCCCACGAATCGCCCGTGTGATAGCGGTGTGCGACGCATTCGAGGGCCTGACATCGGGTCGGCCTGATCGCCGGTCGCTCTCTCGCGGAGCCGCACTCCAGGAACTCGACCAGAACATGTGTGCAGCGTACGACCCCGAAGTGGTGGAGGCGCTGATCACGGTTGAAGCGGACCTGCCGACTCCGGGTTGGGACGACGAGGGGAGTGACGCCGGATGGGCAGAGTAAGCCCCGCTGTCCAGGCCCGCCTCCTTGCGTGGAGTGGCCTGGGCGTGCTCGCCCTTCTGCGTCTCTTGGTGAGTCTGTCTGACCTTGCCGCCCCGGCCACTCATGCGGCAACCTGGGGTCTGTCGCTTGTCCCAGTGCCGATGGCGGCAGTGGCGTCCTTCGTGGCCTTTAGAAACGTCAAGGGCGATGAGCGTCGTTTCTGGCTGTTGCTCACGATCGCGACATCGCTCCTGGTTTTCAGTGAGTCGTACTGGGCGTATATGGTGGTGTTCGTCGACCCGTTCGGCCCGCCTTTGCCGCACCCGTTCGAACTGCTGCAAGCGGGAGCCGCCCTCGCGTTCCTCGCCATGGTCGTGTCGCTCACGCGGTTCGGCTCCGAGCCCCTGACCGTGCGGATCCGCTTCTACGCGGACGTCGCTCTGTCTATGGTGGTCGGATTCGTCGCGGCATACCGGTGGTTGGTACTTCCGCTGTTCGCGGGCATCCCCCGACACTCTACGGGACTGTTGCTCGTGGGTTCGGCGTACCCGGTCCTCGGCGTTGCGATCCTTGTTGGCACTTTCGGTGTGCTGGTCGGCTTCAAAGCCGATCGCTGGCGCTCATGGGAGTGGCTTATCACGACATCGCTGACGGTGTACACGGCAGGCATTCTCCAGTGGCCCTGGTGGTACGCTGATTTCCAGCAGTCCTCTGAGGGCGGGGCAGCGGACTCTCTGATGGACTACTTCTTCATAGCCGGTTTCTATCTCCTTTTCGTCGCTGCCGTCTATCGCCTGACCGAGCGAGACGTCCGTCCGGTCCCGCGAGGGGTCACTGCACCCCTCGGTCGATGGCCCTGGGTGGGGCCGCTCTATCTCGGTGGGATGGTCCTGTGCATTCCGCTATTGGCGTTGGCAGCGGCGACTGCGAATGCGCCTGCGGATGCCGGAGTTTATCTGTGGTCGGCCGTGGTGCTGGTTTCACTCCTCGGGGTTCGGAGCTGGCTTGCCACGCTCGAAGGCACGTACCTGTTCGACGTCTCGGTCACCGATCCGGTGACCGGGCTGGCCAATCGGCGGGCATTTGACGCGCTCCTGCCTGCAGCGGTGTTGGCGCGGGGAGGCGAGCCGGTCTCTACAATCGCCTTCGACGTCGATGGCTTTCGCAGGCTGAACGAGCTCGGTGGTCATGCGGAGGGCGATCGCGTCTTGGGTGACGTGGCGGCGACACTCGAGCGGGTTCTAGGCTCCCATGGCAAGCTCTTCCGCCTCGGCGGGGACGATCTTGTGGCCCTGCTGCTCGGTTCAGACGCGGCAGGCGCTGCGGACCTCGCTACTGAGTGTGGACGCGAGGTCGAGCGACACGTGCGTTCCGGCGGGATGGCCGTTTCGGTCTCGGCAGGCGTCGCCTCCGTGCCTGCGCACGCAAGCGAGGGCGAGGACCTTGTGCGAAAGGCGATGTCCGCCCAGGAATGGGCCCGGTCAGCCGGTGGCGCGCGCACGCGCATTTTCGACGAGGCCCAAGGGCACCTTCTCGACCCCGCCGAGCGGCTCGAGCGGATAAGGCGCGGCGAGCACCTCGCGATGGTGCGGGCGCTCGCCTCGGCCGTCGATGCGCGGGATCCCTACGCTCCCGAGCACTCACGAATCGTGGCCCGGGCCGCCGCCGCCCTTGCGGGTGAGGTTGGGATGTCGGAGGAGCGGATTGCACTGATCGAGACAGCCGCACTTCTTCACGACATCGGCAAGCTTGCCGTCGCCGACCGCATTCTCGCGACACCCAACCCGCTCACACAGGCCGAACGCGACCAGGTCGAGGAGCATCCCGTATTCGCTGAGCGCATCCTGCGTTCGGCGGGTATCGACGAAATCTTGTCCTGGATCCGCCATCACCATGAGCGATGGGACGGAGCGGGTTACCCCGATGGCCTGAAGGCCGAGCAGATACCCTTCGAAGCCCGCATCATCGCTATTTCGGACGCGTACGAGGTCATGACGTCAGGCAGGCCGTATCAGCCGCGTCTCGGTCATCGGGCTGCCCTGCGCCACATCGAGATCGAGGGAGGCTCGCACTTCGACCCCACGCTAGCCGCGGCATTCATCCGAATCATGTGGAACGCGGTTCCGCTCCACTCCGCCGACTCTGCTGGTGCACCTCCGTCATGTGCTCCCTCAACCGAGTGAGGCCATAAGATCCGATATGTCACGGGCCTTCTCAGCCCTACGGTGGCCGGGTTCCTGTGCACCCGTCGCGTCCTCGTTGTACGTTGGGACCTCATCGTCGCGGTAGAAGATCCCAATCGGCACACGGCATTCCTCCGGTGTGCAGGTCATCTCGTGGAACGTCGTGAGCGACAGTTCGAACGCCGCCGAGCGGTCCGAGGGGTCGTGTCCTTCGTCTTCCAGCTTGTAGACGCGCTCCCGGAACCACGAGAAGGTGTTCAGCTTGTTCCAGGTCACGCAGGGCTGGAAGACGTCGACGAGCGCAAAACCCTTGTGCTGGATGGCCGCCTTGTACAACTCGGTGAGGTGGGGGATATCGCCGGCGAAGCCGCGGGCGACGAACGTGGCTCCCTGCGCGAGCGCCAGGCCGACCGGGTTCACCGGTTCCTCGAGGACGCCCCCCGGTGTGGAGACGGTACGCATGAGGTGCTCGGTAGTAGGGGAGGCCTGGCCGGTCGTAAGTCCGTAGATCTGGTTGTTGTGCGCGATGCACGTCATGTCGACGTTGCGCCGGACCGAGTGCACGAAGTGTCCCATCCCGAGCCCGTAGCCGTCGCCATCACCCATCTCGATGATGACCTTGAGGTCGGGGCGGGTGAGAGAGAGCGCAGTGGCGACCGGGAGTGCTCTTCCGTGCAGGGCATGGAATCCCTGCGTGCGCAAGAAATCGGCCCCGTTACCGTGACAGCCGATCCCCCAGACCATCGAGTACTCGTGGAAGTCGAGCTCGAGCTGGGACAGCGCCCGTTTGAGCGCCTCCCACATGCCGAAGTTGCCGCAGCCGGGGCACCAGGTGGGCTTGTTGGGGGTGGTGTACTCCTTGACCTCGGGCATCAGCCGAGCACCTCCTTAATGAATCCGCAGACCTGCTCGGGCGAGAACGGCCGTCCGTCATAACGGTGCAGTGTGTGGTCGACGTCCATGAGGCACTCCTGGCGCACCAGTCCCTGGAGCTGTCCGGTGAAGTTGCCCTCGATGATGGCCGTGCGTTTCGCCTTGCCGAGGAACTCGGACACCTCCTCGGCGGGGAACGGCCAGAGCGTCACGACTTGCATGAGGTTCACCAAGATACCCTCACGGTCGAGCCACTTCATCGCCTCGCGCACCGGCATCTTAGTCGAGCCGAAGGCGAGAATCGAGAGGTCTGTCGCATCCGGCCCATAGTACGCCGGTGACGGGGTAATCATGCGCGCGAGATCCATCTTGCGCATGCGCTTCTCGTTCTGGGCGATGCGGACTTCTGCTATCTCGCCTTGGGCGCCGTAGCCGTGCTCGTCGTGCTCGTAGGAGTTGACGATCTGCTCGGCACCCCTCACGCCGGGAATTGCCCTGGGAGAAACCCCGGAGTTGGTGACCCGGTGGCGAGCGTAGTCCTCGACCTCGCCCTCGGTGATTATCTCGCCCCGGTCGATCTCAACATGCGACGTGTCGAACGGCGGAATCGACTGGCGGTTGTCCGAAAGGTACGTGTCGCCGAGGATGATGACCGGCGTCTGCAGTACGTCAGCGATGTTGAACGCCTGCCACGTCAGGTTGAAGGCGTCCTCACGGTCACCGGGCGCCAGCACCACGCGGGGGAACTCACCCTGCGCCGCGTGGATTGCGAACCGCAAGTCGCTCTGCTCGGTCCAGGTCGGCATGCCGGTCGCAGGGCCCGGGCGCGTGAAGAGCCCCACGACCACAGCGGACTCGCTTACGCCCGCCAGTCCGAACGCCTCGACCATGAGCGCGAAGCCACCACCCGAGGTGGCGCACATCGAGCGGGTTCCGCCAAAAGCGCCGCCTACGACCATGTTCATCGCGGCAAGTTCGTCTTCCGTGTGCTTGACGGCGAGATCGTACTTCTCGGCGTTCTTCGCGAAGAAGTGCAGCAGGCTTGAGGCCGGCGTCATCGGGTAGGCGCAGTACAGGCCGATGCCTGCTGCGAGTGCGGCCGCGCCGACAGCCTCGTTGCCGTCGACGAGGATTCGCTCCTCGTCGCTTTCACGTGGCGCCAGCTCGTACGGAAACGGACACTCGTGGTCCCGTGCGTACTCGTAGCCTGCGGTCGCACACGCCACGTTCTGCTCGGCGATCTCGGGAGCTTTGTGTGCGAACTGCTGCTCGATCGAGCTGGTGAGGTACTCGAGCGGGAAGGCGATGTGTCCGAGGACCGCACCCAGGGCAGCTGTGTTGCGCATGATTGAGATGCCGCCCGCCGCGTAGACGATCTCCTTGAGCGGAACGGGGATGGCGCACACGGTATCGGGCACGTCTTCGAGCTCACCGATGTCAAGATCGCCGGGGTCGAAGATGATGGCGGCTCCTTCGGTGAGCTCGTCGAGGTGCAGCGTGACCGTGTCCCGGTCGAGCGCTACGAGGACGTCGACCGGCTCCACGTGGCTGAAGATCTCCTCCGAGGAGATACGGAGGTGGTAGTTGTTGTGCCCGCCCTTGATGAGCGAGGGATACTCGGTGAGGTCGAAGGTCTCGTAGCCCGCCCGGGTGAAGAGTCTGGCCAGTGTCTGCCCTGCGGCTTTGATGCCGAAACCGGCTGGCCCGCCGATCTTGATGCGTACCTCGACCGCGTCGGGGTCGCGCTGTGCCATCGCGAAATCCTCCTTGGTGTCGTCCGGGTGCATCGGACATGCGGTACTTGCTAGGGTTCATTCCCGTTTGCAGCGCGGCGACCGCCCGTATCAGTGATCAGGGGGCGGAGCATGCGATAATCGGAGGTGTCTACGACCGGAAGGCACGAGCGTGGCCGCAGACCGTCAGAAGATCGTGGTACTGGGAGTGACCGGGTGCATCGCCGCCTACAAGGCGTGCGAGGTCACTCGTTCGCTGCTGCGTTCGGGTGTGCGCGTCAAAGTCGTGATGACAGAGGCGGCGACGCGCTTCGTCGGGCCGCTGAGCTTCCGCACGCTTACAGGCGAGCCGGTGGTGACCTCGCTTTGGGATGACCCCACGGCGTCCCGGGTCTTCCACGTCTCGCTAGCCGAGGAGGCTGACGTCTTCGTCATCGCGCCCTGCACCGCCAACGTGCTTGCCAAGCTTGCTCACGGCGTCGCCGATGACATGCTCACCACTGTCGCCCTTGCGACCGAGGCTCCTCTCGTCCTCGCTCCGGCGATGAACACGCACATGTGGTGGGACGAGGCTACTCAGGCCAATCTCGCCGCACTGCGGGAACGGGGTGCGATTATCGTCGAGCCGGATGCCGGCGAGCTGGTGTGCGGAGACGTAGGGAAGGGGCGTCTCGCCGGGCTCGAAGCCATCACGGCGGTCGTGCACGCGGAGCTCGAGCGGGTGCAGGATTTGGAGGGTGTGCGGCTTCTTGTGACCGCGGGTCCCACCTACGAGCCAATCGATCCGGTCCGCTTCATCGGGAATCGCTCCTCGGGCAGGACCGGCTACGCAATCGCCGAGGAGGCTGCGCGACGCGGGGCCGAGGTGACCCTTGTCTCCGGACCGACGGAGCTTCCCGACCCGTTCGGATGCACGGTCCTGCGGGTACAGACCGCCGAGGAGATGCATGTCGCGGCCATGAAAGCGTATGGGGAAGCCGACGCTGTGGTGGCGACCGCTGCGGTCACGGACCTGCGACCTGCCGAGGTCAGCGAGCACAAGCTGAAGAAGTCTGATACGCCCGGCGCACTTGCCTTCGAGCGCACGCCGGATATCCTTGCCGAGATGGGAGCGCAGAAGGGGAAGCGCGTGCTCATCGGATTTGCGGCCGAATCGCAGGATCTCATCCCTGAAGCCCGAGGAAAGCTGGAGCGAAAGCATCTTGACCTCGTCGTAGCCAACGACATCACCGAACCCGGGCTGGGGTTCGGTTCCGTCCGCAACCGGGTCTCGCTCGTCACGAGTTCTGACGTCGAGGAGCTGCCCGTGATGCCCAAACGCGAACTCGCACGCGTGATCTGTGACCGGACTGCCGCGCTCTTGCGTCAGAAGCGACGCCAGTGACCGACATCAACGAAAGGTATCACGCATGACGCTTTCGGGTAACGCAAAACGGCTCTCCGCACACATTGGCGAGGCCGACCGCTACGACGACAGGCCCCTCTACGAGGCGCTGTTGGAGTCGGCACGGATGGCCGGGTGCGCGGGCGCCACGGTACTGCGCGGGATGGCAGGCTTCGGGGCGACCAGTCGCGAGCACGCTAAGCACGGTATCCGGATGTCGGTCGACCTGCCGGTGGTGGTACAGGTCATCGACGAGCCTGACAAGATCACCGCGCTCGCCGAGGTGTATTCGGCGATGATCGGGGACGGGCTCATAACGGTCGAGGACGTAAGCGTGCTCCTCTATCGCGGTGGCATGACGGGCGGACCCGTCGGGTAAGCACCACTTGGGGCTGCACATTGATGCCACACATTGTTGCCGCGCACTTGAACGCGCGTACTCCGAGCCGTAATATGCTTCTTTGCCGTCTGAAGGCGGTGACGGGCTGTGGCGCAGTTTGGTAGCGCACTTGACTGGGGGTCAAGGGGTCGCAGGTTCAAATCCTGTCAGCCCGACCAGGAGTGTCTCAGGCGCCCTGCAGGGGAACGTACCCGGCAGGGCGCCTGTGTATTATGTGCCCGCGCGGGGATGGAGGGGCCATGGGTGACGGCTTGACCGTACGTGTTCTCGAAGGGACCGCGTTTCGGACGCTCGGGGCCGAGGGTCTCGACACCACGCTTGACGCCACATGCACGTGGGTCGATGTTGTGGGACCCGATCCCGGGGACCTACCCGACCCCGGGGACCTTGAGCGTGTGGGCCGCCGCTTCGGCCTACATCCGCTGGCGCTCGAGGACTGCCTCCACACACCGCAGCGCCCGAAGGTCGAGGTCTTCGACGACCATCTCTTCTTGATCTGGACGACGCCTGGGCTCTCCATCGAGGAGACAGATCAGGCCGAGGTCGACGCGTTCCTGGGCGACGGGTGGCTCGTCACGATTCATCGGAGGGGCAACCCGGCGATCCAGTATGCGGCGCACGATGCTGGGACTCTTATGGCCCACGGTCCGGACAGGGTGTTACATGCGGTTCTCGATTATCTGGTCGACGGCGTGTTCGCTGCTATCGATGACGTGGGCGAGTCACTGGAACTCCTCGAAGACGAGTTGCTCCAGGGGAAAGAAGGGGCTTCTCCGTCACATCTGAGAGAGATTCACATTATGCGGAGGCGGATTCTCGAGTTCCACCGGGTCATCGCGCCGGAGCGAGACATCGTCAGGTCGCTGGTGCGAGAACGTGACTTCGTGAGTGCTGATGCATATCGTTACTTCAGCGATGTGGGTGATCATCTGGCACGCGTCGAAGACGCGCTCGATGGTCTGAGGACCGTTGCGACCGATCTTGCGGATATCCACCTGTCGGCCGTTACGAATCGGACCAACGAGATCATGAAGCGCCTGACAGTGGTGGCCACGATTTTCATGCCTCTGACGCTCATCACGGGTATATACGGCATGAACTTCCGGACGTTCCCGGAGCTTGGGTGGAGGTTCGGCTACCCGGGTGTCATCGTGTTCATGGTCGTTGTCTCGGTATCGATGCTCGTCTACTTCAGAAGGAGGGGTTGGTGGTAGTGCCTCAGGGCGGCGGGCCCCACAGCGAGCAGGAGGAACACCTCCAGGACGTGTGGACCGTTGCGAACGTGATCACAGTGTTGAGACTGCTGCTGATTCCCTTCTTCTTCTCCGTCCTGCTGTCCGACCGGGCTCACGCCAACACGCTTGCATTCGCCCTGTTCGCCGCAGCCGCATCGACCGATTGGCTCGATGGGATGATCGCCCGGCGTACCGGGACCGTCACCGCTCTTGGCAAGGCTATCGATCCGCTCGTCGACAGGCTTCTGTTGGCGTCCGGCGTGACTGGCCTCTATCTCATCGGCAGGGTCCCGCTCTGGCTCGTCGGGCTGCTCGTGGCCCGGGACGTCTACCTGCTCTGGGGCGCCTACCGCCTCGAGCAGCACGGCGAACGGATGCCCGTCACCCGCCTCGGCAAGGCGACCACCGTGGTTCTGCTCGCCGGCTTCTCGTTGCTCATACTCGGTTGGCCTGCAGTCGAGTTTGCCGGTGTAGAGCGTCTCCTCGGTGAACCGTTCGTCTATGCCGGTCTCGTGCTCTCGGTTACGAGTGCGGTGCACTACACGTTCCTGGCACGACGGCTTGTTGCTTCGGCGGAAGCCCGCTCGGCGGGCTAGAACGCGTGGAAAGCGGTGCGGCATGAGAGCTGTGATCATGGCCGGAGGCGAAGGTTCGCGATTGCGTCCACTCACAAGCCTGCAGCCCAAGCCCATGGTTCCCATCGTCAATCGACCTGTGATGGAGCACATCATCGGGTTGGTGCGTCACCACGGGATCACCGACGTCGTGGCCACGCTGGCGTTCATGCCTCAGGTGATCCAGGACTACTTCGGCGACGGCGAGGAGTGGGGTACGCGGATGTCCTACGCCCTAGAGGAGACGCCGTTGGGAACGGCCGGTTCGGTCAAGAACGCCGAGGCTCTGCTCGAAGGGGACCCCTTGATTGTGATCTCGGGGGACGCCCTGACCGACATCGACTTGACGCATGTCATCGAGTTCCACCGCAGCAAGGGAGCGGCTGTTACGATCGCCCTGAAGAGCATGCCCGATCCGCTCGAGTTCGGCGTGGTCATCACCGACGGGAACGGTCGCATCGAGCGCTTCCTCGAGAAACCTTCATGGGGCCAGGTATTCTCGGACACCATCAACACCGGCATCTACGTGGTCGAGCCTGAGGTTCTCTCGCGCATCCCAGAGGGCCAGCCGTTCGACTTCTCATCCGAGCTCTTTCCGTTGCTCATGGAGAAGGGATACCCGCTCTACGGCTGTGTCGTCGACGGCTACTGGTGTGATGTCGGCTCGTTCGAGTCGTACATGCAGGTTCACCGGGACATCCTGGACGGCAAGGCCAAGGTCTTCGTTCCCGGCGTGGAAACGCGTGAGCGTGTGTGGATTGGCGAGGGTGCCCGCATCGAACCGGGTGTCGTAATCGGAGAGAAGGTCGTCATCGGCCCGAACGTGACACTGCGTGAGGGGGCACACATCGGGGACTACACGGTGCTCGGCGACAACTGCGTCATCGGCACGGAGGCGACCGTGAGTCACTCGATACTTTGGAGCGACACCTTCGTCGGGCGCCACTCGACTGTGGCGGGGGCAGTGTTGTGCCGACGCGTTGATATCCGCGCCGGAGCCGCAGTCGACATGAACTCGGTCATCGGCGATGAGAGCACGGTGGGCCATGGAGCGCGCGTCGGTGCGAACGTGCAGGTCTTCCCATACAAGCGCATCGAGGCGGCAGCGGTCGTGACCTCCTCCATCATCTGGGAGAGCACGGGTTCGAAGAGCCTCTTCGGGCAGGATGGGATATCCGGTCTTGTCGGCGTGGACATCACACCGGAGCGTTCGATGCGCGCAGCGCAGGCTTTCGGGTCGCTCCTTCCCAAGGGTTCTCACGTGGTGGTGAGCCGCGATGCGAGCCGCGGAGCCCGAATGATCAAGCGCGCCATGGTTGCAGGTCTCAATGCCGCTGGCTGTCACGTTCGTGACCTCCGGGTCTCCTCTCCGGCACTGACGAGGTTCACAGCGCGCGATACCAGATGCGACGGAGGAATCCACGTTGCCGCATCGGTGGAGGACCCGCAGTCACTTCGGATGAGCTTCTACGACGAGGACGGCCTCGACATCGCCCCGTGGGTGGAGAAGAAGCTCGAGCGACTGTACTTCAAAGGAGAATTCAGGCGCGCGTTCCTCGCAGATGTGGGCGAGATTCTCTACCCGCCAAGGGCGCTCGAGTACTATGCTGCCGGCCTCGAAAAGGCCCTCGAGGGCTCGCTTCCGACCGAGGGAGCATGGATCAAGGTGGTCGCGGACCTTGGCTTCGGCGTGTCCTCACTCGTGCTGCCCCGTGTCGCCTCGGCATGGCGCGTGAACATGGTCGCGCTGAACCCGTTCGTCGATGCCGAGCGTATCTCGACGGCAACCGATTCGGATGAGGAATGGGAGCAGATGCGCGGGACGATCGATCTATTCCGCGCAGACCTCGGCGTGCGGTTCGATCCAATGGCCGAGCGGCTCGCCTTCATGACAGCCTCGGGCAGGTTGCTCGACGGTGACACTGCGCTCCATGCCCTCGTCGATCTCTGGTGCCGCTCGGATCGCACAGGCAAGCCTATCGCGGTCCCGTTGACGGCGTCGCAGGTCGTCGAGCGCATTGCCGGTACGACGGGGCATGCGGTGTTGCGTCCGGGTCGGACCCGCCGCTCACTCGCGGTGCTGGCTCACGAGGGCGTGATCGGGTTCGCGGGATCCACCCGGGGCGGCTATATCTTCCCGCGTTTCCTTGCCGCCTACGATGGAGTGGTAACGGCCGCTATGGTTGCGAGTATGCTTGCCTGTGGCGGCATCGGCCTGGATGAGATCGTCGACGGCTTGCCGCCATTCCACAAGGGCCAGACCTCGGTGTTCTGCCGCGCGCATCGCAAGGGTGCTGTGATGCGATTCGTCTCCGAGGCATCTGCGGGGGCCCAGGTCGACCTGACCGAGGGCGTCCGCATCGCCGAGACGGGCGGATGGGCGCTCGTGCTGCCGCACTCGAGCGAGCCCGAGGTCACTGTATGGGCAGAAGGGGAGGACGAGGTCTCACTGGCCAGCATCATCGACAAATGGGTGGGGGTCGTGCGGGAAGCCATCGGTCCCGAGTAGGCTTGCGACGGGGGTTGCGACGGGGGGCGAAGGTACTTACAAACCCTTCGTTCACCTGCTATAATGCTGAATTTGATGGCCCCCGACCGACGTGTGGTGTGACTTTCGTATGCACCGACCTCCCTACCGTCCGGCCCTTGTTCTTGTGTTCGTGGTGCTCGGACTCCTCATAGCAGTGGCTTTCAACACCACAAGTCGTTTGACTGAGGTGCGTTCTGGTCGTGCGAGCGATTTGGTCGACGTGGTCCAAAGCCTGGAGCAACAGCGCGACGATCTACAGAATCGTCTGGCCGAGCTTCGCTCTGACCTTGCCCGTCTCGAGCGTGAGGCCGCCGCCGACTCGGGTGTGAGCAAGTCGTTCTCCCGCGAGCTTGACCGGGTGCGCCAAGCGGCAGGCCTATCCGCCGTCACGGGATCCGGCGTGGAGGTCGTACTCGGCGACGGTAGCGAGGTCGCTCCCGGGACCGATCCCAACGACTACCTGATACATGACACGGATATTGCAGCCGTGGTCAACGCGCTCTTTGTAGGCGGGGCTGAGGCCGTCGAGATCAACGGGGAGCGGCTTGTGGCCACGACTCCGATTCGCTGTGCGGGAACCACCGTCCTTGTCAACTCCGCGCGTCTCGGGAGCCCCTACGTCATAAGGGCGATCGGAGATCCTGCAGTGCTCGAGCAAGCCGTCCTCGGGGACGAATCAGCATCCCTTCTGTTCGATGCGTACATGAGTCAGTATGGACTGCAGGTCTCGTTGGCTCGTTCATCCGATCTCATGGTTGCGGGCTATCGTGGTTCGATGCGTCCCCAGTACGTTCGTCCTGCGCGCGGGGGTGCCTGAGGTGCTCGCACTCGTTCTTGCGCTTGCACTCGGAGTGACACTCGGGCTACTCACCAACGTGAGCGTCCCGGTCGCCTGGCTCACCTATCTCGGTGTCGCGGTGCTCGCCGCCATAGACGCCTGTCTCGGCGGGGTGAAGGCGAGCCTCGAGGAGACCTTCGACGACAAGGTGTTCGTATCAGGATTCCTCACCAACACGCTTATGGCAGCGTTCATCGTTTTCGTTGGTGACCGTATCGGTGTCAGGGAGCTCTACCTTGCGGCCGTGGTTGCCTTCGGTATGCGCGTGTTCGACAATCTCGGTACCGTGCGACAGCTGCTGTTCCACCGGTGGGGGTGGGAATGATGGGCATGCAGTCGCGCCTCCCCTCAAAGGACACACTGGTACACTTGCGCGACGAGTCTGTGAAGCGGCTCAGCGCCTCGGAGAAGCTGGTCGAGCGCTCCTTTAACGAGGCACGTTTCGTTGCGAGCCTGGCCGTGGGGCTCCTGCTTGTCGGATTCCTGCTCGTTGCCCAGATGCGCGGGCAGGCGACGTTCTCGGGCTCTCTGGAACGGCAGTCCGATCAGAACTTGGCAATCATCATCCAGCAGCTGACCGCCGAGAACAACGTGTTGCGCACCGAGGTGGCCAGGCTGCAGATGCGACTGCTCGAGGCCGGCCAGGCCACCGAGGACCGTACGCAACTCCTGAACGAAGCGGCCAGAGAGCTCAACTCCGTGAGTATGATGGCAGGCTTGGAGCCGGCGATCGGCCCGGGCATCGCCGTCAGGATTACCGACCCCGAGCGCGTGCTTCTGCCGCAGGACTTCGTCCGGGTCATTCACGAACTGCGCGGAGGCGGCGCGGAGGCCATCGCAGTGAATGGTGTGCGCGTGACCGCAACGAGTGGTTTCGCAGGCCGCAACGGTCGAATCGAACTGGATGGCACGGCGCTTGCGCGCGACTACGAAGTGATTGCCCTCGGGGAACAGGGCAACCTTGCACAAGCACTCGAGCTCCCCGGAGGGCTCAAGACTACGCTTGCGACGTTTCCCGGCGTAACCGTTGAGATCACGAAGGCCGAGGAGTTGACCGTGCCCGCCGGCAGGACGGGCGGGTATTCAGCCGGAAGCCCGGTGGAGGACGACCAGTGAATGAAACCATCGACAACGACGGACTCGTCGCAGTGGACGGACAGACCCTGCTCGAAGAGGGTCGCCATGCGCGCCAGGAGCGTGCCCGCGAACGGACATTGCGGGGGCGGATAGATCGTCTCCTCGCCGAGCGACCCGTATGGGTTCGGGGTATGGTCCTCGGCGCCGCTCTCGCGGTCACGCTGGTTCTGCTCCTCGTTCTAATCGAGATTGGTGCATCATGGGGTCGTGTCCATCCCGGTGTGCGCGTGGGAGAAGTCCGCATAGGAGCGATGACTCCAGCGAAGGCGGCGGCCAAGATCGAGAAGACGTTCGAGCCTCGACTTGCGGATCCCGTTGCCGTCACCTTCGAAGAGGACGTGTGGCAGATCGATGCCTCAGGCATAGGCGCGACCCTCAACGGTGCCGAGCTGGTTGCCCAAGCCATGGAGATCGGCCGTACAGGACCGCTGGGTGAGCGAATCGCCACGCGCATGCGTCTGTGGGTGGAGCCGGTAGCGCTGCCTGTGACGGTCGAGGCCGATAGTGAGGCACTCGCTGGGTTCCTCGCCGAAGTCGCCGGGTCGGTCGAGCGGGAGCCCCACGATGCGGAGGTCGTCATCGAGGGCACCGAGGCGCGACTGGCGCGTGCGGTCCTCGGGATAGCGCTGCGCGAGGACCAGGTCCGCGACGAGGTGCTCCAGGCGTTCGTCTCGACGGATCGAGAGGTTCAGGTCGCGGTTGACTTCACACCGGTGCAGGTTACCGATTCAGATGCCGAACAGGCCCTCGCTGATGCGCGCAGCATGCTCGCAGGGCCCGTGACTGTTACTGACGACTCGAAGGCGTGGGAGTTCAGCCCGCGGGAGATAGCACCCTGGATTGCGTTCCGCATCGTGCCGGGGCCCTCGTCTGTGGCTACAGTGTCGCCCGGATCCTCGGGCTCCGCCGCCGATGACACGACCGGGCCGGCCGGATCAGCGCCGGTCGCTACAGATGATGCGCGCTCGGTGCTGCAGGCCTATATCTCTGCCGAGGAGGCCTCGGCCATCGTGCTGGCGAAAGTGGGCAAGGCAGGGACGCCACCGGTCGACGCCCAGTTCAAGGTCGGCGGCGGAAGCGTGACGATCATCCCTTCGCGGGACGGGGTCGGCGTCGACGTCGAGGCACTCGCAACTGAAATGACGAGGGTGCTCACGACCGAGGAGACCCGCACGGTCCAGCTGCGCACCCGTCGCATCGAGCCCGAGCTCACCACCGAGCGGGCCGAACAGATGGGCATCAAGGAGCGCATCGCGACATACACGACGACGTTCCTGTCGACGAACAAGCCGCGCGTGTCCAACATCCACACGCTCACCAGTGCGCTTGACGGTACCCTTCTGGCTCCGGGAGCGACGTTCTCGTTCAATGGAACGATTGGGCCGAGGACGGCCGCGAAGGGTTATGAGGAGGCGCCCGCCATCATCGGCGGCCGCCTGGTACCCTCGCTCGGCGGCGGTATCTGCCAGGTCGCCACGACGTTGTTCAACACGGTATTCGAGTCCGGGCTGCCGGTGGTCGAGCGCCGGAATCACTCTTTCTACATCTCCAGCTACCCGAAGGGGCGCGACGCTACCGTGTCTTGGGGCGGGGTCGACTTCAAGTTCAAGAACGACACCGAGCATTGGATCTACATCGCCACGGCGTACACGAACACCTCGGTGACGATCAGCCTGTACGGCACCGACCCCGGCTACGAGGTGCGCGCCTCAACGGGCGAGTTCACCGACATCCGGCCGTTCTCGATACGCGAGGTCAAGGATGACACCCTCGCTGTCGGAATCCGCGTTGTTGAAGATTCCGGAGTCGATGGCCGCCGTGTCGTGGTGAAGCGCACCGTCCTCAAGGATGGTACCGTTGTCCGCGAGGATACCTTCAGCTCCTCCTACACTTCGAAGGAACAAGTGGTGCGCGTCGGCACGAAGCCGGTCGCGTCGAGCGAGAGCACGGCGACGGTACCCCTGCCGTAGGGATGACCAGGACGCTTCCGTAGAAGACCAGATGGGGGTGGGGGGATGTTCCAACCCGAGTCCGAGGCGATGCCACGCGAAGACCTCGAGAAGCTCCAGCTCGACCGGCTCAACGCATTACTCGCCCGCGTCTACGACCGTGTGCCACTCTATCGCTCCAAGTTCGCCGAGGTGGGGCTGAGACCGCACGTCGATTCGCTCGCGAACCTCGCCGAGCTCCCCTTCACCGTCAAGGATGACATGAGGGCGCACTACCCATACGGGATGTTCGCGGTGCCGCGCCGGGACATAGTGCGGGTCCACGCCTCATCGGGGACGACCGGCCAGATCACGGTGGTCGGCTACACGCAAGCCGACATCTCGAACTGGGCCGATCTGATGGCGCGTACGCTTGCGTGTGCCGGGGCGACCCCGGATGACGTCGTGCAGGTAGCCTACGGATACGGACTGTTCACCGGTGGACTGGGCGTGCACTACGGCTCGGAGCGCCTCGGGTGCCTCACTATCCCCATATCAGGAGGTAACACTCGCCGGCAGGTCCAGGTACTCTCTGATTTCGCTGTCACGGTTCTCGCATGCACGCCGTCATACTCACTGCTCGTGGCCGAGACAGCCGAGGAGATGGGCATCGACCCGCGATCCCTGCCGCTGCGCATCGGTGTCTTCGGTGCCGAGCCGTGGAGCGAGAACATGCGCGCGCAGATCGAGGAACACCTCGATGTGCGGGCCATCGACATCTACGGTCTCTCGGAGGTGCTCGGACCCGGGGTGGCCAGCGAGTGCGTACAGCAAGACGGCCTGCACGTGAACGAGGACCACTTCCTCATCGAGATTCTCGACCCGAAGACGTTGATTCCCGTGCCCGACGGCGAACGAGGGGAGGTTGTGTTCACGACGCTGACGAAGGAAGGGATACCGGTCATCCGGTACCGGACCCGCGATATATCCCGCATCATTCCGGGTGAGTGCCCGTGTGGGCGGACGTTCCGGCGGATGGAGCGCATCACCGGGCGTACCGACGACATGCTCATCATCCGGGGCGTCAATGTCTTCCCGAGCCAGATAGAGCAGGTGCTGACTGGTATTCCTGGCGTGGCGCCTCACTACCAGGTCGTACTCAGCAAGCGCGGTTCGATGGACACGGTCGAGGTGCACGTCGAGGTCGCGCCGGATTTAGCGTTCGACGAGGTCCGCGAGTTGGAGGAGCTCCAGCGTACGGTGCGTTCGGAGATCGAATCGGCGCTTGCGGTCACGATCGGCGTCAAGCTGGTAGAGCCGAGGTCGATCGAGCGCAGTGAGGGCAAGGCCCGCAGAGTGGTCGATCTGCGCGGTGAGATTGAAGGGGCGTGAGACAGGTGATTGAGCAGCTGTCGGTCTTTCTTGAGAACCAACCCGGGCGGCTTGCCCACCTCTGCCGCACCCTGGGTGACGCGGGAGTGAACATGCGGGCCCTCATGGTCGCCGACACCCAGGAGTTCGGTGTCGTGCGCATCATCTGCGATCGGCCCCTCACCGGCAAAGTCGTGCTCGAAGAGGCAGGTTTCGGCGTTTCGGTCGCCGGTGTCTTTGGCGTGGAGGTTCCGGACAAGCCCGGTGGGTTGGCGGACGTGCTCGAGGCTCTGGGCACGGAAGGGATCAACGTCGAATACGCATACTGCTTCGTCGAGCCCGGCATGACGGGAGCCGTGGACGTGTTGAAAGTGGATGACGACCGCGCGCGGGAGGTTCTCGAGTCTGCGGGATACCGAGTGCTGCGCCCGTCTGACCTCTACGAACCCGACAAAGGGGACTGACCGTTCTCTCGGCCGAAGCGGCGATGTCCCCTTCGCAGTAGCCAGGGGCGTCGTCCGATTGCGGGCGTGCGACGCGCTTGGTTGTAGCGAGGCGCGGATGCGTGTGGTTCACTGACCTCGTCAATACCGCACACGAAAACGGTCGCATGCAGCCGCTCACCATTCACCCACAGAGAAAGCCCCGGACCCTGCGCGGAACCCACGCCGCATGTCTGCGTGTGCTGTTTGCAGCGAGCCTGATTCTGGGCCTCACGACGCCTGCCTCCGGGGTGGTCCGTCCGACCGACACCGTGGGTGATGTCGCTGTTGCGGATCTGTCGGTCGAGCCCGCTGCCAAGGCTCCGAGTCTTGATGCGGCTGCGGGTGTCCTGGTGACCGCGGATGGCCGGGTGCTCTGGTCGCGCACACCTGATGAGGAGCGCGCGATGGCGAGCACGACGAAGATCATGACGGCGATCCTTGCCCTGGAGAATGCGGGTCTGGACGAGCCGATCCTGGTCTCGCAACGAGCCGCGACGATAGGGGAGGCGGCGGCCCGCCTCAAGCCGGGTGCAACGTACCCGCTCAGTATGCTCCTCGAGGCGATGCTGGTGAAGTCGGGCAACGACGCCTCGATCGCCGTTGCGGAACACATCGGCGGCAGCGTTGACGGGTTCGTGACCATGATGAACGACAAGGCTAGGCAACTCGGACTCGAACACACGTCGTTCGCTAATCCACACGGCCTCGATGCGCCAGGGCACTATACCAGCGCGAGGGATCTCGGCACGCTGGCCCGCTACGCCATGAGCAACGACGAGTTTCGTCGCATGGTTGTGCTCGGAGAGATTGTGGTAGACGGCGATGCTGGGGCGCAGGAGTTCGAGAACAGCAACCTGCTGATCGGCACGCTCGAGGGAGCGACCGGTGTAAAGACCGGGTGGACGAGCCGCGCCGGGTACTGCCTGGTCGCATCGGCCGAGCGGCGCGGTATCGAGCTCTTCGCAGTGGTCCTCGGCACGAAGGACGAGATGGAACGCTTCCAGGAGGCGGGATTGCTGCTGGAGTGGGGGTTCGTCCACTACGCGGAGCGAAGGCTGGCCGAGACCGGGGAGGTGCTCGCGGTGGTACCGGTTGCAGACTACCTGGACTTGACCATCGACGCTGTTGTCGGCATCCCGGCCACCTTACCGGTGTTCGACCTTGCCGGAGAGGTAACCCGTACGGTGAGCGTGCCCGAGACCGTCGATGCGCCGATCGCACGGGGTGACCGATTGGGCACACTCTCACTAGTGCAGGGCGAACGTCTGATAGCACAGGTGCCGCTCATTGCCGTGACGGATGTCAGGAGGCCCACGCTGCCCGAACGGTTCTGGATTGCATTAGTCAGGGCATGGAGATCGCTGTTCGGGACCGCGGCGGAAGTTGTACCGGCGTCGTAGACGGGTGAGGACGTTAGAGCCACACGGGAGGAGGGGGCGCATGAGCGAGTTGCTGGCGAGGACTCCGCTGTACGAGGAGCACCTGGCCCTCGGGGCGCGTATGGTGCCCTTCGCCGGCCACGAGATGCCGGTCCAGTACACGGGAATCAGGGAGGAGCACGAAGCGGTACGCTCCTCGGCAGGGATCTTCGACGTGAGCCACATGACCGAGTTTCGCGTCTTCGGGTTCGGTGCCTTCGACTACCTCCAGGGGCTGCTGACGAACGACCTGGTGCGCATCGCCGAGGTCGGTGCCGCCCAATACACGCTTATGTGCGACGAGGACGGCGGCATCATCGACGACCTCATCGCGTACCACACCGGAGACCTTGAGTATCTCGTGGTTGCGAACGCGGCCAACAGGACGACCGATCTGGACTGGTTGCGGGCGCACTGTCCTGAGGACGTGACGCTTACCGATCAGATTGAACTGGAACACCACGAGGGCTGCGGCATCGTCGAGCTGGTGGACGAGTCGGACCGCACGGGGCTGATTGCCGTCCAGGGCCCTCGTGCGCTTGGCATTATCGCTGACCTCGCCGGCCCGGGTTTTCGGGCCCCACGCCGCTTCCACATCGCCGAGGCGCGTCTCGGCGGCACGTCGGTACTGATCGCGCGAACCGGCTACACGGGGGAAGACGGCGTCGAGATCGTGTGTCACGTCTCCCACGCTGTCGGCATCTGGCGGGCGTTGTTGAGCTTCCCTGAGGTCACACCGTGCGGCCTTGGAGCGCGTGACACGTTGCGCCTGGAGATGGGATACCACCTGTATGGCAGCGACATGGACAGGGGTGTCGATCCCATCTCGGCCGGGCTGGGCTGGGTCGTGCCACAGAAGGGCGCTCCGTTTGTCGGCTCAGATGCGATTGCGCGAATCCGCTCGGGGGGCCCCGCATCACGCCTCTGCGGAATCGTCGTCGAAGGCGGGATCCCGCGAGCGGGCTACCCCGTGTTGCACGGCGGCGAGGAGGTGGGTAAGGTGGCAAGCGGTACGTTCTCACCCACGCTGCGCACGGGCATAGCGACTGCATACCTGCCTGTTGCGCTCGCCGAACCCCGGACCGCGCTGGAGGTTGTCATTCGGCGCAAGACGGCGTCGGCACGGGTCGAACGGCCACCGTTCGTCAAGAGCACCTCTCTATCGTAAGCAAGGCCCGAAAGGAGCGCACAGACGATGTATCCGAGCGATCTGAAGTACGACAAGGAACACGAGTGGGTTCGTGTCGAGGGCGATGTCGCGGTCATCGGCATCTCGCACTTCGCGCAGAACCAGCTCGGAGAGGTCGTCTACGTCGACCTTCCCTCGGAGGGCGACTCGGTGAACGCAGGCGAGGCGTTCGGTGAGATCGAGTCGGTGAAGTCGGTATCCGAACTCTACACACCGGCGGATGGTGAGATCATCAAGGTCAACTCCGCCCTGGCGGACTCGCCCGAGACCGTGAACGAGGACCCCTATGGCGATGGCTGGATGATCAAGATCAAGCTTGCCGACCCGTCCCAGCTCGACGGGCTCCTTTCGGCCGAAGAGTACGAGGCGTTCGTTTCCGAGGAAGCGTAAAGATAGGATGCGGCACATCCCCGTCACGTGCGACCAGCGCGAGGCTATGCTTCGCGCGGTAGGCTGTTCCAATATCTCCGACCTGTTCGCCGACATCCCCGAAGAGGTCAGATTTGCCCGGCCGCTCGAAGTGCCGGGTGGCCTGGGAGAGATGGAGCTGCTTTCGCACATGCGCGGGCTCGCCGACGCCAACAAGCCGGCTTCCGGGCTGGTCAGCTTTGCGGGCGCCGGCTGCTACGACCATTACGTGCCTTCGATCGTCGACCACGTGCTGCGCAAGCCCGAGTTCTTCACGACATACACGCCCTACCAGCCCGAGGTGAGCCAGGGCACACTGCAGGCCATCTACGAATATCAGTCGATGATCTGCGCGCTTACGGGTATGGACGTCGCGAACGCGTCGATGTATGACGGTGCGACCGCACTTGCCGAAGCGGCGATGATGGCGTGCCGCGTTACCCGCCAGCGCCGTGTCGTGTGTGCGGGCACAGTCCATCCGGAGTGGCGGCGCACGCTCAGCACATACGCCGGAGCAGGCACCTTCGACGTGACCTTCCTTTCACCCGACGAGACCGGTCTCACTCCGGGTATGGGCCATTCCGCCGCTGCATCTGCCCTCAAGAACGGCGATGTTGCCGCGCTGCTTATGAGCAGCCCGAACGTCTTCGGCAACGTCGAGGACGTCGGTGCTATTGCGGCCCTGGCGCACGATGCTGCTGCGCTGCTTGTCGTCGGGACGAACCCGCTCCTTCTCGGCGTGCTCGAAGCGCCGGGTGTGCAGGGCGCCGACATCGTGGTCGGAGAGGGGCAGCCGCTCGGCAACGCCATGAGCTTCGGCGGTCCAGCATTCGGCTTCTTCGCTTGTCGTCAGGCGCACATGCGCCACATGCCTGGCCGTCTCATCGGCCGGACGGTCGATGTCGATGGCAACGACGCCTTCGTGTTGACGCTTTCGACCCGGGAGCAGCACATCCGTCGGGAGAAGGCGACGAGTAATATCTGCAGTAACCAGGCGTTGTGCGCGCTCGCGGCAGCGGTCTACCTGTGTGCCGTAGGTCGTGAGGGTCTCGCCTCTACCGCGCGAGCCTGCATCGCCAAGGCGCACTATCTGCGCGACCGGTTGCTGAAGACGGGGCGTTTCACAGCGCCCTGGGATGCGCCGTTCGCGCACGAGTTCGCGCTTGTTTACGACGGTGACGTTGCGGAGATGCACGCGGCCATGCTCGAGTTCGGCTTCTTGGCCGGAGTCCCGCTCTCACGCATCGAATCGGCCGGGCCGGCCGGGCCCACCGCCAAACTTGCGGCCTCCCTCGTGCTGTTCGCGGTTACGGAGAAACGCACGCGCATGGAGATGGACGCGTTCGCCGGGGAGGTGGCGTCCCTATGACCGAGAAGCTTGCACACACCCCCGGGTCCGCACCATCCCGCGGTCCCCGCAGCCTGATCTTCGAGACGGGTGCACCTGAGTCGCGGTGCGTGATGCCGCCCGCCCTGGACGTGCCCGAGATCGACCTCGATGCGGCGTTGGGTGGCGCGACTCGCAGCGAGCCGCCGGTACTGCCCCACGTCACGGAGGTCGAGATCGCGCGCCACTACGCCCATCTTGCCTCGATGAACTTCGGTGTCGACTCCGGCAGCTACCCGTTGGGCAGCTGTACGATGAAGTACAACCCGCGTGTGAACGAGGATGCCGCCCGGCTCGAGGGCTTCTCCGGTCTTCACCCGTATCAGCCCGAATCCACCACCCATGGAGCCCTCGAGCTCATGGTAGGACTTGCCGACGCGCTCGCCGAAGTCTCGGGCCTGCCCGGCGTCACGCTTCAGCCGGCAGCCGGTGCGCACGGCGAGCTGACGGCTCTCATGTGCTTCCGTGCGTACCACGTCGACTGCGGGGATGCGCGCAGTCGCGTTATTATTCCCGACTCGGCTCACGGCACCAACCCGGCCACTGTCGCAATGTGCGGCTACCAGGT
Organism: Coriobacteriia bacterium; assembly: GCA_014859265.1. Taxonomy (GTDB): domain Bacteria; phylum Actinomycetota; class Coriobacteriia; order Anaerosomatales; family SLCP01; genus SKKZ01. Next base: position 32,616 of record JACUUN010000002.1, read on the forward strand.
GACAACGGTGCCGAGCGATGCCGACGGCGGGGTCGATATGGACGTGTTGCGCTCGGTGCTCGACACCGACGTCGCGGCACTCATGCTGACGAATCCGAACACCCTCGGGCTGTTCGATTCGAACATCCTCGAGATCACCGAAGCGGTGCACGCCGTCGGTGCACTGGCGTACTGCGACGGCGCGAATTTGAACGCGATTATGGGCATCTCGCGTCCGGCCGACATGGGATTCGACGCGTTACACATCAACCTCCACAAGACCTTCTCGACTCCTCACGGAGGCGGAGGACCCGGTGCGGGGCCGGTGTGCGTGACCGAAGCGCTCGCGCCTTACCTCCCCGGACCCGTGCCCTTCCGTCGCGAAGATGGCTCGTACGGTTTCGCGCAGCCGGCCAGCTCGATCGGCCGCGTCCGTTCGTTCTACGGCAACTTCGGCATCCTCGTGCGCGCCTACGCGTACGTGCGTGCGCTGGGTGGCGAAGGGCTGCGTGAAGTGAGCGAGCAGGCGGTCCTCTCGGCGAACTATCTCAAGGAGCGCCTGCGGGAAGCGTACGACCTCCCGTACGACCGCACCTGTATGCACGAGTTCGTGCTCTCCGGCTCGCGCCAGAAGCGTGAGTACGGCGTGCGCACCTTCGACATAGCGAAGCGCCTGCTAGACCACGGGTTCCACCCGCCGACCGTCTACTTCCCGCTCATCGTGGAAGAGGCGCTCATGATCGAGCCGACCGAGACCGAGTCTCTCGAGGAGCTCGACCGCTTCGCCGACGCGATGATTGCTATCGCCGAGGAGGCGTCACGCGACCCTGAGCTGGTGAAGGGCGCTCCATACACGACGCCTGTCCGCAGGCTGGACGAGGCCGGTGCCGCCCGCAACCCGGATCTCCGCTACCGCCCGGAGGAGTGAGCCCGGTGCGACTCGCCTGGCGTCTGATGGTGGACGACGACCCGGGCGGTGGCGTGTGGAACATGGCCGTCGACCATGCCGTCCACTCCGCATGCGCTGCCGGCCTGGTGCCCCCGACGCTGCGTATCTACACGTGGAGGCGCCCGACGATATCGCTCGGCAGGTTCCAGGATGCATCCGATGTCGACCTTGCTCTCTGCGCTGAGCGTGGTGTTGACGTAGTGCGGCGCTTCACCGGAGGCAGGGGAGTCCTTCACGACGATGAGGTTACTTACTCGGTGGTCGCCTCCGTTCAGGACGGTGTGCCCCGCGGCGTGGCAGCGTCGTACCGCTATCTATGTGCGGGTCTGGAGGAGGCGTACCGCATTCTGGGCGTGGAGGCGAAGCTGACACGGCGCACTCGCGGTGATGGCGGTTCGGCCGCATGTTACCTGCATGCGACGCCTGCGGACATGTCCACCGGCTCGCGCAAGCTGTCTGGCAGTGCCCAGGTGTGGTCAGGTGCGACCGTCCTCCAGCACGGCTCGTTCACGATCACCCGGAATCTTGAGCTTGAGGCGGCGATCTTCCGCATGGATGACATGGCACGTCGATTGCTCACCGTGACCACCGCGACCCTCGAGGATTGTCTCGGGTCGGCGCCGTCTCGGGACGTCATTGTGGATGCGATTCGCCAGGGGTTCCAGAGAGGAATGGGGATTACGCTCGTGGCAGACCGGTTGACGCAAACCGAGATCGACTATGCACGCGAGTGTGCGGCCGAATCCGAACGTGAAGGCACCGGGCGTTCCGGACATCCGAACGGGACCTCGGGTTTGAGTGAAGGTTGAGACACGCGCGTGACTTCTGTCTGATACAATCGAACCATCGGATGGTGCGCCCGTGCGGTGCCGACCGAAAGGGGCCTGGATTGTGGGCGACAGCAGGCACGATGACGTGTTGATCGATCTGGAAAGTAAGAGTAATGACGAGTTGCGCTCCGTACTCAACGAGCTGTACGAGGAGGAGCAGAAGATCTCCTATCGCCGCCGGGTTCTCCACGGCAAGATAGATATCCTGAAGGCGGAGCTCGTGAGCCGTCTCAAGGGGCAGCACGACGCCGGCGGTGACGTCATCTCCGGCGGTGACGTCGAGCGGCTCATCGAGATACTCGCGAGCGACCTGAGAGGCGTCTCTAATGTGGACGTGGTCGAGCCGCTCGGCGACGAAGACGAGGCAGAGTAGCGATCGGCCCCGTCCGGCCGCATCGGAGGAGGATCAGTGCCCACACTGGCAGAGAAGCTGCAGCGTTTCATGGACGACCTGGCCACCGACGCCGTAGAGGAACGCGTGGTCGAGTACGTCATCCGTGAGGTCCAAAATGGACGCAAGCTGAGCGAGGCGCTCAAGGATCCCTACGTCAAGAACCGACTGAGCGAAGAGAAACTCGCCAAGGTGCTCGAGGCTCCCGAGGTAGTCGGCGCGCTCGAAGTGCAGATTGCGGAGTCGTTCCAGAAACAGGAGTTCGGCTTCACGGAGTAACGGGCGATGCAGCCGGCCCGGTGAGAGGAAGCGTGCCATGACGACATGTCCGGCGTGCGGGGACCATCTGGAGGAGCCCCGTCCTTCTGAGTGTCCTTCATGCGGTGCGCGCCTCGAAGGGGCGACTGAGGCGTTTGCCCCGATTGGAGCGGAAGACGAACAGGCGGTCGAGGCACGGGCTGCCGAAACCTTTGCAGGCCCTGTCCTGATGGTCCGCAAAGGGCCGGAGGTAGGGGAGCGCTTGTTCATCGACCGTCCCAGGCTCACCGTCGGCCGGGACCCCGAGTGCGACATCTTTCTGAACGACATCACAGTGTCCAGGAGCCATGCGGTCCTCGAGATGGTTGGGTCCGAAGTCTCTATCCGAGATGTCGGCTCCCTGAACGGGACGTATGTCAACGGTGTCCGGGTGGACAAGGCGTCGCTCGCTGATGGCGATATCGTGCAGGTAGGGAAGTTCCAGATGGTCTTCATGAACCGCGGAGGGTCGTGAACCTGATGGCGACACGTGACTACATGACGATCGGCGAGGTTGTAGAGACCTTGCAGCCTGCGTATCCGGACCTGTCGATATCGAAGGTCCGTTTCCTCGAGGAGGAAGGGCTCATCTCTCCGGAGCGTACCTCGGGCGGGTATCGCAAGTTCTCCCAACACGATCTCAACCGGGTCGACATGATCCTGCGTTTGCAGAAGGAGCACTTTCTCCCGCTTGCGGTGATTCGCGACAAGCTTGCTGATTTCGACAAAGGCAAGGTGCCGCCGGAGCTCAGGGGCCCGGGACCGACGGGCGCCGAGCCGGTTGCGCTGCCGTTTGAGGAAGCCGAGCCGGTCAACCTGGACGATGTTCCCGCTGTCCTTGGTCTGCCCGTCTCATTCGTCCGGGAGCTTTCCGAGTTCGCGCTCGTTGAGATCGTAGAGGGTGAGCATGGCGAGGAGATCGGTCCCGTGGACGTGCGCATCGCGCATGCCGCGTGGGATCTGCGCCGGTTCGGCATCGAGCCGCGTCATCTGCGCATGTACGAGACGTTTTCCGAGCGCGAAGCCGCATTCTTCGGCCAGGCCTTGATGCCGGCGTTTCGTCACCGGACCCCCGAGACCCGCCAGAAACTCGTGGAGACGCTCGGCGAGCTGACCGGACTGACCGGAGATCTGAAGAGCCATCTTCTCAGACGGGCACTCGGGCGGGTGTTCGAGGACGTCGTGTAGGGAGTATGACGGAGGACAGCGCACACAATCGGGTACCGGAGCCTACTTGCCCGACCCGCGAGACCATCGAATTCGCCCACCCGAGTGAGCGGGTAGCAGCGGAGATTCTCGACTTCTACCGCATCCGCTGGGAGTACGAGCCGACCACGTTTCCAATCGAGTGGGATGGGGAGGGGCGGATCATCGCGTCGTTCACTCCCGACTTCTACCTGCCCGACTTTGACCTCTACATCGAGCTGACGACGATGAGTCAGAAGCTTGTGACGAAGAAGAACCGTAAGGTCAGGCGCTTGAAGGAACTCTATCCAGAGGTGAACGTGAAGGTCTTCTACCAGAAGGACTTCCGCATGCTGCTTGCAAAGTATGGCGTAGGCGTCGCCGAGCAGCCGCTCTCACAGGGCGGTGGATTGGCGCCCGGAACAGCTTCCGATGAGGACACGCGATGACCCGCGCGTACGCGGGCGAGGAAGTCGTCGACCGCATCATCATCTCCGAGGAGGCCATCGCGCAGCGTGTGGCTGAGATCGGGAAGTCGATAACGCAGGAGCACGCGGGCCGTGACGTTCGCCTCGTCACCGTCCTGAGGGGCGGCCTTTTCTTTCTCTGTGACCTGTGCCGTCACATCGATCTGTCCCTGACAATCGACTTCATGGCGATATCATCGTACGTCGGTGGGACCGGGGGCTCCGTCCGTATCACCAAGGACCTTGACGATGCTATCGAGGGAGCCAGGGTGATAGTGGTGGAAGACATCATCGACACGGGGCTGACCCTGAACTATATCCTCTCAGTACTGCGGCAACGGAAGCCTGCCTCGCTCGAGGTGTGCGCGTTGCTCGACAAGGACGTCAGACGAATCGTCGACCTGCCGATCGCCTACCGCGGCTTCTCGGTACCCGATCGGTTCCTGGTCGGGTACGGGCTCGACCTTGACGCGCGCCTGAGGAACCTGCCCTATGTCGCCACCGTGCGCGAGGACGTGGCTGCGCTCGGATGCCCGCTGGTCGAGCCGGTGGCATAGTCGTATCCTGTCCACGGATCAACCCCGAGCCTGGAGGCACGATGAATCTGGAGAGTTACATCCGCGACATCCCCGACTTCCCCAAAGAGGGGATCGTGTTCAAGGACATCACCCCGCTGCTGGCGAGCCCGGATGGCTTCCGGCAGGCGATTGACACCATCGCCGATGAGTTTGCGGATGACGGCATCACGAAGGTGCTCGGCGCCGAAGCGCGTGGGTTCATCTTCGGCGGTGCGCTTGCGTACAAGCTGGGTGCCGGCTTTGTTCCCGCCCGCAAACCCGGCAAGCTGCCGTGGGACACGACCAAGGCCGAGTACGCGCTAGAGTACGGCACGGACGTCCTCGAGATGCACTTGGATGCGATAGGCGAGAGTGACGTCGTGCTAATCGTCGACGATGTGCTCGCGACCGGCGGGACCGCCGCCGCCAAGGCCGAGCTCGCAGCGAGCACGGGTGCGACCGTCGCGGGGCTCGCGTTCCTCATCGAACTAGATTTCCTCGGCGGGCGCCAGAAGCTGGGCGGGGCGAAGATCGTCTCGCTCATCCACGTCACATAGGCGTGAGGGGGGACCGGTCCTAGTCGGTGAGGGCCTCCACGAACTCGACCTCCACGGTCGCTAGGCCCGAGAAGCCGAGTGCCTGCGCTGCTGCACGCGACAGGTCCAGGTCGCGCCCTGCAATGAAGGGCCCGCGGTCGGTCACGACGACGACGATTCTGCGCTCCCCCCGGGTCAGCGCGAGACGCGTTCCGAACGGTAGGGTGCGTGAGGCACACGTGAAGTCGTTCTGGTTGTAGACCTGGCCGCAGGCTGTCAGACGTCCGTGAAACTCGTTTCCGTACCACGAGCAGACTGCTGTGCCGGTCTGACCGAGGCTTCGGTAGCGGCGGGGGTGGTATTCGGAGGCCAGATACGCAACCCCGAGGTATGGCTCCACAACTGCGAGCACCTGCTTGACGTCGTCATCAAGTGGGACGGAAGTGTCGCGCCACTCCTGGCGTGTCCGGGCGATGACTGCACGCTTGGCAGCGAGCTCCCGCAGCGACTCCTCGGTGAGGCGTGCCACAAGCGTGCGCTGCTCGTTCAGTGCCGCGTCGAGCTCCTGCAGCGCGATGCGTTGGAGCTGCCGCAATGCGACATCTTGTGCCTTGAGGTCGTCCAGGTAGGCGGCCTGGAACTCCGCTTCGGCCGCTGCGACAGTAGCGTCGAGATACGCTCGGCGATCGCGCTGCGCAATCCGGGTCAGCATGAGAATCCGCGAGTAGAAGTCGGACATGCTCTCCGAGGTCAGGAGAACGCTGAAGGGGTCAGCAATTCGTGACTTGTACATGCCGACCATACGTGTCCGGTACGCTTCCTGGGCCATGAGAAGCGCGCGGCGTGCTTCTGCGAGAACCTCCTGCTGGGCGACGATGCGCAGGTTGGTGACGGCGATGCGCTCCTCGATCGCGATGCGCTCGCCGCGGCTATCTTCGATGAGCTGTTCGAGTTCGAGGGCGCGGCGGGTCGCCTCGTCAAGGGTCGGCCCCGGTGCGTTGGCAGCACCGGATGACGGGGTCGCCAGTGCGATGGCAGGCGCGAGGGACGCGCTGAGCAAGCACGCACTGAGCACTGCTGCGACTACCCTGGTCCGTCTCATGCTGCGGCCCTTCGCTACGACAGCGCCGCGGAACGCCGCTACGCTGCTGGAATATGGTAACATGTAGGTGATGTCGGCTAGTGCCGCGGACTTCTGAAGTCCCGGTGTGACCTCGATCGCAGAACAGATGTAGCAGGAGGTCCCGTGCGGAGTACTGCCGCCACAAGGGCCGTCGAAGCCGTTTTCGCAGGCATCCTCGCCATCGCGCTGCTCGCAGGTGGTGTTCATGTCGTGCCCGCGGCTCCTTCCACTCCCGAGATCGAGGCCAAACGCCAGGAGGTGGATTCTGCGCGTGCGCAGATGGAGGATCTTGCCGACCGGGCGGAACTCAGGCGCGAGGAACTCCTACAGGTCATCGACTCACTGGAGCGCATCCGCGCCGAGATTTCCGATACACGCGATGATTTAGCGAGTGCCCTCAGCGATTTGCGCGCGGCTGAGAACGCCCTCGCACTCCGGGCTGTCGGCATGTACCGTTCGGGAGGAGTGCAGCTGCTCGAGGTTCTACTCGGCACGACGTCGTTCGAGGACTTCCTGACCCGCATGGAGTGGCTGAGACGCGTAAGTCGCAATGACGCGGTCCTCGTGCTCGACGTCAAGGACGCTGTATCCGCCGTGGAGGCGGCCGAGCGCACTCTCGAGCGCCGCGAGACAGAACTGGTCGCATTGAAACGCCAGGCTGAAATCAAAGCCCACGAGGTGGAAGACGCGCTTGCCCAACAGGAGCGCTATGTTGCGAACCTCGATCGCGAGGTGGCCCGCCTGGTGGCAGCCGAGGAAGATCGACTGCGCCGCGAAGCGGAGGAGCGGGCTCGACGGGCTGCCGAGGAAGCCGCGCGCCGGGCCGCTGCCGAAGCGGCGGCGCGCGCGGCGAGGGTATCGACCGGGGCGGCTCCGGTACCCGGGAGGACGGCCCAGCCCAATGGCAGGGTGTTCGACCCGTCGCGCCTCGGGCCGGGTCACCCCGAGGTGGTCGTGGTCGGCATGACCTACCTCGGTGTCCCGTATGTGTGGGGCGGGTCGACACCCGAAGGCTTCGACTGTTCCGGGCTCACCTGGTATGTGTACCGGCAGATTGGGATCTCGATTCCCAGAAGCAGCCGCATGCAGTTCACGGTCGGGGCATACATTCCGCCGGACAGAACCGATCTCCTGCTCCCCGGTGACCTCGTATTCTTCGCGTATGAAGGTAATCCGGACCGCATTCATCACGTTGGAATATACGTTGGTGGCGAGGACTACCTTCACGCACCGAGCACCGGGCGACCGGTGCAGGTCGAGTCACTCACATCCCGGATAGCACGGCGGGGCGACTACGTCGGCGCTACCAGGCCCTAGAGCACGAGAAACACACCGGTCACGGAGACGCTAACCCGCTGGTCTGTGGTATTATCCGTCCAATCTCTGAACGGCTCGCCACACCCTCTCCACCGGGAAGGAGTCCCGTGGTCCCGATGCTTCTGTCAGGCAACGAAGCCGTTGCGCGCGGCGCGTGGGCGGCCGGTGCCCTGGTGGGCGTTGGCTATCCCGGGACACCATCGACCCAGGCGCTTGAGGTCTTCGCACAGATGGACGGTGTCTATGCAGAGTGGGCACCGAATGAGAAGGTGGCGCTCGAGGTCGCCGCAGGTGCATCGATGGGTGGAGCCCGCTCGCTCGTCACGATGAAACACGTCGGTATGAACGTCGCCGCCGATCCGCTGTTCACTCTCGCCTATACGGGAGTGGGGGCGGGTCTTGTAATCTTCGTAGCCGACGATCCGGGTATGCACTCGTCCCAGAACGAGCAGGATTCGCGCAATTGGGGGCCGTTTGCGCGTGTACCCGTGCTAGAACCCTCCGACAGCTCGGAGGCACTGGAGTTCACGAGGGCCGGATTCGACCTCTCGGAGCGCTTCGATATCCCGGTAATCGTCCGGTCCACCACGCGTATCTCTCATTCGAAGGGTGTTGTCGAGCTCACGCGGGACCAGGCGCGAAAGCCAGTGGGAGCGTACGTGAAGGATATCGGCAAGTGGGTCATGATGCCGGCGATGGCTCGCGTGCGTAGGGCGTCGCTCGATGAGCGGGTCCGCCAGATGGCCTCTTATGCCGAGGAGTCGCCGCTCAACCGCATCGAGCTCAGGGACCGCTCCCTCGGTATCGTGACCTCGGGTGTGTGCTACCAGTACGTGCGTGAAGCGCTTCCGGGTGCCTCCGTCTTCAAGATGGGCCTCTCGTTTCCGCTACCCGCCGGGGCACTGGCCGAGTTCGAGCGCAGCGTCGAGCGCCTGGTCGTTGTCGAGGAGGCGGACAACTACCTGGAATCGAGCCTGAGAGCGCTTGGTCTGAGTCCCGAGCCCATCGGTTTGCCGGAGGCAGGAGAGCTCTCGCCGGGCCTCGTTGCCCGTGCGCTCGGAGGCGATCCGCCAAAGACACGTGACGCCGTCCCAGGCTTGCCGCCGCGTCCACCGCTCATGTGCCCCGGGTGTCCGCATCGCGGCGCATATGACGCGTTGCGCAAGGTCAAGGCCATCGTCATGGGCGACATCGGATGCTACACGCTCGGGGCGCTCGCACCGCTGTCCTCGATGGACTCCTGCGTATGCATGGGCGCGAGCGTGGGTATGGCGCACGGGATGCGCCTTGCTGGGCAGGGGAGCGAGCGGCCAGTGGTCGCCGTGATAGGCGACTCGACGTTCACCCACTCCGGCGTCACCGGTCTGATGGATCTCGCGTACAATGGCAGTGATGCACTTGTGTGCATATTAGACAACCGGATAACCGCGATGACCGGGCACCAGCAGAACCCCGTGAGCGGCATGACGCTGCAGGGGCGTCCGACCACCGAGGTCGACCTGGAGGCCCTCTGCAGGTCGGTCGGTGTCAAGCGTGTCCGCACGGTCGACCCTCACGACCTTGCCGCGGCCGAAAAGGCGGTTCGCGAGGAGGTCGCCTCCGACGCGCTCAGTGTGATCATCTTCCGGGCGCCGTGTGCCCTGCTCATCAAGGAGATGGACCAGCCCTACGCCGTGGACGAGGACCTCTGCACCGCGTGCAGGCTGTGCATCCGTCTCGGCTGTCCCGCTATCAGCAAGGGCGAGGGTGGCAAAGCGCACATTGACGTGATGCTCTGCGTGGGGTGCGCAGATTGCGTGCAGGTGTGCAAGTTCTCGGCCATCGAACTGACCGGGCCGGCGTGCGACATCGGAGGCGTGTGATGACGGGCCCGACGGTCACGGTGATGCTCGCGGGTGTCGGCGGCCAGGGAACGATCCTGGCGGCGGACGTCCTGGCCAGGACCGCGGTGGCGGCTGGTCTCGATGTGAAGTTATCCGAGGTTCACGGTATGGCACAGCGCGGTGGTTCGGTAGACACGGTCGTGCGATTTGGCGAGAGCGTCGCCTCGCCCATAACCGATCCGGGATTCGCGGACCACCTCGTGGCGTTCGAGATGATCGAGGCCGCGCGACAGCTTCCCTTCGTGAAGCCTGGAGGACGTCTTCTTGTGAACTCGCGGGTAATCGACCCGCTGCCCGTACTGATTGGCGACCTCGAGCCTCCCACGGGCGTCGAAGACGTCCTGGTAGCCGAGGGTGCCATCTTCATCGACGCCGAGGAGCTTGCGTGTGAGGCGGGAAGTCCGAAGTCAGCAAACATCGTGCTGCTCGGCGCGCTCTCGACAGGACTCGAGTTCCCACTGGAGCTGTGGATCGAGGTCATCGCAGGTCGAGTCCCGCAGGGCACTGTCGAGTTCAACCTGCGTGCCTTCGAACTCGGCAGGGACGCGTGCGGAGAGGGAGGAGCGTGTCTCGTATGAAGGTGCACCAGCTGTCAGTCTTCATCGCCAACCAAGCCGGTCGGGTAAGCGAGGTAACCGATCTGCTCGGCTCTGCCGGTGTGAACATCAGGGGCTTCGCGGTCTCGGATACCGCCGAATACGGCATCTTGCGGCTCATCGTCGACAAGCCGGACGAAGCAAAGGACGTGCTCAAGCATGGTGGCTTCACGGTCAAGGAGAGCGATGTCATCTGCATCGATCTGCCGGATCAGCCGGGCGGCCTCGCCTCGGTACTCAAGATCGTTGCGGCGGCTGGAGTCAACATCGAGTACGTGTACTCGTTGATCGCTACCTACGTGGTGATCAATGTGGGCGATGCGGATCGTGCGCTGCGCCTTCTTGAGGGTCAACCCGTGCGGCTCGTGTCTCAAGAGGAGATCTCGAGCATCTAGCGCACGGTGGGAGTAAGGGAGGCAGGGAGTTATGGCAACGACGAGATGGCGCTTCGGGTTGGTCGTGACGTTGGTCGCGGCGATGGCCATCGTGTCGCTCTCGGCATGTGCTGCCGACGACGACTCGGGAGACGATGGCGCCGCATCAGCGGAGCCCTACCGCATCGGGGCGGTACTGTCGCTGAGCGGCACGTACGCGGGATTGGGTGAGCCGGAGAAGAACACGATCGAGATGGAGGTAGAGCGGATCAACGAGGCGGGGGGCGTAAACGGGCGCTCCATCGTGGTCCTCATCGAGGATGACGCCACTGATGCCGAGACGGCGGTGGCAGTCACAACGAGGCTGATCGAGCAGGACGAGGTCATCGCGCTCATCGGAGCCACCGGGACCGGCGGGACGATGGCGATGCGTCAGGAGGTCGACCGCGCGGGTATTCCGCAGGTCTCCATCGCAGGGGGCACGGTCATCACTGCCGACTTCGACCCGCTCGTGTTCCAGACGCCGTGGTCGAACAGCCTGGTAGTCCCGTTCACGTTTCGCTACCTGGAGGAGCAGGGGATTAGCAAGATCGCGGTCATCGCCGATTCCGGAGGGTTCGGTGCTGACGGTGTCGCAGTCATCAAGGACCAGATCACCGGAACCTCGCTCGAACTGGTCGCCGAGGAGTCATTCAACCCCGGGGACACCGACATGACCGCGCAGCTCACGAAGATCAAGGGCTCCGGTGCCGAGGCGGTCTTGCTGTGGAATGCAGGCCGTGAGGCCGCGACCGTGGCGAAAAACATGGCTACCCTCGACCTCGGTGTGCCGCTCATCGGCAGTCACGGCAACGCGCGGGTCGAGTTCATCGAGGGTGCGGCGGATGCGGCGGAAGACTTCGTGTTCGCGGCCGGTAAGGTCCTGATTCCCGAGGCCTATGGTACGGACAGCGAGGAGTACGAGGTAGCGACCGACTTCATCGAGCGCTACACGGAGCGTTTCGGCAAGGCCCCTGACACCTTTGCGGGGCACGCGTACGATGCGCTCTACATCATCGTGGAGGCGATGAAGCGCCTCGACGAGGGTTTCACCGCGGAGGAGTTGCGCGATGAGATCGAGAAGACGAGCGGCTTCGTCGGCATCGGCGGAGTGTTCACCTTTAGCCCGACGGACCATAACGGCCTCAGCGATGACGATCTGGTGATGTACCGGGTGTCCGACGGGGGCTGGGTGCTGGAGGAGTAGCCGGCAACGACAGATTGACTCGGGAGTGTGAGGTATGAGGAGAACAGTGGTCGGTGTGCTTCTGATCATCGTCCTTTCCGTCATATGGCTGGGCGGTTGTGCAGCGGAGACGGATACCGAAGCCCCCGAGGCGTATCGAATCGGAGCGGTGCTCTCGCTCTCCGGGCCCCAGGCTGGGCTCGGAGAGCCTGAGCACCGAGCGATTGAGCTCGAAGTAGAGCGGATCAACGATGCGGGCGGAGTGCACGTGCGTCCCATTGAGACCCTTTGCGAGGATGACGCGATCGACGAAGCCAAAGCGGTAACTGCGGCCGGGGAGGCCCGGTAGACCTGTGGGCGCGACCGAACTGCTGCAGTTCGCTCTGGCGGGCCTGAAGAACGGCTCGATATACGCGCTCGTCGCTCTCGGTTTCACACTCGTTTACGCTGCGACCGGGGTCATCAACTTTGCCCAGGGTGAGTTCTACATGCTCGGCGGGATGCTCTCTGTGTGGGCATATGCTGGCCTCGGCCTGCCCCTGCCTCTCGCGGGTCTGGTCGGGGTCGTCTCCACCGCGGCCATCGGTGTGATCTTCGAGTTGCTCGCGATCCGTCAACGCAAGGATGGTGACCCACTCGCCCTCATCATCATCACGGTCGGTGGATCTATGGTGCTCTCGTCCATGGCGCGGCACCTGTTCGGGCCGAACGAGCGTCCGCTGCCGCTCTTCTCCGGCGGAGGGAGTGTCTCGGTGTTCGGCGCGGTCCTAGAGGTCCAGACCATCTGGATCATTGGAATGACTGCGATTGCGGTGGCGTGCCTCTGGTATCTCTACAACCGGACCGGTCTCGGGCGCGCCATGAGGGCGTGCGCCGTGAACCGGGATGCCGCCCGCATCGTTGGCATCGACACACGGCTCATGGTGACCGTGAGTTTCCTGCTCGCGGCAGGGCTCGGCGCTCTGGCCGGTCTTGCCGTGACGCCCCTTACGCAGACTGCGTTCGATGTGGGACCGACCGTTGGAATCAAGGGGTTTGCGGCTGCGATCCTCGGCGGTCTGGGTAACCCGATTGCCGCCGTAGTCGGGGGTCTCGTGCTTGGAATGCTAGAAAGCGTATCGATTGCGTTCATCTCCTCCACCTACAAGGACGCCATCGCACTTGTCGTGCTGCTTGCGGTGCTGTTCGTTAGGCCGCAGGGGCTCCTCGGCCGTTCGCGACGGGAGAAGGTCTAGCTGGTGGGGCGGGCTCGCATCGACATCCGGACGATTGTGCCGCTCGCGCTGCTTGCGGTGCTGGTCTTCGGGGTACCCTTGCTGAGCGCGGACCGGTACCTGCTCAAGGTGCTGACGTTCGTCGGCGTGAACGTGATCATCGTGACGGGCATGGCGCTGCTCTTCGGGTACGCGGGCCAGGTGTCCCTCGGTCACGCGGCGTTCTACGGCATCGGGGCGTACACCTCGGCATACGTGGTGACGTCGCTTGGCTGGCCGTGGCTTGCCGGAGTGGCAGCGGCGATCGTGCTCACCTCAGTCGGCGGGCTACTACTCGCGCTGCCGAGCCTGCGGCTCAAGGGGCACTACCTCGCCATGGCCACACTCGGATTCGGCGAAATCATGAGGGTCGTGTTCGTCGAGGCTCGCGGTCTCACGGGCGGACCGGATGGCTTTTCGGGTATCCCGTTCCCGTCGCTGGTGGGCATCTCGATCGATTCCGCCGGCGGCAACTACTGGCTCATCTGGGGTGTCGTGACGGTCGTGCTCGCGTTCTCTGCGAATCTGGTGCGCTCGCGCGTCGGTCGGGCGATGAGGGCCCTGCACGGCTCTGAATCCGGCGCACTCGCATGCGGTATCGATCTCACTGGCTTGAAGGTGCGGGTGTTCGTCATCTCCGCAGCGCTGGCAGGCCTCGCCGGCGCGCTCTACGCGCATGTAGTCGGATTCATCTCACCGTCTACTTTCTCATTGCATGTCTCTGTGCTACTCGTGGCGATGGCGGTTCTGGGAGGCACGAGGTCGCTTGCAGGCCCCGTGCTCGCCGCGATTCTACTAACTACGATCCCGTTCGCCGACGCTGTGATCCCGGGCCTGTCGCGCTCGGCGCTCGAGACGATCCAGGAGTGGCAGGAGGACGTCTACGGACTCACGATCATCGCGGTTATGATCTTCGTCCCCGGAGGACTCGCCGGTGCGCTGCGGCGAATCTCCGCGCTGGGGAGGAGGGCCGGATGAGCCTGCTGCAGGTACGCTCGGTGACCAAGCGGTTCGGAGGTCTGACCGCGGTCGACGATGTCTCATTCGACGTGCACGAAGGCGCGATTAAGGCGGTCATAGGGCCGAACGGTGCTGGCAAGTCGACGCTCTTCAACGTCTTAACCTCCTTCGATCGCCCGGATGAGGGCAGCGTCACCTTCGATGCGGCCGACATCATCGGGTGGCCACCACAGCGGATCGTGCGCTCCGGCATCGCTCGCACTTTCCAGAACACCCAGTTGTTCGAGGAGATGAGCGCTCTGGAGAACGTGATGGCGGGTGCACACGCGGTGACGAAGGCGGGGTTCTTCTCTGCTGCGCTGCGTCTACCGTGGACGGTGCGCGAGGAGCGGGATGTCGCCGAGGAGGCCGGAAGACTGCTCCGGCTCGTGGGGCTCGGCGACTGGGCCGATTCGTACGCGGCCGACCTGCCACACGGGCTGCGCCGTTTGCTCGAGATTGCCCGGGCGCTCGCCACCATGCCGCGCCTGCTGCTTGTCGACGAACCGGCGGCGGGCCTCAACACGGCCGAGACGGCTGCGCTTGCCGATGCACTCTACCGCATACGTGACAGGGGCGTCACCATACTCATCGTCGAGCATGACATGGGGCTTGTGATGGAGGTTTCGGATGAGATCGTGGTTCTCGACCGCGGCATGAAGATCGCTGAGGGACCGCCCCGGCTCATCCAGAAGGATCCCGCTGTCATCGCCGCCTACCTCGGAGAGGAGGACGTCGATGAGCTATGAGCCGAGGATCGTGCTGTCGGTCGAGGGGGTACATGCGGGCTATGGTCACGTCTCTGTGGTCCGCGGCATCGACCTGCGCGTGGCAGAAGGGGAGCTCGTCACGCTGATTGGAGCGAACGGTGCCGGGAAGTCCACACTGCTCAAGACGATTGTCGGGCTGGTGTCGCCAACCGCCGGGACCATTCACTTCTTGGAACAGGATATCACCCGGATGCGGCCCGACAGGGCCGTGAGGGCCGGCCTTGCTCTCGTTCCCGAGGGGCGCATGTTATTCGGGCCGATGACGGTCGAGGAGAACCTCGAGCTCGGAGCTCACGCGAGGGACCGTTCGGATAGCGCGGAGGATCTGAAGAGGGTGTTCGATCTCTTCCCGGTGTTGCAGGAGCGTCGCTCCCAGACGGCCGCGACGCTCTCAGGGGGAGAGCAGCAGATGCTCGCCGTCGCCCGCGCTCTCATGGCCCGCCCGCGCTTGCTCCTGCTCGATGAGCCCTCTCTGGGCCTTGCGCCAAAGGTCATCAAGGAGATCTTCGCTGCACTCGACAGGCTCAAGGCTGAAGGACTTACGATACTGCTGGTCGAGCAGGACGCGCGGCTCGCGCTCAAGCACGCCGATCGCGGATACGTGATGCGGACCGGGTCGATCGCCCTTGCGGGCAACGCCGCCGACCTGCTTGCCGATGACGATGTCAGGCTCATCTACCTCGGGGCCTGGCACGGGGAAGGGGAGAGCTCGTGATCTGGAACCCCGAGTACGAGAGCATCGAACGGACCGACCTGGAGGAGCTGCAGCTCAGACGTTTGCAGTCTACGGTGGCCTGGGTGTACGAGCGGGTGCCCTACTATCACGCCGCCCTCGATGAGCGCGGCGTGAAGCCGAGAGACATACGCTCTCTCGGCGATGTATCCCGCCTTCCGTTCACCGACAAGAGTGCACTTCGGGACACCTACCCCTTCGGACTGTTCGCCGTGCCCATCGACCAGGTGGTCCGCATCCACTCCTCATCGGGGACGACCGGAAAGCCAATCGTGGTCGGCTACACGAAGGGCGACATCACGACGTGGACCGAGCTCACGGCGCGCGTCGCGTCGGCTGCGGGCGTGGTCAGCACCGACTTGGCGCAGATGGCGTTCGGCTACGGGATGTTCACGGGTGGATTCGGGATGCACTACGGTCTCGAACGCGTTGGGGCCACCGTCATCCCTGCGAGCGCCGGCAACACGGAGCGTCACCTCATAATGATGGCAGACTTCGGCACGACCGTGCTCGTGTCCACGCCCTCATACGCGCTCTACATGGCCGAGGTCGGCGAGGAACTCGGCGTGAACTTCCAGAAACTCCCACTCCGGCTCGGCCTCTTCGGAGCAGAGCCGTGCACCGAAGCAGCGCGCCGGGAGATCGAGGCGAAGCTCCACATCAGAGCGACCGACAACTACGGGCTGTCCGAGGTCATGGGCCCCGGGGTCTCAGGGGAGTGTGAGTATGCCTGCGGGCTCCATATCAACGAGGATCACTTCCTGGTAGAGGTTGTGGACCCCCTGACCGGCGAGCCGCGTGCCGAGGGGGAGGAAGGGGAGCTCGTCATCACCCCGCTCACGAAGGAAGCATTCCCGGTCCTGCGCTACCGCACCCACGATCTCACCGTCATCGACCGGACGCCGTGCGAGTGCGGTCGTACGCTTGCACGCATGAGCAACGTGCGTCAGCGGACGGACGATATGCTCATCATCCGAGGCGTCAACGTGTTCCCGAGCCAGGTCGAGGACGTGCTCTTCAAGATCGAGAGCGTCAGGCCGCACTACCTGATCGTGGTCGACCGCAAGCACGGGTTGGACGACATCGAGGTCCGTCTCGAAGTCGCCGAAGAGGTGTTTTCGGATATCATGGCTGATATGGTGGCGTTCACCCGTCACGTTTCGGAGCGGCTGCACTCGGTCTTGGGGCTTAACGTCAAGGTAACCCTCGTAGAGCCCGGGACAATCGAGCGGACCGCCGGCAAAGCGCAGCGCGTGCTTGATCTTCGGGAGAACGGCTGCTCGGACGTTTAAGAACAGCGCGCTGAGGAGGTGTGTGCATCATGGACCTCGCATCCGTCCCGTCGTGGGCGTGGTGGATCGCGGCTGGTCTTGCTGCACTTCTTCTCTTCGCAGGTGGATACTTCGGCGGCCGCCTCGCATATCGACGCATCTCGCGCCGGTATCTTATCCAGATCATCGGCCGTCGAGAGGGGGTGCTTGCATCGCGACGTACTCTCGAAGCCGTTGTCAGGCACCTCGCGGATGAAGACGATGAGAAGTTCGAGCACTTTGCCGCGCACCCCGAGGACGAGGATCGTAAGGCCTTAAGTGAGGTTGCCAGGCGCATGGAGATTGCGACCGATGAACTCGACACCATGTCGCTACCGCGCTCTCTGCGGCCGGCTGCCGCTACACTGGCAGACGCTGCGTACATCATCGGTGAAGAGGCCGGCAGGGTAGGGGAGACGGCAGACCCCGATGCGGTGTTCTCGTCACTGGCCAACGTCAATATCACCCGCGTGGTCGAGGCCTTCGAGGCTGCTGATGCTAAGGTCACAGAGGCGTCCGAGCGCTTCGAGCTCGATGAGGCTGCTGTCTACGGTGGAGGGCTGTACATATGAGTGGTGTGGGTCGCATCGCGCGCGCCGCACTCGGCGTCGTCGTTCTGCTCGCACTCGTATTCCTCGTGAACGGTTGGTGGAGCGATTACCGTCGGGGTGAGGCTCCCGTAGTGCCTGTTGCTGAGACGACGCCGACACCCGATGGCGCAGCTGCCGAGGATTCTGCCGCGCCGCCGGCGGAGTCCGCCGACGAGCCCCCGGTTGTCACGAGCGCGACAGTAGTCGTGCTGATTGAGGGTCTCAATTTCCGCAAGGAGCCGTCGCGCGAGGGGGGGCTCATCCGTGGGCTTGGGCGCGGGACCCGCCTCCAGCACCTCGGGACGAGTGACGGGTGGCATCACGTCAGGGATGACAACGGCGTCGAAGGCTACGTGTCCGCCAGTCCGCAATACACCGAAGTGCAGCAGTGAATTCCTGTCATGAAAGGCGTGCGTGATCACCTGTGGGCAGGATTATCGGGGCAGCATCAGAGTTCTATCGGCTCCGCTTGACGCGCTACGACGCGACCGACGAGCCTGACTTCCAGTGGCGTGACGACATCCTGTACCGCTCTCCGCCGTCTGAGCGCCTGGAGGAACGTGAGGAATGGGCTGTCGAGGCCGTCACGCTGGACGAGCGTGAAACCGTGTGCGAGCTGGCGCGCTTTGCCGATCCCGATGAAGCTCGCGAGTTCCTGGACGCTGCCGAGGAGGACTTGCTGGACCTTACCAAGTCCGGCTTCGAGGAGCGCTACCTGAGCGGGTCCTAGCCGCAGTCCGGACGCGGTACCCCTCGCGGTTTCGATACCACTTCCACACGACGAGAGCTCTCACCAGGCAGGGTAGAGCACGTCCGGTGCTTCCTAATCGCGACTTACCATAAGATACATTATCAGCGTTACGGGTATGAGGCACGAGAGAGCCAGAGAGGGCTCATCGACGAAGACGTTCTTATGTAAACCTATCACTCCTCGGCGAAGAGGGGTCCGAGGTACGTAGCCTGGTAGGAGTCGCCCACCTCTATCGCCTGAGCGAGTTGGGCAGCGATTGGGGGGCGCAGGTCGAGAGAGTCGAGGTCAGAGGGGTCCACGAGATCAAGACCTTCGATACGCTCGTCGACAGATGCAGCGGTGAGTTGCCCGCCGGTGACCGCCGCACTGAATGTGATGTTCACCAGGTGACGTGTGCCGGACGGGTCGACGGTGTCATTCAGCAACAACGGACGGCCGACGTCGGCGATTAGCCCGGTCTCCTCGGCGATCTCCCGGATGAGCGCATCGCGAAGGGTCTCTCCCCTTTCGACGCCTCCACCGGGCAGCAGATGGTATCTACGACCGTCTTTGAGGTGCCTCACGAGAAGGACCTTCCCATTGATGATCAGCAGTGCGGCGACCCGTACACGCGGGTGATTACACCCCGGTGCTGCCAAAGCCGCCCTCCCCTCTTGTCGTCTGGTCGAGGGTTTCGACCTCGACGAGTTCGACGCGGGCAACGGGCTGGATGACAAGCTGGGCTATCTTGTCACCCCGGGCGATGGTGATGGGCGTTTCGGGGTCGAGGTTGATGGCAATGACCTTGATCTCGCCCCGGTAGTGACTGTCGATGAGGCCGGGGGTGTTGACCAGCGTGAGGCCGTGGCGAACGGCCAGGCCGCTGCGCGGCTGGACGAAACCCGCATAGCCCTCCGGGATGGCAACCGCGATGCCTGTCGGCACGAGGCTCCTGCGAAACGGCTCAAGCGTGACCGAATCAGCCGCATAGAGATCCAGGCCAGCGTCACCCGCGTGAGCATAGGCCGGTAGAGGTAGCCCGGTGTCGGTGCGTCTGATCTCGAGGCGCACGAGGCCGCTCAAACCCCTCTCGTTGTCGTGGGAAGGTAACTGGTGCAAGCCGCGGCAGCAGAGGTGATCTCCTCGGGAGAGGCAGGTGTGACGCTGACTGCGGCCGGATCCAGCGTGCGCTCTGGCCGGAACTGCTGCAGCACGTAGAGATCGCCCCCTGCCACGAGCTTCGCAAGCTCAGGTAGTTCGGCCGTCGCGATCAGGGGCGGATACACGGTGGTGCGAAACTCGTGCGCGACGCCCGACGCTAGAACGATCTCGATGCTCGCCAGAAAGGCCTCATCCGCATCGGGTGGCCCGATCCGGTCGTAGCGATCGGGCAGGGTCTTGATGTCGAGAGCGACGTACTCGACCAGTCCCGCTTCAAGGACGTGTCCCAGCAGCTGCGGGGATGTCCCATTCGTATCGAGTTTCACAGGTATACCCCTGGCGGCAAAGATCTCGAGGATATCGATCAGGTCGGGAGCCGCAGTGGGCTCGCCGCCGGTCACCACTACGCCGTCGAGCCACCCACGGCGGAGCGAGAGATGTGAGAGCAGTCCCGCCCAGGAGTCCGGAACGGGTTGGGCATCGAGCAGGTCAGGATTGTGGCAATAGGGACAGCGCATGGGGCAGCCCGCGAGGAAGAGGGTCGAGGCCACCTTCCCGGGCCAGTCAATCATGCCGGTGGGGATGAAGCCGACGACACGGCTAGAGGGACACGCTTCGAGCTCGTAGGCGGAGATCATGGTGGTAGCCGGGCCCAGTGTCACTGCGCGAGCACCTCCATGAGCGCCACACGTTCGGGGGGTTCTCCGCGCCATCCTGCGATCTCCCGGCCGTGTATGTCTATCACCAGTACGGTAGGTGTGGCGAGAACGCCGTAGAACGAGGCCTCGGCTAGCCCGTCGACGCTGGTCACATCGAAGACCTCGACGGTATCGAGCCCTTCGCAGACTCTCTTTGCTGCGGGGCAGCGAGGGCAGTGGTCTTTGACGAACAACTTGATGTTCAACGCTCCTCCTCGTCGATTCTCTGGTCAGACCATATCTCGAAGTCCGACATCAGCCGTGCTCGAGTCCGGTCCGCACCCGGTCGTAGAGCTCGCCCACTTTGCTGTGGTTCCACGTTTGGATCTTGCTGAAGTAGCCGACGATACGGGTGACGCCGTAGACGTCCATCGAACCGCAGAGTGAGCATTGCATCTTCAGCCCGCGAGTTGTTCGCTGACATGACTCGCATACGGTGAACTCGGGGCTGAAGGCGATCTGGGAACACTGGGTGTTGCGGAAGGTGCGCTCGACGAAGGACCTGATTGCGGCGGGGTCGGGTTCGTTCTCGCCGAGCCACACATGGACGATGGCGCCGGCCTCGATGAGCGGGTGGAAGCGAGACTGCTTCTCGACCCGGTCAATGTAGTCCACGTCAGCCTCAACGGACAGGTGGACGGAGTTGGTGTAGTAGTAGGTGTCACCTGTAGGGTCGCCCTTCACGACGGAGGCCGTCTGGGTCGGCCAGTACTTCGTGTCGAGTCTGGCGAGGCGGTAGCCGGCAGACTCAGCCGGGCTCTCCTCGAGCACCATGTTGATGCCGTGGCGCTCGGAGAGCTCGCGACACTTCAAGTTCATTGCCGAGATAACCTTCAGGCCGAAGCGAAGCGCCTCGTCGGATTCATGGAGCTGCTCACCGGTATGGAACTGCACGAGCTCGTTCAGTCCGATGAGCCCGGCGAGGTACGTGAGACGGTTCATCTTCAGGTACGGTTGGCCGTCGATATCCTGGGTAAGCAGGCCGAGGGGCCCCTCGTCGCCCAGCTCCACCAGGCCGCGGATGAACTCGAGCTTCTGAAGATGCGCCTTTGCGACGAGCTCGAGCGCCCGGTTGACTTCCATGAAGAGCGCCTGGTCGTTGCCGCTCGCTTTGTAGGCGATCCTCGGAAGGTTGATGGTCACGTTCTGAAGCGCCGAGAATCGCATGATTTCGGGAGTGGAAGTCTCATTGAGCTGCTCGTGGCTCAACTTAAGCTTGAGCCTACAGCACTGCGAAACCGTGACCTCGTCCCCGCGATCGAAGACGAAGTAGGTGATTCCCTGGTGGCTGGCGACCGCGCACGCGAGGTCGAAGAACTCCTCGTGGCCGGAGCTGGCGAAGAAGTCCTCACTGATGTGCAGCAGCGGCTTGGGGAAGACGAAGGTCTTGCCGGTCGCATCTCCGCGCATATAGACGTGCATCATCGCGGTGAGGAACCGCTGCGCCTCACTCTCGTACTCCTTGTAGGTCTTGCCTGTATAGGTTCCGCCCGGGCCGATCGCCGGGGTGTCGGCGAAGTGGCGTGGAACGTTGTAGTAGAGGTTGAAATCCGTAAAGACGACCTGGCTGCCACGGGCCCCGGCGAGCTGGTTGAACTCGAATATGAGCATCTGTGCGAGCTGGTCCATCTCTTCGTCGCTCTTGCCTTCGAGGTAGGGCGCGAGAAAGATGTTCACTGCCTCCCAGCCCACAGCGCCCGCGTAGTGCGCCTGAAGGGCACTCGCCATCTTGACCATGTGGCCGATGAGGACCTCGGCATGCCTGGCCGGCTTCGAGACGCTCGTGATGTTAGGAAGGTTGAGGCCGAACTTCTTGATGTACTCGAGGCTGTGGCCCCCACAGTAAGGCCGGATGATGAAGCCGAGGTCGTGAAGGTGGATGTCGCCCACGTAGTGGGCTTCGGCGACGTCCTCGGTGAAGACCCGGCGGAGTGCGAACTCCTTGAGGATGGTCTCCGCGATCGTGAGGTTTACTGACTCTGGGTTGTGCGTAGTATTCGAGTTCTCCTTGCTGGCATTCGTGATGATCTGCTCTACGTCCCACATCGGCAAGCCGAGGTGGCTGTGACGCCTGTGTGCGAGGGTCATGCCCCTCTCGAGCAGCTCGAGATCGACCATCTCGCGGATGATTGCAGTGGTAACGGTCATGAGGTTCGTGCGGTCGATCCGGTCTTCAACCGCCAAGGCGATCTCCGCTGCCACGTGGGACGCTATGCCAGCCTCTTTGACGAGCGAGTTAGAGATGCGGGTCCGGTCCCAGGAGTCAATCTCCTGACGGGAGTTCGTCGAAACGAGGAGTGCGATGTCTGTGGCGTTAGCACCCGATTCGGATGCTGCAGGCTTGATGACGTTGACGATACGTTCCATGACCATAGTGTTCTCCCACCCTCACTCATTCCGCACGTGCGGAACCAACCCCAATTCAGCGTTTCAGGCCGCGCAACTCCGAGGTGAACTCGTCCACGTCTTCGAAGGACTTGTAGACGGATGCGAAGCGCACGTAGGCGACCTTGTCGAGGCGTTTCAGGCGCTCGAGGACCATGTCACCGAGCACCTTCGAATCAATCTCGTAGCGGAACTCGTTGTGCAGTTCCGACTCGATATCATCGATGAGGCTCTCGAGCTGCTCGGTGGAAACATCGCGTTTCGCGGTGGCGACGATTAGACCTCGGAGGAGTTTGCCGCGCTCGAACGGCTCGGTCGAACCATCACGTTTGGATACCATGAGCGGCATCTCCTCGCGCCGCTCGTAAGTGGTGAAACGCTTCTCGCACGCGAGACACTCGCGCCGTCGCCGAATAGCATCTTGGGACTCAGATACACGCGAGTCGACGACCTTGGTCTCACCGTGACCGCAGAACGGACACCGCATCGTCTCACCCCTATATCTTGGCTATGGGTGAGCCTAGCACACTATATGTAGCGGCTACAACGGGATAATCGGGCTATTCCCAGAATCGACATACCTCTTCCGGGTCAGTGCCAGTAGATTACCGCTGGGCAAGAGACCGCTGGGATGCGGTAGTGTCCGGAACCTGAATCAGCTGTCCCGCGTAGACAGCAGAGCCTTGCATCCCGTTGGCCCGGCGTATGAGGTCTGCGGTTTCGGCCGTGCTCAATCCGTCGACCGGGTACGCGGCTGCGACGCTCCACAGGGAGTCTCCCCGCTCGATTCTGACCGGACGTGTCTGAATCTCGTCCGGGAGGCTCCTCGTCGCGAGGGTGACCGAGGCCGAAACGAGGGAGATAGCCAGAACGGCCAGGGCAACCCACTCCAAAGCGACGCAAAACTTACGAGTATGTACTGAAACCGCAATACGAGGACATGACCTGCTCGCTGACGTGCGACGTGTGAAGTGCTGGTGATGGTCCCCTGCGGCACTCTGTGTGCCCATCCCTGTCCCCTCCTGCTGTGGATTCCGGTGTGTGAAGCAACTGTAGAACCCGGGTCTGACATCCGAAGCGAACACATGTTCGTGCTCACTATACCAAACATGTGTTCGATTGCAATGACTGAGGCGAACGCATGTTTGCACCTGCCGCAAGCGATGTAATACACTGCAGTCGAACATGCTTTCGGTTGCGAGGGGGACACGATGTCCTACAAGCGTGAGCTGACCGACCGTCAGAGGCAGATACTCGACTTCATCCGCGCCGAGATCCACCGGCGGGGATTTCCCCCCTCCGTGCGTGAGATCGGTGAGGCTGTCGGATTGTCATCGTCATCGACGGTTCACTCGCATCTGGCAGCGCTTGAGGACAAGGGGTTCCTGCGGCGCGATCCATCCAAGCCCAGAGCGCTCGAGGTCCTCGACTACCGGGACACCGACCGGGCGATCGACTACGGCGCGGTGCGGGCCGTCCCCCTGGTCGGGCAGGTGGCCGCCGGTGCTCCCCTGCTTGCTGCGGAGAACATCGAAGCCACGATGTCGCTGCCCGCAGAGATGGCCGATGAATCGACCTTCATCCTGCGGGTGCGAGGTGACTCCATGATCGAGGCAGGAATCCTCGACGGGGACTACGTCGTCGTCCGCCAGCAGAACACGGCGTCGGACGGAGACATCGTGGTCGCCCTCATCGAAGACGATGCGACGGTGAAGCGGTTCTACAAGGAGGCCGATCGGGTGCGCCTTCAGCCGGAGAACGCCGCCCTTGAGCCCATCTACGCGCGTGAGGTGAGGATTCTCGGCAAGGTCGTTGCGCTCTTCCGACGTATCTGAAGCTGGATGGTCCGTCGTCAGAACCGCTCACGGATTTACCTCCGCAGATCCGCTCCCTGACGCGTCAGCGCTTATCTCGTACTCGGAGAAGCTCGGAACCACCGCCGGGGGCACCTGCATGACGAGCTGTGTCCCCTCCGGCGTGTGTCGCTCGCTCACGAGATGCGTCTTCTCGTGTGCCAGTCGCACGAGCTCGCCGTGCGTGTAGGGCACAAGCACCGTCATCGTGGTGCTGCCCCTCGCCGCTTCCGCCGCAAGTCTTTCGAGCAGAGTCTCGATGCCCTTCCCGCTCACTGCGGACAACAACACCGCATCCGGGTGACGTGAGGCCATCCGGATGCGGTCCTCATCTGTGAGGCGGTCGATCTTGTTCAGGACGAGCACGCGTGGAGGCGCGCTCGCATCGATCTCCTTCAGCACGATGTCTACCGCTGTCATCTGGGCCTCTGCCTGTACGTGGGAGGCGTCGACGACGTGTAGCAGCAAATCGGCCTCACGAACCTCGTCGAGCGTCGACTTGAACGCTTCTACGAGACCATGAGGCAGCTTGTTGATGAAACCGACGGTATCGGTGAGAGTGATCTCCCGACCATCTGCCAGTGTGAGACGTCGTGTGGTCGAGTCGAGCGTCGCGAAGAGCATGTCGTACGCGAGCACACCGGCTCCAGTGAGCGCGTTGAGCAGGGAGGACTTCCCTGCATTCGTGTAACCGACCAGGGCAACACGGAATACTCCACTGCCCGACCGGGCCTTGCGCTGCGTCTCCCGAGCGGCAGAGACGTGCCGGAGTTCACGCTTGAGATTGGCGATGCGCTTGCGTGCGAGACGGCGGTCGGTCTCAAGCTGCGATTCGCCGGCACCGAATCGTGCTCCCCGACCGCCGCCGAGACGCTCACGTACGAGATGCCCCCACATGCCACGCAGGCGCGGGAGGAGGTACTCGAGTTGTGCAAGCTCAACCTGAAGTTTACCTTCACGGCTGACGGCATGCATCGCGAAGATCTCGAGGATGAGCGCGGTTCTGTCGAACACCCGTGCGTCAGGCAGGAGGCCCTCGAGGTTGGCCTGCTGGCGCGGTGTCAGGTCGTCATCGAAGATGACGATGTCCGCGTCCTCGGATCCAGCAAGCAACGCCACTTCCTCGGCTTTGCCGACACCGATGAACGTTCGGGGATTGGCCTTGTCGAGGCGCTGGGTAGCGGTGGTGACGACGTCGATTCCCGCCGTGTACGTAAGTCGCTCAAGCTCGGCAAGGGACTCCTCAATGGGCCACTCGCTAGCACCCCGGTCAACGCCGACGAGAATGGCGCGGGGCCTGGTGTCGTCGCGTTCCCACTCGGGTGGGCGTGAACGCCCGCTCATGGATGCACCATCCTCAGAGCATGGCCTCGATTCTGGCGATGGCCTCCTCGAGGCGGTCGTCCGGGGTAGCGAGGCTGATACGGACGAAGCCCTCGCCGCTCGGCCCGTAGGCGTTGCCCGGCGCGACGATGACGTTGGCCTCCTCGAGCACCTTCTCGGCGAACCCTGCCGATGTGTACCCGTCGGGCACACGGGCCCACACGTAGATGGTTCCCTTGGGGGTGAGTGCCTTCAGGCCGATCTTATCCAGGGCGGTGATGACGAGGTCGCGGCGACGCTGGTAGAAAGCGGACAGCTCGTCGACCTCCTGCGGCCCCAGCATGGCCTCGATGGCCGCGTCCTGGACGGCGGTGAACACGCCTGAGTCGATGTTGGACTTGACGGTGCCGAGCGCCTTGATGGCGGTCGCGTTGCCTGCGGCGAAAGCGACACGCCACCCGGTCATGTTGTACGCCTTGGAGCAGCTGAAGAGCTCGATGGCGACGTCCTTCGCGCCAGGTCGCTCGAGGAAACTCGGCGGCGTGTAGCCGTCAAAGCCGATCTCGGAGTACGCGTTGTCGTGGATGATGAGCAGGTCATGCTCGCGCGCGAACTCAATCGCCCGATCGAAGTACTCGGGGGTGGCGGTTGCCGAGGTCGGGTTGTTCGGATACGAGAGGAACATCATCTTGGCCCTGGCAAGCACGTCGGCCGGGGTGGACTCGAAGTCGGCGAGGAAGCCGTTCTTCTCGGTCATGGGCATCCAGTGCGTGAGCCCTCCGGCGAGGATGCCGCCCGTGTGGTAGACGGGGTAGCCGCAGCCTGGCACGAGCGTGTAGTCACCCGGGTCCACGAAGGCGAGGAAGATGTGCGCGATCCCCTCTTTCGAACCGATGAGCGCGAGGATCTCGTCATCAGGGTCGACCTTCACGCCGAAGCGACGACCCATCCATTCGGCGCAGGCGTCGCGGTAGCGCTTAGCGCCGTAGTAGCTCGGGTACTGATGGTTGGCGGGGTTACGGATGGCCCCGGCCATCGCGTCGACGATACGGTCAGGCGTGGGCGTGTCGGGGTCACCGATACCGAGCGAGATGACGTCGATGCCCTGCGCCTGCTTTGCCTCCTTCTTCCTGTCGATCTCGGCGAACAGGTACGGTGGAAGCTCGGCGATGCGCTGGGCGGTCCTCACAGTGCGTCCATCCCCTTCAGGTCGTGGTGCGATTCGGCGTTCCGGTTGGGCACCGGCTTCGCCGGTGTGTTCGGGACATGGTAGCAAAGTGTCAGATGCGAAGTGTCCGGTTCAAGGATATCGCACCGGTGTTTGAGTCACGCCGCGGTGGAGGTAAGAGTGTCATGCGGAGATGGTATTCTCCTCGCCTATGCGGACGCTTCCACGGAACACCTCGACCGCCGGTCCGGTCATGTAGACGTGCGCATCGCTGTCCCAGCGGATGACGAGTTCCCCACCAGGCAGTTCGACGGTCACCTCGCGGTCTGTATGACCGGCAAGGACCGCGGCGACGACCGTAGCGCACGCCCCGGTGCCACACGCCAGGGTCTCGCCGACACCCCGCTCCCAGACGCGCAACCGGATGTGCCCGCGGCCGACCGGTTGGGCGAACTCGACGTTAGTCTTCGCGGGGAAGATGGGATCGGTCTCGATGAGCGGGCCTACACTCTCCACCGGAGCGGAGTCGACGTCATCCACCCAGATGATTGCATGGGGGTTGCCCATGGAAACGGCAGTGACCGAGAACTCCCCTGCTGCTGTAGTGATTCCCTGACCGATCACTCGTTCCCCGGGCAGGTTGACCGGTATCCGAGCGGGCTCGAGGACGGGTTCGCCCATGTCGACCGTCGCCTTCATCATGAGCCCGTCATCGTCACGCGCGACGGTGATGGGTTTGACCCCGCCGAGGGTCTGAATGCGGATACTGGTTGCGTCCTCGGCAATCAGCTCGCGGTCGACCAGGTACTTCGCGAAGCACCGGACGCCATTGCCGCACATCTCAGCGGTCGTGCCGTCGGAGTTGTAGTAGAGCATGAAGAAGTCGGCTTCGGGTGCTGACGAAGGACGCACGAGAATGAGGCCGTCGGCTCCGATACCGAAGTTGCGGTGGCAGAGCCACACGACTGCTTCAGGGGCGAGGTCGAGGGTCTCGTCGAGGTCATCGACGACGATGAAGTCGTTTCCGAGACCGTGCATCTTCGTGAACTCAAGGAGCATCGACTTCTCCTTCGTGTTTCAGGGTGTCAGCAGCCGCCACGTGTCTGGTGCGGGCGTGCCGGTCGACGGTCCATCGGATTCTATCAGTCCGCGCGCCACCTCGGCACGCTTATCGGCAGAGCGGTCGGTCGCATCGAGCCAGCGGATGCGTGGGTCCGAACGGAACCAGGTGAGCTGTCGCTTCGCGTACCGCCGTGTTGCCTGCTTGATATCCGCGACCGCCCCGGCAAGATCTGCACCAGACTCCACCACTGGCACGAGCTCTTTGTAGCCGATCGCTTGTGCTGCGGTAAGAGCGTCGCGGAATCCAGCCCGGAGGAGCGATTCGACCTCGCCGAGGAGTCCCAGCCCGATCATGTTGTCGACGCGTGCGTCAATGCAGCGGTAGAGGGCCTCTCGCTCCATCGTCAGGCCCAGAAATACTGCGTCGTAGATGCTCTGGCGAACCGAGAAGCGTTCGGCCTGCGTGGCGTAGGAGCCCCCCCGGGACGCCATCTCGAGGGCGCGGATGGTTCGCCGAACGTTCGAGGGGTGGATGAGCTTCGCTGCTGCCTCATCCACAGCCGCGAGACGGGTGTGCAGAGCTTGCGCGCCGATGCTCTCCGCTTCACGCACGAGGGCGTCCCGCTCCGGAGTTGCCGTCTCACCGCCGGGAAACTCCCAATCGTCGAGTGCGGCACGGACGTAGAGGCCGGTGCCTCCGCAGACGACGGGCATCCGGCCGGCCGCATCTATCCGTGCGATTACGTCCCGTGCG
Source organism: Coriobacteriia bacterium (assembly GCA_014859265.1). Classification (GTDB taxonomy): domain Bacteria; phylum Actinomycetota; class Coriobacteriia; order Anaerosomatales; family SLCP01; genus SKKZ01. The sequence goes on from JACUUN010000002.1 coordinate 61,114, forward strand.
GCCTGCTGGAAGAGCGCCGCACTGAATGGTGTACCGGGATCGACGAGGTCGAGGCAGTGGTAGGGCACGCGCCGTTCAGCGACGCGAGGCTTGGCGGTCCCGATATCCATGCCCCTGTACACCTGCATGGAGTCTGCCGAGACGATCTCGCCGCCGAGTGAGGCAGCCAGGTGTTCGGCGAGCTCGGTCTTGCCGACGGCGGTCGGTCCGACGATTGCGATGACGCGTGTCGGAATGTCGGACTTAGGTGTAACGGTCGACACGGAATCGTTCCAGGCTACAGGGGTCGTCAGGTCCGATGCCTGCCTTGCGGCGCGCGATGTCGACCTGCTGGGCTGCGGAGTCCACACCGTCGAGATCGGGCAGCAACAGTCCGCAGCGCCACCCGCAGGAGACGATGACACCGTAGTCCGAGGGGTCGAGGTCGGCGAAGGAGCATTCCTCGGGGGGATGCAGGATGTCGACCTTTACCTCGAGAAGCGGCACCTCCTCCACGGAGACTGTCGGGAAGCGCGGGTCAGCCGTCGCGGCCTGGATGGCGTTCCTGACGACCTCCTCTGCGAGTGTGGGCTGCGTGGGGAGTATCGTGCCGATACAGCCCCGCAGTTGTCCGTCGAGATGAAGGCTCACGAACGCGCCGGCGCGAGGAGGCAGTGAGGGGTCACTGAGAGGTTCGGGGGTCGGCTCGACACCTCGTTCGATACGGTCGGAGATCGCCGAGCGCGCGAGCTTCACGAGCTCGTGCTCTTCGTCAGCGGCCCTGCCGCCCTTCTGACCAACGGACTCCGTTTCGGCTTCGGCACGCACCCCAGGAGTCTTGCTCGTATCGCCGACGAGTGCGGTGAGATAGCCGACGCCCCAGGGTCCCTCGTAGGCCAGCACGCGCGCCGGCGCACCCGGGAGGACGCCGGAGAGAGTCACCAGCGAACGCAATCCGCACTCCCCTGCTACCTCCGCGAGCTGGCGATCCACGTGAAGCAGTCCGTCCAGGTCGCTCCGGCGAACGTGGTCGACGACCAGCTGGTCGAAGTCCTTACCGCGCGGTGAGTATCCCGCCGGTGCGTCAGGCGTCAGGCGGTGGCTGAGGTCTCCGCTTGCGAGGAACGCGATACGGCGTCCGAGCGCCATCGCAACCTCGGTCACTGCCGAGCCGAGCCGACGGTGCTGCTCGAAGGAGAGGCCGGACAGTGACAAGTTCACGAGAGGAAGCGCGCCTTCAGGGTCGAGAAAACTCAAAGGAACAAGCACGCCGTGGTCGAGCACGCCCGGCTGGAGTCCCGGGTGGACTGTTCGGGAGAGCGCGGGGATGCCCGCCGCATCGAGGTGCTCGAGGAGCCGTTCGGCGAATTCGGTATCCGTGCGCGCCGCGATGCCGGAACGTGGTGCTCCGAAGTTCGCGAGGGTGCCAGCGGTACGGGGACTCGTGTCCACGGTGAACGCGTCTGAGAGCGCTGGAGTGTGCGGTGAGATGACTACGAGGGTGTCCGGCGAGAAGCGTTGAAGCGCGGTCGCCGCCGTGCGCATCGCCTCGACTGACGCGGCGGTCACGTCGCTTCGCGCACCTCCGACCCCCCGTACCATGATCGGAGGGTGAGGCGCGATGATCCCGAGTATCGGTGAACTCACGTCGAGCCTCCTCAGCGGCTTAGAGGGTGTCTGGATCCGTTTGGGGCGCCGCTGCTCCATCGAGAATGTACCCGCTCAGAAACCAGGTCTGGGCCTCGATGATCCTCACCGCCGCGAACCGCCCCTCGAACTCCCCGGCGCTCTCTCCAGCGGCGAGGGGCACGTGCACGACTTTGTTTCCCACGCTGCGCCCCGAGAGCACGGCTGCGTCGCGTTTGGAGATACCGGTGAAGAGCACCGGCTGTACGCTGCCGACAAGCGCCCTGTTCTTCTCAAACGCCGAGCGCTGGACCATCTCCACCAGTCGGTCGAAGCGCTCCTGTGCGACCGGACGAGGGACCGCGTTGCTCAGCGATACTGCGGGGGTCCCCTCCCTCGGCGAGTAGATGAAGGTGAAGGCCTGGTCGTAGCGGGCCTGCTCGACAACGTCGAGAGTGTCGAGGAAGTCCTGCTCGGTCTCGCCAGGGAAGCCCACGATGACATCGGTGGAAAGGGCGAGGTCGGGCATAGCGTCGTAGAGCCGCCCGACCAGGTCGAGGTAAGAGCGCTTCGTGTAGCCGCGGTTCATCGCCGCAAGTATGCGGTCGGAACCTGACTGTACAGGCAGATGCAGCGAGCGGGCGACCTGGGCGATCTCGGTCATCGCGGTGATGGTCTCGTCGGAAAGGTCCTTGGGATGGCTGGTAGCGAACCGGATTCGCTCGATGCCGGTCTTCGCGACCGCACGCAGTGCTTCGGCGAAGCGGGGCGAACCGTAGAGGTCCCGCCCGTATGAGTTCACGTTCTGGCCGAGGAGCGTCACCTCGACTACACCTTCGCCTGCCAGCCGCCTGCACTCGGCGACGATCTGCTCGAGAGGTCGCGATCGTTCGCGTCCTCGGACATAAGGGACGATGCAGTACGAACAGAAGTTGTCACAGCCGATCGTGATGGGCACCCATGCGTGCCACGGGTGCTCGCGCTCGGCGGGCAGATCGCTCGTGAACTCGCCAGAGGAGTGAAGTACCTCGACGACCGCGCCTCGCGCGGCACGCGACGCATCGATCAGGGACGGGAGATGCGACACGTTGTGCGTCCCGAAGACAACGTCGACGTGGGGCAGCTGCTGGAGCAGGCGCTCACCGTCTCGCTGGCCGATACACCCTCCGACCGCGATGGTCTGTCGGCCTTCGCGCGCAGTCTTGACGCTCTTCAATGAGGCGACCTGGCCGCGGAGACGCTCGTCGGCATTCTCGCGAACGCAACACGTCATGAAGACGACGACGTCAGCGTCTTCGAGCTTATGAGCGGGGCGCATCCCGGCAGCGCGCAACATCCCTGCGACGCGCTCGGAGTCGTGCTTGTTCATCTGGCACCCGAAGGTGCGCACCAGGTAGGTCTCTCTCATAGCCGGACGAGTGTAGCATGGTCCGGTACCGATTTTGCGCCCCGCCAGATTGCGTATCAGCTGCGCGGGGCTAGCGGATGAACGGCAGGTACTCCGGCAGCCTTGAGGAGAGCGGCAAGCACGGAGTCTGGCATGTCTACGCTCCCGAGCGACGGGTTGGGTGCGGTTGGGCCGTGGTAGTCGGTGCCACCAGTCGCGAGCAGCCCGAGTTTGGCTGCGAGCGCGCTATAGCGCTCACGCTCCTCAGGACCGTGTTCGGAGTGATAGGCCTCGAGGCCGGCGAGGCCCTCGGCGACGAGTGCCGGTATCAGGTCATCCACGCCAGTTACTCCGGGGTGGGCCAGTACAGGGATGCCGGTGGCATCCAAGATGACGCGCAGGACCTCCGAGGGTGTGCGCACGTCCTTCGGCACATAGAAGGGTCGTCCGCGCCCGAGAAGCCGCCTGAACGCGTCGGAGACGTCCGCGGCGTGCCCCCGGTGGACGAGGGCCCGGGCAACGTGTGAACGGCCCACAGCGCCGCCATCCGAAAGGTCCATAACCTCATCGAGAGAAACCTCATAGCCCGCCGCAGCCAGCGCCTCTACGATGGTTCTGGCACGGTTAAGACGCGCAGTTCGCAGGTCTGCGAGGTGTGTGCGCAGATCCGGGTCGGTGTGGTTCACGAAGTAACCAAGGATGTGCACGTCCCGACCCTCGTGAACGGCAGAGAGTTCGACGCCGGGTATCACTGATACGGTGGCGCCAAGGGCGGCGGCGGTCTCGAGGGCCTCGGCCACACCCTCGACCGAGTCATGGTCGGTGATAGCGACGGCGACCAGGCTTTGCGCGGCGGCCCGACGCACGACGTCTGCCGGAGAAAGCGTCCCGTCAGAGGCGGCGGTATGTACGTGCAGATCGAAACGCACACTCCACCCCCGGCAGTGCTAGCGGTGCATGTCCCTCGGCTCGACGAGAAGCCTGATGGCAGTGCGTTCCTCACCGTCGATCATGATGTCTGCGAATGCAGGTACGCACGTGAGTTCCATGCCGGATGGTGCGATGAAACCCCGTGCGATGGCGATGGCTTTGATAGCCTGGTTGAGCGCTCCGGCTCCCACCGTCTGGATTTCTACCGGTCCTTGTTCGCGGATGATCCCAGCGAGCGCGCCCGCGACGGAGTTCGGGTTGGACTTGCTAGAGACCTTAAGCACTTCCACTGGTGCTCCTCTGCTGGCATAGCTGCTGCGTCGTGTGCTGCTCGATAAGGTATCGGTCTGAGTGCGCGGACACTGGAGTGCACACCGGGGTCCATGCGTCGATTATAGCGCAGAACCGCTGGCAGAACGTTTACTCCTCTTTGTCGACCTCAAAACGCACGCGGATGCCGTCTCGCGTGATGTTCACCTTTGGCTCGCCCTTAAGGTGGAGGTAGTAGCGCTCGGCAAGATCATCGAAGGCGCGAGTCAGGTCCTGCTTGAACCGTGCAAGGTCGGCGTGGTGGATCTTGAGGCTCCTGCGGTCCCGGTAGATGTCCGGCGCCGGAGCGGCTGGAGGTTCCTCCTCCACCTGGACCTGGGAGAGCACGGTCTTGACGGGAGCGAGCTCCCCGGCGAGGATTCGGTGTGCGGTGCGCTCCGAGAGCGGGAGGCCGAGAGTGGACGTAATAGTGACGAAATCTGATGCGTCGCAGGCCGATGCGGGGCGCTGCCAGACAGGAAAGCGTTCGGGTGCGTCACAGAAGAGCAGCTCAGACGTGTCGAGCGTGGCACGAGCGACAGAGCAGAGAGTCGCAGCTACCTCGGCCGGCGAGCCGAGGTAGACATCGAGCTCGGGGTGTTCGCATGCGAACTCGAGCACGCGCCTGATGATGTTATGCGGACCGCGGCTCACGCGAAGGAGCCCGTTCTCGTTGCGCTCCACGGTCGGCCAGCTTGACTGGTCGGCGCGTTCGGGCAGGAGTGCGTTCTCGGCGAAGAGGGTCACCGCGGTGCCCCGGTGCGTGTCGGATGCAGCGATGCGGCACGTGGCGGTACTCGCTCTCACGGAGAAGAGCGCCATGCCGCGGCCATGCACGCCCCAGCGGTCCATCACCATCGTGTCGAGCTTCGAGGTGACGCGGGGCTCGAAAACCGCCTCGTGGTGGCTGGAGGGTATGCCGACACCGTCATCAATCATGGTGAGGAGCCGCTGGTCGCCTTCGCGGGTCGTTGCGATGAAGATCCTCTGCGCGTGCGCATCGCGCGCATTGCGCAGGAGTTCGACCACGATGTCTTCTACGGAGCGGATGTCGTGCTTGGCCTGGCGCCGTTCGGCCTCTGAGGTACGCAGGCGCACGAAACCTTCGCCGAGGTTCTCCTCGACCTTCAGGTAGGCCTCGCCTGAGACCGCTCCTACGAAGTCCAGCAGGTTGTCGTTATCACTCATGTCCATAGTCTATACCGTCGGCGTATGGTCTCGGTACGCGAAGAAGGCCGCGTCGCGCGGCCTTCTTGCACATGGCTGGTAGCCGCCTTGAATCGTAGCAGACGCAGGGCTACTTGGCGTAGTCGACCGCCCGGCTCTCCCTGATGACCATGACCTTGATCTGGCCGGGGTACTCGAGCTCCTCTTCGATCTGCTTCGCGATGTCGCGCGCAAGGACGACGGAGTCGGAGTCGCTGATCTGGTCCGGCTGCACCATGACGCGTATCTCGCGGCCTGCCTGCATGGCGTAGCACTTCTCGACACCGGTGTGGGACTGTGCCACCGCCTCGAGCTTCTCGAGACGCTTGATGTAGCTCTCGAGAGTCTCACGCCGTGCACCGGGGCGGGCGGCGGAGATGGCGTCGGCTGCCTGGACGAGAACCGCTTCCACGGTGGCCGGTTCGACATCGCCATGATGGGCCTCGATACAGTGGAGCACCGTCTTGGGCTCGTTCATCCGGCGTGCGAGGTCGGCTCCGATGATGGCGTGAGGGCCCTCGATCTCGTGATCGATTGCCTTGCCGAGGTCGTGCAGGAGACCGGCCCGCTTGGCCAGCCTGACGTCGACACCGAGTTCGGCGGCCATGACACCGGCGAGGTGCGAGACCTCCAGCGAGTGCTTGAGGACGTTCTGGCCGTACGAGGTGCGGTAGCGCAGGCGCCCGAGCATTCGAATCAGTTCTGCGTGCAGACCGTGGACCTCGGCATCGAACGCAGCCTGCTCGCCGGTTTCGTGGATCTGTTGGGAAACAAGAGCCTCGGCCTTGTTGAACATCTCCTCGATGCGGGCGGGGTGAATCCGGCCGTCCTGTATGAGCGACTCGAGCGTGATGCGGCCGATCTCGCGACGCACGGGGTCGAAGCTCGAGAGGATGACCGCCTCGGGGGTGTCGTCGATGATGAGGTTGATTCCGGTCAGCTGTTCGAAGGCCCGGATGTTGCGACCCTCACGGCCGATGATTCGGCCCTTCATGTCGTCCGACGGGATGTGGACGACCGAAACAGTTGACTCTGCGGTGTGGTCGGCGGCGACACGCTGAATCGCGATGCCGACGATGTTGCGTGCCTTCTTGTCGGCTTCTTCACGGGCGTGGGTCTCAGCCTCGCGGATGTAAGCAGCCGCATCACGTTTGACGTCATCCTTGATGCGGTCGAGAAGCAGAGACTTTGCCTCCTCGGCTGTCAGACCGGCAAGGCTCTCAAGCCGCGCACTCTCCTCGGCAATCAGGTCCTCGAGGTCTTTCTCGCGCTTGGCAATCTGGCCCTGGACGCTCGAGAGCTGGTGCTCGCGCTTGTCGAGGGATTCGGCCCGACGGTCTATCGTCTCCTCGCGCTGAGCGAGCCGGGTCTCGAGGACGCCGAGCTCCTTGCGTCGCTCCTTGGCGTCGACCTCAGCCTCCTGCTTCATCCGGAAGACCTGGTCCTTGGCCTCGATGACCGCTTCTTTCCTGAGCGTCTCGGCCTGCTTCTCCGCGTCCCGGACAATGCGCTCGGCGTCATCGCGTGAGCGTGACGTCCGATCCTGAACGAGGAACCTGTTGATCGCAAAGCCGAGGGCGACGCCGACAACGATGGCTATGACGACATAGAGGAACTCCACCGCGCGCCCTCCCTTCCCGTTGCTGGTCTCATCATGTTCGAACCAAGCCGGGTCGGTCCGGGTTCCGGGGTTTCCTGGATGGGACTGTCGTGACAGTCACTCACAGAGACCCGCTCAAAGACGAAACCGGACGACGCGGCGTCCGGCAGATGTGATGTCACGCTGCTCGCGATGCGATATGCCGAGTATGCACAAATCCGGACCGTCGGTCCGGGTCACATCATCTGTTCATGATCGCATGGTGCGAAACCGCCGGCATTGCTGCACGCGTATCGCGGCGGAGAATCACATGTGCCGCGCTTATAGTACGTGTTAGCAGCGAAAAGTGTCAAGATTCACGAGGTCATCCCAGGTCTTGGGCATCCCTCGTGCATCGTTCGAGAGCGGCACGGGCGACCTCGTATGAGAAACCACGGGATACCAGTCGTCTGAGGGCCTTCGCCGAACCCTTCCGGTCGCTGACATCGAGGGCCCCGATTGCTGCCTGCGCCCGTTCGATCTCCTTTGCCTCGGGTGTGTGTGAATCGAGGGCCCGGCAGGCGACTTCGGGGTCTACGCCACGTTCGGAAAGGCCGGTTGCAATACGCCTGCGGCCCCACCCTGCTGAGTGCTTGGCACGGGTGTAGTCCTCGGCGAAACGCGCATCGTCAAGGTAGCCGTAGTCAGCAAGGCGCGTGATTACGGAGCCGATGACTGAGTCAGCATAACCATCGTCGGAAAGCCGGCCCGCCAGTTCGGCAGTGGAGCGTTCCCGGTGACCGAGAAGCCGGAGCGCGCGGTTCATCGCGGCTTGCGGCTCTGCGTCGTCGATCATCTGGTGGATGTTCGCCTCGGTGAGAACATCCCCGTCATTGATTCCTGCAAGGCGGAGCGCGTCGGCACTTGTCTGCCTGAGCTCAAAGTCGTCGAGGGAGACAGCTCGAACGCGATGAGTCCCGCGCGGACTCGAGATCCCTACCCTGCCCCGTACTTCCTCGTTCACGCGCCCATCAGCTCTCGTCGACTATGACCTCGACGGTCGGGGCGCTGCCGTTGACGGGAAGTCCGAGGCGTTCGCGTATCTTGTGCTCGATCTCGGTGCGCAGTTCGATATGCTCGCGCAGGAAGTCCTTGGCGGCCTCGCGGCCCTGGCCGAGGCGCTCGTCGCCGTACGTGTACCAGGCGCCTGACTTCGAGAGGATGGCCTCTTCCACCCCGAGGTCGATAAGGTTGCCTTCTTTGGAGATACCGGTGCCGTACATGATGTCGAACTCGGCCATGCGGAACGGTGCGGCGACCTTGTTCTTCACTACCTTGGCGCGAACACGATTCCCGATGATCTCGGTGCCCTGCTTGATGGAGTCGATTCGCCGGATATCGATTCGAACGGTTGAGAAGAACTTAAGAGCCCGGCCACCGGTGGTGGTCTCGGGGCTCCCGAACATCACGCCAATCTTCTCGCGCAGCTGGTTGATGAATATGCACGTCGTGTCCGAGCGGCTGAGCGAACCGGCGAGCTTGCGAAGTGCCTGGCTCATGAGGCGGGCCTGCAAGCCGACCGAGGCGTCGCCCATCTCTCCTTCGATTTCCGCGCGGGGCACGAGTGCGGCTACCGAGTCGATGACGATCACATCGATGGCGCCGCTCCGAACGAGCATGTCTGCTATCTCGAGTGCCTGCTCGCCGGTGTCGGGCTGAGAGATGAGAATCTCGTCGATATCGACGCCGAGGCGGGCGGCGTAGCTCGGATCGAGCGCATGCTCGGCGTCGATGAAGGCCGCGATGCCGCTGGCTGCCTGTGCCTCTGCAATGATCTGGAGCGCGAGCGTCGTCTTGCCACTGGACTCCGGTCCGAAGATCTCGACGACCCTGCCGCGCGGGACACCGCCGATTCCGAGAGCAGCATCGAGAGCGAGCGACCCCGTGGGTATGGCAGCGACCTGAGTGACGGCCGCGTGCTCGCCCAGCTTCATCAGGGAGCCCTTGCCGAACTTGCGCTCGATCTGCTCCTTGGTGACGTCTAGGACTTTGTTCTTCTCGGAATCCATCACACCGCACTCCTTCTTCTCGGTGGCGACTCCCCGGGGCCGCCACGACCGTACACGAACACGTGTTCGATGTCAACGCGTCCCAAGCCTGATGCGGTCTATCCGGTCATAGACCGGTCCCGATCGCTTGAGAACGCTCGAGAAGAGAGTAAGCTCGTGCACTGACATCGGTGTGAGAACCGAACCGGAGAACCCGTGTGCGCTGGAGAATCCCTTCGGGCGCCGGGTTCTCACGAGCGTAATGTGTGGGGCGAACGGCCGCTCTTCGGGTGGGATGCCGAAGGTGGCGAGAACGTCATCGACGGTTGCTGCCAACCGGGCGCATCGGCTCTCCGGATCATCGTAGCGGGTCCATAGCATACGCGCGCGTCCGGCGCCCGGTACGGGATCTGCCGGCGCGAGGACCGGGAGATCGAAGGGGGCGTGTGCGGCTAGCTCCGAGCCGAGAGCGTAGACGAGCGCACCGATCGAGTCGGGTTCGAACTCTCCGAGAAATCTCATGGTAAGGTGCAGGTTCTCTCTCGGCACCCATCTTTCGCGAGTCCACGTCGGTACTGTGTTCCGGATCTCCTCGCAGAGTGAAGCGAGCTCGTTGCGGGCGTCCTCATCCAGGTCGATGCCGATGAAGGTGCGCATGTCACCCAGATCCGGTCTCCGGCCACAGAATCGCTCGTCGCAGCAGGTCGAGTGCGGTGGCCGTAGCACGGGCGCGAACTATCGCGCGATCACCTGGGAAGTGATGTCCGGTCGCCCGGGCCCCGTTGCTCGCAGCGACTCCGAACCACAGGGTACCGGCCGGCTTTTCCGGAGTGCCACCCCCGGGCCCGGCTATGCCGGTCACCGCGAGCGCGAGGTTGGCCCGGGTCAGACTGCGCACACCCGTGGCCATCGCGCATGCCGTTTCGGCGCTGACGGCGCCGTGTTCACGCAGTATGCCCTCCCCGACTCCGAGAAGATCGCGTTTGAGGGCATCGGCGTAGGTGACAACCGAACCGAGGAGAACGGCGGATGCTCCCGGCACCGTGGTCAGCTCCGCGGCAACCATTCCGCCGGTGCACGACTCCGCGAGTGCGATCGTGAGCCCCCGATCGGCTGCCGACACGATGATGACCTCAGCGAGGGATGCGCCGTCAGTCGCATAGCACGCGTCGCCGAGAGCGGCCGCGATATCGGCGCTGGCACGGTCTAGCCCTTCCGTGCCGGCGCCCTCGTCGAAGAGGACTACATCCACCAGCGCCACCCGGGCGAGTACGGTGAGCCCCACACCAGGATGTGTGGACAGTGCGGTTTGCGCCATGACCTGTGCGTCGGACTCGGGCACACCCACACATCCGAGTACGCGAGGCTCCGCCCGCTTCGTTCCCTTCAATGACTTCAGTGCTTCGCGAAGCATGGGTCGCAGCTCGTGCGGGGGTCCCGGAAGTAGAAGGAGGTGACCGCGTTCGGTGGCTACGAGCTGTCCCGGAGCGGTCCCGGTCCTGGGGGCAAGAACCCGCGCAGCGGCCAGGATTTCCGCCTGGCGCATGATCTGTCGCGTGGCGTCAGGGACCCCGTATCGGGCCACCAGGAGTTGCAGCCGGGCCGCGATGGCGGGATCCGGCTCGAGCTCGATGCCGAGCGCGGCTGCGGCTGCATCGCGCGTCACGTCGTCGTGAGTGGGCCCGAGGCCCCCGGTCACCACGACAAGCTCGTGCTCTTCGATGAGCTGCCGGATGCGCTCTGCGAGTATCTCGGTGTCGTCAGGAAGGACTTCGCGCCGTACCGGGAGGTATCCGCACGCCGCAAGCGCCCGGGCGACCTCAGCGCCGTTCGTGTCGTCACGCACGCCGGCAACAAGCTCCGTCCCGACGGCTATGATCGCGGCTTCCGGATGTGTGCCATGGCGCACGTGGTTCATGGGCTCACTCGCCCCCGGTTTTCTCCCATGGGCCGGTGATCACGTCGCGCGCGTGGTAGAAGTAATCGACCATAGAGACTACCGTCAAAGCAATCGCGATACCCATGAGCAGCCAGGATGCCGAGGCAAAGAGGGTGGTACCCTGCGGGCCGAGAATACGCTTGATTGGATCGGAGTCTTTGATGATGAAGGCGATGATCGCGAGGACCTGGAACACGGTCTTGGTCTTGCCGTAGTTCGATGCTGTAATCACCATCCCCTCGGCTATCGAGACCATGCGTAGGCCGGAGACGATGAACTCGCGGCTGATGATCACGAGTGCGATCCACGAGGGCAGGGTACCGAGCTCGACCAGCGCGACGAGCGCGGCGGCAACGAGCAGCTTGTCGGCGAGCGGGTCGAGGAACTTCCCGAACGTCGTGACCTCGTTGCGAGTGCGCGCAAGGTACCCGTCGACACCGTCTGTGATCGCCAGGAGGGTGAAGATCCCCGCCGCCCAGACCGGACCCCAGTCGGGCATGTTGGCAAGCAGCATGACGACGAATACGGGGATGAATACCATCCTCAGCACCGTGACCCGGTTGGCCCAGTTCATCCGGAGCTTCACGCGATCACCTGGCCTTCGAGGTCATACCCGTATGCGGTCTCTATGCGAACAGGCACGATACTTCCAGCAGCCACTGGTCGGTCGAGCATGACATACCCGTCCACCTCGGGAGCCTGACCGCTCCAGCGGCCGATGGAGATGCCGTCAGAATCCTCGCCCTCGGAGAGGACGTCGAGTGTCTCCCCGACCAGACGGGCCGCCCGGGCGATGCTTACCTCGTCGGCAGCTTCACGCACCCTGTTCGCGCGCTCGAAGCGCTCGGCATCGGAAATCTGGCCGGACAGACAGGCGGCGGTCGTCCCCTCCTCAGGCGAGTACGGGAACACGCCGACGTAGTCGAGCCCGGCCGTAGCGATGAAGTCGAGCAACTCGTCGAGGTCCTCCTCGGTCTCGCCGGGATAGCCAGCGATGAAGGTCGAGCGCAGGACGATGTCGGGCATCGCCTCGCGCAAGCCGGTGGTGAGTTCGAGGAACGCCTCGGCCGAACCGGTGCGGTGCATCGAGTGGAGCAACCGTGCGGAGGCGTGTTGGAGGGGCATATCGAGGTAATGGCGCACGGGTTCCAACGTCGCCATGGTTTGGACGAGCCGGGGCGTGATCGTGTCAGGCTGGACGTACATCAACCGTAGCCATGCAAGGTCCTCGAGAGATGCGATAACGCGCACCACGCCGGTGATATCTCCGGCCGCCTCGAGATCCCGGCCCCACGACGAGGTGTCCTGGCCGATCAGCACGAGCTCCTTCGTTCCGGCAGACAGGAGTAAGGATGCTTCGGCCGTCAGCTCCTCGATGGAGCGGCTACGGTACGGCCCCCGGATCAGCGGGATGGTGCAGTAGGCGCACGACCGGAAACACCCGTCCGACACCTGGAGGTACTCGGACACGCCGCCCCCGGTGCGGAACCGGGGCTGCTCCGTGCCCGGTGAGGTGCCCGTCAGGCGTTCGAGCAGACCGAGAAGGGCTGGCTCGTCCGCCACAGGCACGAAGGCGTCCACTTCGGGCATGGCCGCGGCGAGGTCGTCCTGGTAGCGCGAGACCATACATCCGGCAACCACGAGTCGGCGGCCCGGGCGTCTGTCGCGCCACTCCGCGAGGTCGAGCGCAACACCCACCGATTCCTCCACCGCGTCGGTGATGAAGCCGCACGTGTTGAGCACGACAACGTCAGCGTCGTCGAGGTCGTCGACGAGCCGGTAGTCAGACGCGAGTACCGAGGCGCGCATGCGGTCGGAGTCGACCTCGTTCTTAGGGCAGCCGAGAGTGAGGAACGCGATGGCCGGGGTCGGGGCCATACGTCACCGGTAGTTCGTGTACTGGAGCGGGATGCCGTAGTCGCGGTCTTTCAGGAACGCGATGACTTCCTGCAGCTCGTCACGTTTTGGACTGAAGACGCGGAGCTTGTCGCCCTCGATCTGCACCTTGACCTTGAACTTCTGGTCGCGGATCTCCTTGTTGATGCGCCGGGCGAGATCCGCCTCGATGCCGTTGATGATCTTGGCGGTGAGTCGCACCGAACCGCCCGAGGCGGATTCGGGTGCGCCCCAGTCGAGGGCCTTCAGGTCCACGCCGCGCCGTACTAGTTTCGTGCCCAGCACGTCGACGACCTGCTTGGCAACGAAGTCTGCAGGCGCAGAGACGGTGATGGTGGCTGCGGACTTGTCA
>JACUUN010000029.1 GCA_014859265.1 Coriobacteriia bacterium
CGCCTGTCGAGAGCGCCTCGGACATCAAGCCCGGTTCGCGCATCACCACAGAGTTTCCGCGGGTGACGAAGGCGTTCTTCGACGGCCTGGGCATCGATGTCGAGGTGTTCTTTTCGTATGGCGCTACAGAGGCAAAGGTCCCGGAACTCATGGATGCGCTCGTCGACCTCACCGAGACCGGCTCGACGCTGCGCCGCAACGGTCTCAAGATCATCGACACGGTGCTGACGTCCACCACTCGTCTGCTCGCGAACCGCGCGGCGTGGGAAGACCCCGAGAAGCGTCGGGCAATCGAGGAGATCCGCACGCTGCTGCTCGGCGTGATCGAGGCGCGCGGTCGCGTGATGCTCGAGATGAACGTGGCCCACGAGAAGCTCGAGGCCGTGATCGCTGAACTCCCCGCGATGAAGCGCCCGACCGTGAACAAGCTCTTCGGCTCCGAGGACTACGCAGTCAGCACGGTTGCCGACAAGAACACCGTCAACGTCCTGATTCCCAGGCTCAAGGCGTCAGGCGCAGAGGACATCCTCGAGTTCCCCATCAGCAAGATCGTCCGGTAGTCTCGCGCCACCCATCGTGGTCCGCTGTCGCCTCGGCGCGCTACCTGCTATCTTCTTCGGCAGGGTCGCAACGGATACAGGAGTGGAAGTGGCACGAGCAGCAACAGGGATTCGGCATGCGGAGTGCGAGCGTGACGACGTAACCGTCCTGCTGAGGTCTCGGGGGCTGAGACCCACCAAGGCACGGTGCCGGCTGCTCGCCCACCTGCTCTCGACCAAGCTGCATCCGAGTGCCGAGGAGATCACGGGTAGCCTCCGCGGGGAAGGCATGGAGGTCGGGGTCGCCACTGTCTACCAGAACCTGAACCGCCTCGTTGACGCGGGCCTCGTGCGGCGCCTGAGTGGCTCCGACGGCCGGTCGCGATTCGACGCCGACATATCAGCGCACGATCACGCGGTGTGCGAGTCGTGCGGGCGCATCACGGACCTGGAGCTTGAGCCGGGCGTGAAGCGCGCCCTCGACCGCGCAACGGCGGGCGAGAAGGATCTCGGCCAGTGGCTTCTCACGCGGACCTCGGTGGAGGTCCGCGGTCTGTGCCCCGAGTGCCGGGCTCACTAGCCACCGCGCACACACCTCCCCGACATCGCGTTGAGTCGCTCCCACCGTTAGGGTATGATGGGTTTCTGGCATTCATAATCATTATGAAATGCTGTCGACATGTGTGATACCGACCATGACAGGGAGGACTGTATGAGCATCAAGGGCACCCGCACCGAGCAGAACCTGCTCAAGGCGTTCGCCGGTGAGTCCCAGGCGCGCAACCGCTACACCTACTACGCTTCCATCGCCCAGAAGGAAGGCTACGAGCAGATCGCCGCATTCTTCGTCGAGACCGCCGAGAACGAGCGCGAGCATGCCAAGGTCTTCTACAAGCACCTCGAAGGCGGAGAGGTCGAGATCACTGCGGCCTACCCTGCCGGTGCTCTCGGGACGACCGCTGAGAACCTGCTTCACGCCGCTGAGGGCGAGCTCATGGAGTGGGGTACGCTCTACCCGGACTTCGCCCAGGTCGCTGAGGAGGAGGGCTTCCCGAAGGTCGCCGAGTCGTTCCGCGAGATCGCCAAAGTCGAGGCGTTCCATGAGGCTCGCTACCGCGGTCTGCTCGCGAACGTCGAGGGCGGTCTCGTCTTCAAGCGTCCGGGAAGCATCAAGTGGCACTGTCGCAACTGCGGGTACGTCCACGAGGGCCCCGAGGCCCCGGACATCTGTCCGGCCTGCCAGCACGCGAAGAAGTACTATGAGATCCTCGCCGAGAACTATTAGGCGACGCGTACAACCGGTACGTCACGGTGCCCGCCAGGTCAGATTCGGCGGGCACCTGCGTTCAGCAGCCGGGCCGTGCGTCTGACAGCATCAGCACCCGCAGGTCGGTTCGGTGCCGGTGAGCCATCCCTGGATGACTGCTGCTGCGCACCCGACTCCCGGGTCGACCGAGAGCGCTCCGGCAGCGCAGTTGCGTACGCACGCACCGCACTCGATGCACGCGTCCCGGTCGGCGATGCGCGCGCGGTCGTCAGCCATCTCGAGAACCGCGTGAGGACACACCGCGACGCACATCCGACACCCGGTGCATGCGTCCCGGTCGAGCTCGAGCGTGACGACCCCGTCGATGTAGCGAAGTCCTTGCACGACGATCCTCCTCACCACAGTACTGAGACGACGAGAGCTACGAGTGCTGCCGTAGCCGCGATGATCTGGAGCGGTACCGCCCGCCGCATCTCCCAGAGCACCCCCGAGAGCGAGGTGAACGTGCTCGATCCCGTGAAGTTCATTGCCGTGAATGACGAGATTGCGGTGACGGCGAGGAGCACTGCGGCGCTTCCCGCCACATCGAGCGTCCCTCCGGCGATAGCAAGCAGGACGAGCGCGACCGCCGCGCCGGCCAGCGCCCCCTTGAACGCAAAGGCGCGCCCCGGAATCCAGGGCAACGCGAAGGGTACGATCAGCGCTCCTGCCAGCACGGCCGTGACGCCCGCAGCCAGCGTAAGCAGTATCGGTTGCCAGGGCAGCAGGCCGAGTGCCGCGACAATCACCATCGCCGCTGCGCCCGTGAGCACCCTCGGGTCGCGCAGGATCACCAGCTCGGTTCCGGCCACGGTGAGCCTGTCTGCCACCCCGAAGCGCACGCGTCGCATCTCGGGTGTTGCACGCATGCGGTCGTCGAGGAAAGCGGGGAGATCGGCTGCGCGCACGGGCCCGTAGACGACGCGGAACCCTGTCGCGGCGCGGACCTCATGGGCAGCCACGCCGGGAGCTCCGAGCTGTGGGAGCACGAGGGTGAAGTGGCTCACGACGTTGGCGAGCCCTGTCTTCCGCACCTGGCGCACGAGCTCATCGGTACTGAAGGTCCCCTTACCCGCAGCGCACCACACGTTCACGCCGCGGGTGTCGAGGATCAGCAGCCATCCGTCCCGGCCTGCAAGCTCGCGCCGAAGGGCGTCGAAGGAAAGCTTGTAGTTCGCGGTGACGAGCACCGGGGCGGTGTCGTCAGGTTCACCGACCGCGTAGAGGCCGGGGAGGATGCGGTAGTGGCCGCGGCGGATGCCCAGTCGGACCTGCCACACGCCCAGCCGGTCGGCCGTCGTGAGCCCAGTAGCGACGATGGGGATGTCACCGACGAGCGTGCTCACCGAGCCGCGCACATACGGCGCCTTTCCGTACGGGTACTCCTCCACAGCCGTGCCACAGCACGCCGGTCCGCAACACTCGCTCACGAGGCACTCTCCTCGTCGGCAGCCGGGCAGCAGCGGGGCTGCGCGTTCTCGGCCTCCCGAGCGAGTGACGCGAGGTCGGAGAGGGCTGCGGCGGTCCGGTTGAGCACATCGGGAGCGAGCCGGCAGTGCAGCCAGACCCCGCGGCGCTCGGCGATCACGAGTCCCGATTCGCGCAGCCGCTTCAGGTGATGTGACGCGAGCGCATCGGAGATTCCGAGTGCCGCGGAGACATCACACAGGCACCGCTCGCCGTCGGCAAGCAGTTCAACGATTGCCAGGCGCCTGGGATCGGAGAGGCATTCGAGTGCAGATGTGTCCATGTGGGTAGGATAGTCAAATCTGCATGCAAGAGTCAAGCACAGATTTGACCATGTGGACGTGGCCCCACCCCGACCGCTCGTCGGAGGACCGTTGCCCCATTGGCGGCACTCGGATAGAGTACGCCGTCAAACACCGCCATGACACCTGCCGAGGAGGCGCCATGGAACCGAGAGCATCGCTCGAGCGCTTCATGCAGGGCAACCGCCGCTTCATGTCAGGGTGCCCCGCACCGGTCGACCTCACAGAGCGCCGGGAGGCCACTGCGGCCGGCCAGGTGCCCTGGGCAGCGGTCGTGGCGTGCGCAGACGCACGTGTCGCCCCCGAAATCGTCTTCGACACCACGCTCGGCGACTTGTTCGTCGTACGGACGGGCGGCAACGTCGTCGATGAGCTCGTACTGGGGTCGCTGCGTTTCGGCGTGGAGACCCTCGGGGCGCCACTGATTGTCGTCATAGGCCACTACGGGTGCGGTGCGGTGCGGGCGACCTGCGACGGCGACACCCCCGCGCATCTTGCATGCGTGTGTGATGAGGTTCTCCCCTCGGTCAAAGCGGCGCGTGCCGCTGGTGTGACGGGCGAGATCGAGGTGTGCGACGAGGCGGTGCGGTTGCATGCGGAGGCTATGGCGGCTCGTATTCGCGCCGATGAGCTTTTCGGCAACACCGTGCCGGTCGCATGGGGCGTCTACGACGTGGTCAGCGGCGAGATGCGCTTTCATGACACTGCGGGGCTCGACACGGGCTGACTGATCGCAACGGGGCCGGGCCGAATGTTCGTCCTACATCGGGGCATATAGAACGCACGTGACCCTGGTTCGGGCAGGGGGACTGCCGAGATGCACGATATCCATTCAGCGAGTGCCGCATTGAGCGAAGCGCGCGAGCGTCTGCTCGAGCGGCCGAACGTGGTCGCCACCGGCGTCGGATTCAAGGAGACCGGCGGGGTGCGTACCACAGAGATCGGCATCGTCTGTTCCGTGGAGCGCAAGATCCCGGCCGACGAACTCACCGCCACCGAGCTGGTCCCCCGGACCGTGGCTGGCGTGCCGACCGACGTCGTCGCCACCGGCCCGTTCAGGGTGCTCTCGGCCCATAACGAACGCCACCGGCCCGCTCCCGGCGGGGTCAGCATCGGCCATCGCGACATCACCGCCGGTACGCTGGGGTGCACGGTCCGCCGAGGCCCCACACTGTTCATCTTGTCGAACAACCACGTGCTGGCAGACACTAATCGCGGTCAGCCCGGCGACCCGATTCTCCAGCCCGGTCCGCACGATGGTGGGCGCCTGCCGGACGACGCCATCGCCGTGCTCGAGACCTTCGTGCCCATACACATGCTCGACGACGACAGTAGCTGTGCTACCGCACAGCGGGTGACCGCTGCGCTCAACAGCGTCGCGCGCATGATGGGCAGCGGCTCGCGTCTGAGGGCCGTGAGTGCGCGAATCGTCGAGAACCTGGTCGACGCAGCACTGGCTCTGCCACTCGACGATTCGTGGCTCACTGCCGAGATCCTCGGTGTGGGGCGGATTCAGGGTCGGGCACACGCCGAGCTCGGTGTCCCGCTACGCAAGTCGGGGCGGACGACGGGCGTCACGTCAGGTGAGGTGATACAGGTCGAGGTCACGGCAGACGTCCGGCTTGGTGACAGAACCGCCCGGTTCACCGACCAGTTCATGGCGGGGGCCATGAGCCAGGGTGGCGACAGCGGCTCGCTCGTTCTCGATGGCGAGGACCGCGCCGTCGGCCTGTTGTTCGCCGGCAGCGATACCACGACGATCTGCAATCGTATCGACCACGTTCTTTCCGCCTTGGAGGTGGAGCTATGGATCGGCGGCACCACGCCGTAACGTTGAGCACGCACGGGAGAGACGCACTCATGGCCCTGAGCGGTGTCGTCTCGGTTGGCGTCGGCGTCGGTCCTGAGGGCGAGCCGGCGGTGATAGTCGGCGTGCGCAACGTCTCGGCTGCGATCCGTGATGCGATTCCGGAGTGCCTCGAGGACATTCCGGTGATACTCCGCGAGGTGGGGGAGATCAGCGGGCGCTAGCCCATCGTCGGAGCGCAGCCTCTCCGCAGCGCGAGGTTCTCAACCCCGTGAAACATTCAGACGAGTACACTACCCATATGGTGGCGGACGAGCGAGCCGGCGCGAATCAAGGGGGTACCATCACCGTGCAGGCCACGATAGGACTGCCGAGATCGCTGCTCTTCCACAAGTACCACGTGCTCTGGACCTCGTTCTTCGAGGCGCTCGACGTGAAGACCGTGACGAGTCCGCCGAGCAACCGGGCGATCCTCGCGCGAGGTATCGAGCTTGCCGTCGACGAGACGTGTGTCCCGGTGAAGCTGTTCCTCGGGCACGTCGATGCCCTGCGCGACAAAGTCGATTACATCCTTGTGCCACGCATCGTGACCCTTGCGAAAGACGAGACGGCGTGCGTGAAGTTCCTCGGCGCGTTCGACGTGGCGCGCAACTCGGTTCCCGGCGTACGCCTGCTCGAGTACAACGTCGACGTGGCAAACGGCGTCTACGAGCGCCCTGAGCTGTGCCGCGTGGGTCAGACCTTCGAGCGCAGCCGGCGCAAGGTGCGCCGCGCCTACGACCACGCCAAGGCCGCGCAGCTGCGCCACGCCTCCGCGCTCGCCGATCTCCAGGACGAGGCGCTCGAGCGACCGGGAATCAAGGTGCTCGTCGTCGGTCACCCCTACAACCTCTACGACGAGATGCTCGGCAAGCCCATCGTCGACTTTCTCGGCTCACACGGCGCGGAGGTGCTCTGCTCCGAGTTCGCCGACACCGCGAAAGCCCGCGTGCTTGCGCGCAAGGTCTCCAAGGACATCCCCTGGACGTTCAACAAGGAGCTACTCGGCTCGCTCGAACTCTACCGCAGCCGGGTCGACGGCGTAATCTTCCTCGTGACGTTTCCCTGCGGGCCGGATTCGCTTATGACCGAGCTCTGTATGCGGAGCATGAAGGGTACCCCGGCTGTCATGATCGTGCTCGATGAGCTGCAGAGCGAGGCGGGGCTTAAGACCCGGCTGGAGAGCTTCGTCGATCTCATCGCGGCCGGCAAGGCCCGCCGCCTGTCGGGGGGCGATGTGCGATGAGCGTGAACCAGCTGCCGGACTCGCGCCCCTTCAAGGTGAGCTTCCCGCACATGGGAAACTACTGCATCCCTGTCAAGACGCTGGCCGAGGAGCTCGAGTGCGAGATCGTGCTCCCGCCCAAGATGACGCGGCGCACGCTCGAGCTGGGTGCGCGCCACAGCCCGGAGTTCGTGTGCATCCCTTTCAAGTACAACCTCGGTAACTACATCGAGGCCCTCGAGAAGGGCGCCAACCTCCTCATCCAGGCGGGCGGCGGGTGCCGGTTCGGCTACTACGGCGAGGTCCAGGAGGCGATCCTGCGTGACCTCGGCTACGACTTCGGCATGGTACGGCTGCTCGGCGGTTGGAAGCTGCGCGATCACATCAACGACTTCAAGCGCGTCAACCCGCGCCTGACGATGATGCGGGCGCTGAGGGCATACCGCCTGGCGCTGCGGCAGACCCGGGCGCTTGATGCCATCGAGGACTACGTGCGGCGCAACGCCGGCTTCGAGGTGGAGGAGGGCGCGTTCGAGCAGGTGCATGCAGCCTTCCTCGGCGAGCTCGACACCGCGCGTGACAAGCGTACGATTGCAGAGATCGAGCGCCGGTACCTCGCAGAGATGGCAACGGTTCCGACTGAGCGACCGGACGACCTCCTGCGCATCGGCATCGTCGGCGAGCTCTACGTGCTCATGGAGCCGTTCTCCAACCTGTTCGTAGAGAAGGAACTCGCGAAGCGCGGCGTGGAGGTCCACCGGTTCGTCACCGTGAGCAATATGGTGAGTCACGGTGGACGCAAGGGCCCCGAGCACCTCGCGGATCTCATATCGCGCTCGGGCGACTACGTGCGCTATCACTTGGGAGCAGACGGCACTGAGAGTGTGTCGATGACCTACCAGCTCATGGAGCAGGGATTCGACGGGGTGCTTCATCTCAAGCCGTTCGGGTGCATGCCCGAGGTCAACGCTATGGCCGCGCTGCAGCGGCTGTCGCGAGAGCACACCTTCCCGGTTCTCTTCATCTCCTACGACGCGCAGACCTCAGAGACCGGGCTCCAGACCCGGCTCGATGCGTTCTGCGACATGCTGCGGATGCGCAAGCAACGCCCCGGTGCCGCGCTCACGGCAGGACCGGCGGCAGAGAGGAGCACGGCGTGAGCAAGGGATACCTGGGAGTGGACGTGGGCTCGATCTCGACGAAGGGCGTCGTCATCGACGCCGGCGGCGAGGTGCTTACCCGCTCCTATTTGTGGACCGAGGGCAACCCGGTCCGCGCCGTCAAACGGGTGCTGGCCGAGCTGGAAGCCCAGCTGGCCGGCTCGGACGACATCGAGGTCGTGGCGGTCGGCACCACCGGGTCGGCACGTGAACTCACCGGCGCGGTCCTCGGCGCCCAGGTGGTCAAGAACGAGATCACGGCGCATGCGGTCGGCACGCTCTCCCGCCACCCCGACGTCCGCACCATCTTCGAGATCGGCGGCCAGGACTCCAAGATCATCATCGTGCGCGACGGTGTGCCCGTCGACTACGCCATGAACACGCTTTGCGCCGCGGGCACTGGGTCGTTCCTCTCTTCGCAGGCGCGCCGTCTCGATGTCCCCGTCGAGGAGTTCGGCGAGTACGCCCTGCGCTCGAAGCGCCCGACCAAGATCGCCGGCAGGTGCACGGTGTTCGCCGAGTCGGATCTCGTACACAAAGCCCAGATCGGGCACAAGCTCGAGGACATCATCGCCGGGCTGTGCACTGCGATCGTCGGCAACTACCTCAACAACGTCGGCAAGGGAAAGGAGGTGCTCGCCCCAATCGTGTTCCAGGGGGGCGTGAGCAAGAACGTGGGTGTCGTCAGGGCGTTCCGGGAGGCCACCGGTCACGAGATATTCGTCGACGACGACGGCCACCTCATGGGCGCGCTCGGCGTGGCGCTTGTTGCGCGGGACAGCGGGCTGGAGGCGCCGTTCAGCTTCGGTGTACGCGATGTTGCCTTCGAGACCGTGGGCGAGGAGTGCGGGGGCTGCCCCAACGACTGCGAAGTCGTGATCGTGTTGCGCGAGGAAGAGTACCTCGACGGCTGGGGCAATCGCTGCCCGCGTGGCATGGAGCGCGTGCGGACGCGCGTGTGCCCGGCCGAGGCCTTGCTGGCCGCCGTGGAGTAGCGGCCGCTCGCTTCCCGGTGTTCGCTTCGTCTTTGCACGGGTAGCAACTCCTGTGGAGGCGGTACGCGTGAGCGAGAGCGTTGTCGTAGAGCGGGTCACCTGGTCATACCCAGCATTTGCGGATCGAGCCGAGGCCGGACGCGCGCTGGTGCGGCTTATCGATCCCGCTCTGGATCCGGATGCGGTCGTGCTGGCGCTGCCACGCGGCGGGGTACCGGTTGCTGTCCCGCTGGCCGATGCGTTGGGCGTGCAGGTCGTACCCATGCCCGTGCGCAAGCTCCCGATCCCCGACTCTCCGGAGATGGGCTTCGGCGCGGTTACGCTCGATGGGACGGTCGTCCTCAACGAGCGCGCGGTCGCCGGACACCATCTCGACGAGCTGACCGTTGCACGGGTTGCCGGGGATGTGCGCCACGAGGTCGAGCGCCGTTCGAGGGCGTACCCGGGAGGCTTCCCGTTCCCGGAGGTGGAAGAACGAGCGGTATGGATCGTCGATGATGGGCTTGCCACCGGCTACACGATGCTCGCCGCTGCCAGGATGGTTCGGGCGCGCCGACCGGCACGCTTGGTGGTGGCGGTTCCGGTGGCCGCACCCGGTTCACTGAGCCTCGTGGCGCCGCTGCTCACCGTCGCTTACTGCCTGATCGAGCAGAGAAGCGCGCCATTCGCCGTCGCGTCGTACTACCGGGACTTCCACGATCTGTCCGATGCCGAGGTCGTGGCCCTGCTCGAGGGGTAGGCAGGGCCTTCGTGTCGCAGGCCGGGCGTGCGGCCGGGGGTTTCCGCCTCAGTTCACCCGGATGAGCGAGTCCGTCGGGGCGTGCGAATCGGTAAGGACGGGCACGTCACCCTGCTCCACGAGGCCACGGTAGAGGCTTTCGCCGAACTCTTCGAACCCCTCGACCTTCACGCGCCCGTCGACACCCGACTCGATGCGTCCGAGCAGCTCCGCTGCATCAATGCGCACGTCGGTTGCGAGCATCACGATGTTGCGGTTCGTTTTGGGGGACCCCGTTTGGCCGTTTCGCTCGACCGGGAAGACCCAGAGGTGGTCCCAGACGGTGCCCGCTGTCCGGTAGAGGCTGCGGAACAAGTCGCTGCGCTCCCCTTCGACCGCCGAGATGATGTTGTAGGCGCATACGCCGTCGGGCTCGAGCACACCTGAGATCTCCTCGAAGAACTCCTGCGTCGTCAGGTGGAAGGGGAGCGCATCAGCGTGGTAACAGTCCACGACGACGATGTCGTAGCGTTTGCCGGTCCGCTGCACGTAGCGGCGAGCATCTTCCACGTAGACCTGAAGCCGCTCGTCCTCGGGAAGCGCGAAGAACCGCTCGGCCACGTCCACGACCACGGGGTCGATCTCGACCGCGTCGACGTACACCTCGGGGTAGTCGCGGAGTATCCGGGCGGGCAGGGCGCCCCCGCCGAGGCCGAGCACGAGGACGCGGCCAGCATCGGGTTTGACCGCGAACGCTAGATGCAGGTAGTCGGGGTAGCGGATGCGGCTCACCGCCGGGTCGCTGATGTCGACCGATGTCTGCCGGGAGCGGTCGAAGCGCAGCGTGCGCTCGCCATTGGCCTCGGTGACGAGGATGCGGTGGTACTGGGTGTCGCGCCGGAACAGCACGGCCGAGCCGTCCTCGGCCACGTCCCCCGGATCGGCGACGCTCATCATGATGCCGCTTCCGAGTACGAGCCCTGCGGCGACGATCCCGACCACAGCCATAGTCCATGTCCGCCCTACGAGCTCGAGCGGTGCGGGCCTCGGGGCGACGGGAAGAGCGAGGGTTACGAGGGCGGTGCAGGCCAGTACGAGCCCGATGCCGACGATGAGGGGATCGGTCTGCAACGCCGGGATCAGCCAGAACGAAGTGGCGAGCGTGCCGATGATGCTTCCGCTCGTAGAGATCGCATACAGGCTGCCGGCGGAGCGGCCGATGTGGCCCAGCCCGCTTGCCGAGGCGGTTCGCACCCCTATGGGCGAGACCATGGCGAGCAGGAGGGCCGGCCCGAAGAAGGCAATGGTGGTTGCGGTCAGCGGCCCGAGGCGCGGCCCGAACTCGGCAGTCGCCGGCAGGATCGCCGCAGCGATGAGCGGGGAGATGACCGTGAGGATGCCGGCCGACCCGACCACCACCCCGAGCGTGCGCCGGGTGCCGAAGCGGTCGGCGATGATGCCCCCGAGCCAGTAGCCGACCGAGAGTGCGAGCATGAAGCTCGAGATGACGCTGCCCCAGACGAAAATCGAGTTGCCCATCGCCGGGGCGAGAATGCGGGCGCCAGCGAGCTCGAGGCCCATAAGTGCGGCGCCGCACAGGAATACGGTGACGTAGAGAGCCATCGTGCGACGCTCCTTCTGAGGTCACGGATACCGGTCGGTTGTCGGCGCCCTGACATGATATTCTGCGTGCCCCGGGCTTCTCCCCCTGCGGGAGGGTGTCTGGCGGCATGCCTCTCGCTTGTAGCACGCCCGGAGGCGCTGTGACCACGACTATGGCCACATCGGTATCGTTGGTGCTCGCCCTCGCGTTCGCCTTTCTGATGGCGTTCGCCGGGGGCTTCGTCGTGCTGTCCGAGGCGTTCGTGAGCCGCCAGGAATCCCGCGGCATGCGACGAGCGGTCGAGCGAGGGTTCGCCGTGCTTGAACCGGCGCGTGTCGCCACGAAGCCGGGCTGCTCGCTCGTGCTCGCCGTGTCGCCACTCAGGATCTGATTCCGGGTCTGCTCTTCTGCCCGTCCCTTGTTCCGGAGGTGAACCATGCTCGTACGACCGGCTGCCGCGCGTCTGCGCGCACCACTGTTGAAGATGATTGCCGTGACCATCGCTCTCGTGGTCGCGGTTCCGATGAGTGTCGCAGCGTCGCCCCTGGTCAACCTGGACTTCACGCTGATCATGCAGTCCCAGGGTACCGGTGAACCCCTGCTGCTCGTCGCGGGTCGCCTGCCCGAGGGAACGCCGCTTCCGGCGGAGATCGTGCTGCCGGTGCCCGAGGGCTCGACGATCGAGTGGTCTGGCGAGATCCTCGGCACTACCGTCGAGGAGGACGTGCCCGTCGCCGCCGTCATCGAGAAACGTGACGGAGCAAGTGTGGCGATCCTCACCCTCGCCCGATCGCTCGTCGCCCAGGTCGAGGTGTCGTTCCCGGGATCTGTCACCCCGGTCGAGGGCGATGTGTTCTCCGGTCGCTTCGAGGTGATCGCTCCGGCCGACGTGGGAGCGGTTAGGCTCGCTGTCGCCCTTCCGCCGGGGGGCCAGCCCGTCGAGCTGCTTCCCGGCACGCTCACGGCGCAGGGTCCCGAGGGCTACACCTACTACTACCAGGAGATCAGTGCCGCCAGTGCCGGTGATCCTCTGGCGTACTCGATCCAGTACCGTCAGGCGGCGACGCCCCCGGGCGGAAGGGCGGGCACGGCCCCGCCAGCCTCCGATGAAGTGCCTCCCCTGCTCGTCGTCCTGATAGCTGCGGTCCTCGCGGGCGCTGTACTCGTAGTGCTCGCGTCGAGCTCTCGCTCCAGGGGGAGCGATGTTGAAGGTGCCGCAACGACTGTGATCGCACACGAGGAGGGCGTCGAGGGTGAGGCTGCGACCCCGATCGACTCTCCTGTCGGGGAGGTGCCGACGACTCCGATCTCGTCCAGCTGGCTCACGCCGCAGCGGCTCGTGATCATCGCGGCGGTCCTCGTCGTGGGCATCGCGGCAGCCGTGATTCTCGGTGGCCAGCAGGAACAGGTCGGCGTGACCGAGAGTGCCGACGGGTGGATCACCCAGCGCATCAGCACCGCGTCCGCCGAGAGCGCGGTGGACTTCAACGTCCAGATCACGTGCGACTGCCCGCCCGAGGCAGAGGCCCCGAAGATGTTCGATGCACTACGGCAGGTGCCGGGCGTGGCCCACGCGGCGCTCGAGGAGTCGACGCTGCTGCTGCGGGTGCAGTACGATCCTGCGGTCATCAACGAGGCCGCTGTCGCGCAGACGCTTCAGGCGGCAGGCTACCTCCCGTAGCGGTACGCAACTCGGTTTTCACGAAGATGTGACCGGCACTCGTGTCCGTGCGTGTCCGGTAGTTGCATGATTGGCGTGTTGTCATACATGCTGGGTCGGAGGTCACATGAGGCGCATCGCTCTGTACTCGGACATACATGGCAATACCAACGCGCTTGAAGCGGTGCTCAAGCATATCGACGAGATTCGTCCTGACGAGCGCTACTGCCTCGGCGACCTTGTCGGCTACGGTCCGGACCCCTCGGGGGTCATCGAGATGGTCAGGTCTTCGGGTGTCCCGGTCATCCGGGGCAACTACGACCAGGGCGTGGGCGACCGTAGCGGCGCTTGCGGCTGCTACTATGCGACGGACCAGGCGAAGTCGGATGGCGCGGCGAGCTATGTGTTCACTGAGCAGGCCGTCGGCGACGCCGACGCGAAATGGCTTGTATCGCTGCCGGCCGAGATCCGCCTCGATGAGGCGGGGGTCCGCATCCTGCTCACGCATGGTAGCCCCCGGCGTATCAACGAGTATCTCATGCCCGACCGGGGTGAGGGCCAGCTTGCCCGGCTCGCCCGCGACGCCGATGCCGATGTGGTCTGCTGCGGCCACGTGCATATCCCGTATCACCGTTCGTTTCGGGCCGACCCCGGCGACGATGCCAGCCCGATCGTCCACTACGTGAACTCCGGCTCGGTCGGCAAGCCCAAGGACGGGGACCCGCGCGCGTGCTGGGTCGAGCTTCTGATCGGCCCCGCCACCGAGGTGCGCGCCGCCGCGCCTCACGACAACTACGCCGCACCCGCGGGAGCCACCGACACGTGGGTTGGGCTCGTCATCCGCCGGGTGCCCTACGATGTCGAGTCGGTTGCCGACGCGGTCCTCGCCGCAGGGCTGCCGCCGACGCTTGCCGGGGCGCTGCGCACGGCCTGACGCGTCCCGGTGGGTGCTCGGGGGTATGGAGTTCCCGTGTAACCGTGCGCCGCTCGCTCCGAGAGTCTAGACTTTGTATGCCCGGACCTGTTCACGCAGCACAGGAGGGACATGATGGCCAATCCCGCGCGCCGCATCCTGCTCGTCGAGGACGAGAAGGCGATACGTGACGCTGTGAGTGCGTACCTCGAGCGTGAAGGGTACTGGGTCACGCCCGCAGCCGACGGCGAGATCGCGCTCACCGAGTTCGAGAAGCACCGCTTTGACGTGGTGGTGCTCGACCTCATGCTTCCGAAGATCAGCGGCGAGGAGGTCTGCCGCTCCATCCGGGATGTGTCCGACGTGCCGATCATCATGCTCACCGCCAAAGGTGAGACCGAGGATCGCATCGCCGGCCTCGAACTCGGGGCGGATGACTACCTCGTCAAGCCCTTCTCCCCGCGCGAACTCGTCGCTCGCGTGCGCGCGCTCCTCCGGCGTGCCCACGCGGAAGAGGAGCCGCAGCGCGACCGGCTCGACTTCGGTGACCTGGTCATCGACGTGGCAGGCCATAAGGCGTTCCTCGGCGGCGAAGAACTTGACCTCACTGCGAGCGAATTCAAGCTGCTCGTGACGCTCGCTCGCTATCCGGGTCGCGTCTACACCCGGATGGAGCTCGTCGAGAAGGTGCTCGGCTATGACTTCGAGGGTTACGAGCGGACTATCGACAGCCACGTGAAGAACCTGCGGGCAAAGATCCACGACGACCCGCGCGAACCGACCTACATCTGGACCGTGCACGGCGTCGGCTACCGCTTCGAGATGCCCCAGGCCGAGGAGGGCTAGTGCCCATTCTCGCCAGCAGCGTCACCGGCTTCACGTCCGGGTTCGGCTTCGCCCGCAGCCGGCTCACCCGTCGCGTCGCGATGGCGTTTGCGGGCGTGGCGCTACTCACCGCTGGGCTTGCGGCGGTCATCCTCAGTACGGTGTGGGCAGCCCAGTTCGACGCGTACGTGAGGGACGGCCTGCAGAACACCGCCGCAGGAGCCGCGTCGTTGCTCTCCCGGTTCTATGCAGATGCGGGTGGGTGGACGCTCGAGGCGTTCGCGCAGATGCCTCGCTTCGGCATCATGAGCGGCCTGGGTCTGCAAGTGCTCGACGTACAGGGCGACGTCATCTACGACGACTCCATCATGGGGGGTCTCGCACAAGGCATGCTCGGACAGTTTCCGAGCGGTGTGACCGAGCCTGCCGGCCAGGTCGAGACCGCCCCCGTCGTGGTTTCGGGCGAGGTGGTTGGCATCGTCAGGGTGTGGCCGCTCTCGCCCACGGGATTGCTCACCGAGAACGACATTGCTTTCAGGCGTTCGAGCTTCTACGGCCTGGCAGCCGCTGCGTTCTTTGCGGTCGCGTTCGCTTCGTTCGCCGGACTCGTGTTCGCCTCCGGCCTCGTGCGCCCCATCGACCGCATCACCGAGACCGCCGAGGCGCTGCGGGGCGGTGACCGGGATGCGCGCACCGGCGTTCGCGGAGACGACGCGATTGGGCTGCTCGGCACGACCTTCGACGAGATGGCTGATGCGATCGAGGCCGACCGCGAGCTCGAACGCCGCCTGACGGCCGATGTCGCCCACGAGCTGCGCACTCCACTCCAGGCGATTCAGGCGACCGTCGAGGCGATGCAGGACGGCGTGTTGCCCGCCGATGACGAACGCCTGGCGGTCGTTCGCGACGAGACGGTGCGCCTTGCGCGCCTCGCCGACGGCATCCTCGAACTCACCCGTCTTGAGCGTGGCACCGTGCCGATGCGCCACGAGCCGCTCTCCGCCGATGTTCCCGTGCGTGCGGCGCTCGACGCCCACCGGGTGCTCATCGAGTCGTGCGAGCTCGAGTTGGCCGAGAACCTGGCCCGGGGGGTGCGCATCCTCGGCGACGCGGACCGCCTGACGCAGGCAGTGGGCAACCTGCTTTCGAATGCGGCGCGCTACACGCCCGAGGGCGGGCGTGTGGAGGTGAGCCTGCGTGCCGAGGGGGACCGGGCGGTCATACGTGTGGCAGACACCGGCATCGGCATTCCCGAGGAGGACAGCGACCGCGTCTTCTCGCGCTTTTGGCGTGCGGACTCGGCGCGAGATACCTCGACGGGCGGTCTCGGGATCGGACTCGCTATCGTCAAGGAGATTGTGGAGCGCCACGGTGGTATGGTCGCCGCCGAGCGCAGGCCTGGCGGCGGTACCGTCTTCACGCTGCGTTTGCCGCTCGCTGTTTAAGGCGTCAGTCCTCTTTGAGGAGGGACCTTCGCTGCGATGACGTATCTGCTCGCCCTCGGCGGGTTCGTCCTGCTCTTTGCTGGCGGGGAATGGCTTGTTCGCGGCGCGGTCTCGGTATCGCGCCGGATGGGCATCTCGCCGCTGCTCATCGGGATGACCATCGTAGCCTTCTGCACCTCAGCGCCCGAGCTTCTCGTGAGTCTGGAGGCGGCGCTCCGCGGCCAGGTCGACATGGCTGTCGGCAACGTGGTGGGCAGCAACATCGCCAATGTGCTGTTCATCCTCGGTATCTCGGCACTCATCTCGCCGATCATCGTGAAGCCGGCCGAGCTGCGCCGCGACACGCTGGTGATGGTGGGTTCGGTTGCGGTGCTTGCCGGGCTGGCAATGCAGGAAGTGATCGAACGCTGGCACGGCGGCCTCATGATCGGCGCACTCATCACCTACGTCTGGTACTCGTACTGGACCGAGATCTACCGCGAGTCGCCCTCGGCGGAACTGCACATGCACGAGGCCGGGGAGTTCGCCGGTGTGACGCGAAAGCTGTGGCTGGGCCTGGCCGAGCTCGTCGTCGGACTCGCGGCACTCGTGGTGGGCTCGCGCATGCTCGTGACCGGTGCTGGTGAGATCGCCCGGACGTTCGGCGTGCCCGAGGCCGTCATCGGCCTGACACTCGTCGCGCTCGGCACCTCGCTACCCGAACTTGCGACTTCAATCGTCGCTGTGGCGCGGGGACACGCTGATGTCGCCGTCGGCAACGTAGTGGGCAGCAACATCTTCAACGCACTCGGAATCATCGCCATCACCGCGCTGGTGAGCCCGCTTTCCGTGAGTGAGACCATCGCCTCGTTCGACATCTGGGTGATGCTCGGCTCCGCGCTCCTGCTGGTGCCGCTACTGCTCTGGCGCGGGCGGATCGGGTCGCTGGCGGGAGGAGCCTTTCTCGTGGCATACGTCGTTTACATCGGAGTGCTCTACACCGGTTTCTGATCGAAGGCAACGGGGCTCGCCAGCACTGGCGTCTGGTATGGTCGTATTCGCTGGAGTGAGCGGGCAAGGAGGACCGATGATTTTCGGATACGTGCCCTCGTCGGCGCTGCTGGTCGCGCTGGGGTTGCTGGCCCTCGGCGGGCTGGTGTTCCAGATCCTCGTCGGCAAGCGCGTCATCCGCTTCAAGGGCCGCACCCACATGAAGGTGCACCGCTGGGTTGCATATGCGGTCACGGCGATTGCCGCGCTCCACGGCTTCCTCGCTCTCGTGCGGGTCAACGTCTGGGTCATCGGCTGGTAGCGCGCCCTACACCGCCACCCTGCTTTCCCCTACAATGACCGCGTACCGCCGCACCCCTTGCAGCTCCAGTCGCCGCCGGGTAGCGAGATCCGCCGCGAGAAGACCCGAAAGGAGCGACTGCGATGCAGCCGCAGGGTTTTCACCCAGACGCTCAAGGCAAGGTTCGTGACCTATACGACCTGGGTGACCGACTCCTGCTCGTCGCGTCGGACCGCATCAGCGCCTTCGACGTGGTGCTGCCCGACCCCGTTCCCTACAAGGGCGAGGTCCTGACCAAGCTCTCGCTCTTCTGGTTCGACCTGCTCGGCGACATCGTCGAGAACCACTTCATCTCCGCCGACGTGGCCGATCTGCCTCCCGAGTTCGCCCCGTACGCCGATGACCTGCGCGGACGCTTCATGCTCGTGCATAAGGCGACGGTGTTCCCTGTCGAGTGCATCGTGCGTGGCTACCTCGCAGGGAGTGGCTGGAAGGAGTACCTGAATTCAGCCACGGTGTGTGGCATCCCGCTGCCCGGTGGCCTGCGCGAGTCCGAGCGTCTCGACGCGCCGCTCTTCACGCCCTCGACCAAGGCCGAGATCGGTGAGCACGACGAGAACATCAGCTTCGAGCGCATGAGCGGGATCGTCGGGGTCGAGCCTGCCAATGAACTCAAGAAGCTTTCGGTTGCGGTGTACTCGGCCGCCCGCGAGCATGCGGCGAAGCGCGGCATCATCATCGCCGACACCAAGTTCGAGTTCGGGCGGGTGCGCGGGCGAA
Source organism: Coriobacteriia bacterium (assembly GCA_014859265.1). Taxonomy (GTDB): domain Bacteria; phylum Actinomycetota; class Coriobacteriia; order Anaerosomatales; family SLCP01; genus SKKZ01. The sequence continues at coordinate 18,055 of JACUUN010000029.1, forward strand.
TCACACTCGTCGACGAGGTCCTCACCCCCGATTCGAGCCGTTTCTGGCCCGCTAACCTCTACGAGCCCGGTCACGGACAGCCCTCTTTTGACAAGCAGTTCGTGCGCGATTGGCTCGAGGACAGCGGCTGGGACAAGTGCTCGCCGCCGCCGCGCCTGCCGCGCAAGGTGGCGGAGGCCACGAGTGCGAAGTACATACAGGCCTATGAGATGATCACGGGCCGCCGATTCGAACCCGAAGGGAACGCGTAAGCCTATGGCACGCAGGAACCCGGCCAACCCCCGGTATCAGAAGGGCCACGAGCTGGGCAAGACCCGCCGCTCGTCGGCCTCGGCTAAGCCCAAGCGCGCTGCCGGTGATTCCTCGACGGCGCAGTCCTCGAAGCCGAAGAAGAAGCAGCGCCCGAGTCTGCTTGCCCCGGTGCCGCCCGATCCAGCCTACCGCAAGTGGCGCAGGATCTGGCTCGGCCTGCTCGCCGCCGCCATCGTCTTCTCGGCGTTTGCGTGGTGGCAGCAGGCCACGACGCTTGGTAACTTCGCGTTGGCCTTCGCGTACGCGTGCATCTTCACGGCGTTCTACGTCGATTTCACCAAGCTGCGCCGTATGCGCAAGGTGGCCATCGAGGCCGAGAAGGCGGCGAAGGCATCGGGCAAGAAGGGCGGCGGCAAAGACTGAATCGGACTCCGACTCGTAGAGGAGAGGCGCGAGATGGCACGTTACGAGGTGTACGTCACATACAAGCAGGGCATCTTCGACCCGCCCGGGGCCACAGCCGAGCGCGCGCTCGCCAACCTCGGCTACGAGGGAGTGCACAGCGTCAAGATCGGCAAGTACATCCAGATCGAGGCGGATGCCGACCTCGCCGCCGTCCGCGAGATGTGTGAGCGCCTACTCGCCAACCCGGTTATCGAGGACTACCGGATCGTGACCGAGGGGGAGGCGTAGGCCGATGCGCTTCGGTGTGGTGCTCTTCCCCGGCTCGAACTGCGAGCAGGACGTCGTGCACGCGGCGCGGATGCTCGGCTTTTCCGCCGAGTACGTCTGGCACGGCGACACCGACCTGGCCGGCTTCGACGCGCTCGTGCTGCCCGGCGGCTTCTCCTACGGTGACTATATCCGCTGTGGTGCGGTGGCACGCTTCAGCCCGGTCATGGCCGAGGTCGTTCGCTTCGCGGAGCGCGGCGGGCCGGTCTTAGGAATCTGCAACGGCTTCCAGATACTGACCGAGGCCCATCTGCTCCCCGGCGCGCTGCTGCGCAACACCGGGCTGAAGTTCATCTGCCACCCGCAGCCGCTGCGCGTGGAGCGTTCGGTGTGCGAATGGCTCGACCTGCCCGCGGACACCGTGGTCGACATCCCGGTCAACCACAACGAGGGCAACTACTACTGCGACGCCGAGACGCTCGCGCGCCTCGACGCCAATGGCCAGGTCGTGCTCCGCTACTGCGAGCCGGACGGCTCGCGCGCTCCCGGCGGCTCGGCGCCCAACGGTGCGCTCGACGACATCGCCGGTATCTGCAACGGGCGCGGCAACGTCTTCGGCCTCATGCCGCATCCCGAGCGTGGGGTCGACCCGCTTGTGGGCACCACCGACGGGCGCCCGTTCTTCACCGCCATCATCAAGCGTCTCGCCGAGGTGGCCGGGTAGCACGCGGGGGGCGGTGTGCCTGCTTTCGGTGGGGACACCGCCGGGACGTGCACCGGGGAGCATGAGCGGGTGGGTTCCACCTGCCCGTTTGACCCCACGGGCTGCAAGTCATACCATGGGTGTGAATAGCGGTATGACCGAGGAGACACGAGCATGACCGCGAAGATCACCATCTCGCTTCCCGACGACCTGTTCGCGCGCCTCGACACCGAGGCCGAGCAGCTCGGCGTGTCGCGCAGCGAACTCGTGCAGGAATCGCTCGCGGCGTATCTCGGCAAGACGCCCGGCCAGCGTGCCGACGACGCGCGGCGAGCGCGCATGCTCGAGGCGCTCGAGGGGATGCGGACCTTCCACATCGGACGGGAGATCCGCGATGACCGGCCGAGTCTCGAGATCCTGCGTGAAGTGCGCGAGACGCACGACAGCGCGCCGATGCGCGACATCCGCAAGGATCGTCGATGAGCTCTCGGCGACCTGTGTTCGTGCTCGACGCTTCCGTCGGTGTGAAGTGGTTCAAACCCGAGGCGGGACAGGAGACTGCGTTGAGACTGATCGAGCGGGCGGCCCAGGGCGAGATCTCGCTCGCCACCCCGACACACTGCGTGCACGAGATTCTTTCGGTCGTCCGGCGTCACTACACCACGAGAGACATCGTCCCGGCGTGGGAGCGGCTCAAGGCCTCCGGCATCGCCGTCTTCCCGCTGACCGGCGAGGTCGTCGCGGAGGCCGCCCGTCAGTGCGAGACGCTCGACTGTTCGTTCTACGACGCGCTCGCTCCGGCGTGCGCGTCGCTGCTCGGCGCGACGCTCGCGAGCGCGGACGAGCGTGCGCACGGCGCCTATCCGGGCGTGCACCTGGTGTCGAGCGCGTGAGTGCCACCCGTCCGCTCGCGCACGCGGCCATCCCCTCGGCTACAATGCACGTGTCCGCCCGCCGCCCCACCCGAGGAGCCGCCCTCCATGCGTGACGACCTTCCCGCCGATCTCGCCCCGCGTTTCGCCGAGGAACTCGGCCTCAAGCCTGCCGAGTACGAGCACGTCGTCGAGATCCTCGGCAGGACGCCGACGGTGACCGAGCTCTACATGTACTCGCTCATGTGGAGCGAGCACTGCTCCTACAAGCACTCGCGCAAGGCGCTGCGGATGTTTCCGACCGAAGGACCGGCGGTGCTGCAGGGCCCTGGCGAGAACGCCGGCGTGATCGCCGTGGGCGACGGCTGGGCGGTCGCGTTCAAGATGGAGTCGCACAACCACCCGAGCGCCATCGAGCCCTACCAAGGCGCGGCGACCGGCGTGGGCGGCATCATCCGCGACATCTTCACGATGGGCGCGCGCCCCATCGCCTCGCTCGACAGCTTGCGCTTCGGCACGCTGGACAAGCCGCGCCAGCGTTACCTCTTCGAGGGCGCCGTTGCCGGTATCGGTGGCTACGGCAACTGTCTCGGCGTGCCTACCGTGGGCGGCGAGGTCTACTTCGAGGACGCCTACGAGGGCAATTGCCTCATCAACGCGATGGCCATCGGGCTGATGCGCGAAGAGGACCTCATGCTCGCGGTGGCGGCCGGGCCGGGCAATCTGCTCGTGCTCATCGGCTCGACCACCGGGCGCGATGGTATCGGCGGTGCGAGCGTGCTCGCAAGCCAGGAGTTCGACGAGAAGGCCGAGGAGAAGCGTCCGAGCGTCCAGGTGGGCGACCCGTTCACCGAGAAGCTGCTCATCGAGGCGTGCCTCGAGCTGCTCCAGTGCGACCTGCTCGTGGCGCTGGGCGACCTCGGTGCAGCCGGCCTCACCTCTAGCGCGAGTGAGATGGCCTCGCGCGGCGGCGTGGGGC
>JACUUN010000122.1 GCA_014859265.1 Coriobacteriia bacterium
GGAACACACCGACTGCAATCACCACGAGCATCAGGCGCCATTTGAAGCTCATCACTCCCGCCCTTCGCCCGCAGCAGCGATGGCTTCTTGCTGATCGTCTCTGCCTAGCGCCGACATGCCAAGGAATCCCTGGCACACTCTGCATCCTACGAAGGTCGGACGACCCTGGCAACCGTACGTGCCGGGTTCGAGAGCCGCCATCTGAGGTTCATGCCTGCGGTCGACCTAGCAACCGCGCCTGGTGCTCGACGGTCTCCAAGAGGCACCACGAAGCCGTTGGTCGCTCTAACGCTCTTAGGCGTCAGCTGCGAGGCGTAGCGACACCTTCCGGCACGAGTCTACCTCTCAGGCGCCGAGTCTGCTGACGCCTGGGTTAGGCGTTTCCGCCCAGGTCTGGATCCACGAGGCGCTCGCTGCGCCAGACGCGCACGACCGTCACCAGGTTCTCATGACGGCGATACACGATGCGGAAAGGGGGGCGTACCAGTTCTCGTAGCCAGGGAGTCTCGAACTCCGGCACGACCTTGCCGCTATCGGGGAAGGTAGCCAGTTGTTCGATGCGCGCTACGTGCGACGCGTACCACTCGACGATGTCGCGCAGATATTGGTGCGCCGAGTGCGCGAACTCGATTGGGACGGGCTTGCCCATCAGTCAAGGCCGAGGGACTGCTTGACCTGGTCGAGTGTGGTGACATGGCCAGCTTCAATCTCCGCGAGGCCGGCGACTACAGCACGCATGAACTCGCGCTCCTCTTGTGCCGCTTCGTATTCGGTGAGCGCCTGGACCACTGCGACGCCGCGCCCGTGGCTTGTGAGCAGCACGGGGCGACCCGTTTCGTCCACTTGGCGCACGACCTTGCCCGGATTCACCTTCAAGTCACCGAGCGGGACGACGTCTTCCGAGAACCTGACTGCGCCGCTGCGCATGGCGGACCTCCCTGGAGGGATAGAAATAGTGGTGCCCATTATAGCACCACATTCCCGGTCCAAGAATACGCCTAACGTCTTGGCGCATCAGCAGCGGATGCGCGTGCAGTAAGCGTAGCGCAGGTGGCCGTCTAACGATCCGCGGGTTAGAGCGATCGGGAAACCGACCAGTCCGAGAAGGCATACAAGTACAGGGCAACGAACGAGGGGGCGAGCAAGGCCAAGATGACGAGATAGCCGAGTTCGGGCTCAGTCCCGGTCACGACGGGGTCGAGGACCAGTAGGTAGAGAGGCAGCCAGATGAGATAGGCGACCGCGTAGGCGCGCCAAACGAGCGCGGTTGCGACGCGCTTGTTCCAGATGTGCAGGTGCAACGCCACAAGCCACGGTACAGCCAAGACGGCGTCGAAGATGCCGAGCGGATCGGACGCATCCAGCATGGCTGCGCCGACCGCCAACCCAATGAACAGCGTGATCGGCAGTGCATACGCCATCCAGATGGCGCGACGGGCAATCGGCCCCAAGGAGGCTGGCGGCGGCGGAACCGGGATGGGGGCGGGGGTGGACAGCAGCGGGTCCACGCTCCTCCGGTCCCCATCCGCGACCCACTCGCTCCAGGCGGCGCCATCCCAGTACCTAGAGGCGTGACGGCGCGATGGGTCCTCGTACCAGCCAGGCGCGGTTGATACCTGTTCCGCGTTGCCCTTCATCCAGGCGACCCCCGCACTCGATTCGCTCGAACGCTCTTGGGCGTCAGCTGCACCGCGCCCACGCACTTTTCCTAGCTGAGAGTACCTCACGGGGCGCGGTGTCTGCTGAACGCCCTGGTTAGGCGGCGCCTGCTTGTCCTGGTTCCGTCACTCACGGTGCTGATGTCGCATAGGCGTGCCCTGCCCTGGTCGCGGGAATCGACGTGGTGAGACCGCAACGACGCTCGTGTCGGTGAACGCCCCCCGATCACCTTTGAGCAGAGAGCAGCGCAAACGAGATCATGCGACGGTTCCCATCGACGGACTAGCAGCCCCCTCGTCGCCCACGCTCGCTTGACCAGGAACAGCGCTGCTGGCTTAGACTGAGACATTGTCGACCCGGACAGGAGGCGTGCGCCGTGGGCCTTCTTCGCCGTGACACGCCGCTCAAGAAGATCGAGAAGCTGAAGAAGAGGCACAACGTTCGGGAACTCCGCACGTATCTGACCTCACACAGCACCATCGACGAGGAGCTGCGCGAGGCGGCCGCGCTAGCTCTGGCGACGATGGACGACGCCGCCGCCATGACGGCCCTGGCCTCGGCGGTCCGACAACAGAATCGCAATCCAGGGCGTGACGCGGGGCTGAAGGCACTCCCAGCCGCTCGCGGCCCGGCCGTCGGCGAATGGGCCGTCAACGCTCTTCGCAATCCATCGCAACACGGTTTTGGTTTTGACTTTCCGGACGACTGGGTGTGGAGCCTGGCGCTCGAGTGTGCGCCGGAGCGCTTCATCGACATGGTCGAGGCGAGCCTCAATGAAGAGCCGGAGCGCGAGATGAGGCGCATGTACGTGCAGCGCCTCACCAGTCTGGACGGAGACCGCATCACGGAGGTCCTTAGGGCGGCTGCTCGGCACAAGAGAGCAGACATCAGAGAGTACGCGCTGGAGGGCCTGGCTGCACGGGGCGATGCGGAGGCGGCAGAGGCCCTCAGTGAGCTGCGGCGGGCAGCAAAAGAGGCCCGTGCTGCAGAGGCCGTACGGCGCGCCGCCGAGGTGAGGACCTCCGCAGCGGCGCGTATCTGCGCCGCCTGCGGGAGGAAGGTCCTCACGACCGAGGAGTTCGTGGCGGCGGCCCGGGAGGTGGGCTTCGTCGTCGACCCGATCACAGGTGACGCCACGTTCACTGCCTCGGGGGTCGTCTCCGGCGTCGGCGGTCTGTTGGATGCCGAGAGGGAGGGTCAGCGGCGCTACGACGAGATCGAGGCCACACGGGGCTATGTGTGCGGTGCGTGTGGCCGGCCGCACTGCACGGCCTGCCTGATGAAGGCGCCGCAGCACCCCGAAACGCGCGGTCCTCGATGCCCCTCCTGTAGGGAGGGACCGCACGCAATCCTCAGCTCCTGAGGCAGCGCGCGCTGACCCTGAGTACTATCCTCGGGCGAGACGAAGAAGTGGGAACGCATCGGCGGCGTGAATACCTCTCGGCTTGTTCTGGCTGCTCGAAAGCGCCTGTCGGCGACACGCGGGCCCAACTTACTGCCTAACGCTCCCGCTCCTCCTAGTTGCCGAACGGCTTGAGCATCCATGCGGCGAAACTCAGCAAGACGACGACGCCGAGGATGACCGTCACGTATGTCTCCCATCGCCGGGTCTGGTTGTCGTCCCGCCACATGCCGAAGCTGATGACATACGCGAGGGCAGGCACAACGTATAGGACGCCCATTAGGATGCGCCGCTGGAGCGGTATGGGCTGATTGACGGCCGCCAGCAGTGCCAGGAGCAGGTTCAGACCGGCCACCACGGCGATCGCAAGCCCTATCGCTCTCATGATCGGACTCCGTGTGTGGGGTTCGCCGGCCTCGCCGCGATCTTCGTTCACGTCCACCGGCCCCCCAACTGCTCTGCTCGGCGCCAATCCGCCCTCACGGACCGAGCGACTGTGTCGATGCTGGCTCAGTTCTCGTCCGCCTAACGGTGTAGCGCGTCAGCTGCGGCCGAGCGCCTCTCTTCGAAGGATACCGCTTG
>JACUUN010000123.1 GCA_014859265.1 Coriobacteriia bacterium
CCCCGGTGGATCTGCCCGCGGAGTACGCCGCCGCCTGCTCCCCAGGCGCGGCGTGACGAGGTTCGCTACGATGTCGGGAAACCGGAGGCTCTAACGCTCCGACTGGTCCCAGAGATGGGGGCCGCCCACTCTCGCTGTTGTAGTTGGTGCCGATGAACCAACAGGCGATGTCATCCGGTGAGGCGCTCCAGACGTGTCCGGTAGTCAGATCGTCGATGTCGGCATTCAGGCGTCGCCCACCGTTGGTTCGAAACCCCGCCATCCTCTCCCCCTACAGCTACATCGCCCGTTCCAGCGCCTCCGCGATCCACATACGATTCAGCTCATCCAGCTGTTCACGCGTAAGCCTCTGTGTACCATCTTCCAGCCCGAGCTTGCGCCGCATTCGGGCCCTCTCAATACCGCTCAGCCCCTCCAACTGCTTTGAATAACGGTCGCGCGGTATCCGGTAGCGAAGACAGATGTTGTTCTCTCGTACAAGCCGCCGAAAGGCCCTAACGTCTTCGTCGGTCCAAACGTCATAGAGGTAGTATTCGTCCGGCTCTTGCTGCTTTGCCTGCGGCTTGTAGCCGTCGGAAAAGCAATCGAGAGGCCTGAACCTACAATCCGCCACCTGCACGCCCCAGTGAAAACACGCCTCCGCCTTGTGCCTCAGATCACCGGGCGGAAGCTCGTGATTGAAGATCATGAAGACCGAGATATCCTTGGCGGCATACCCCGCTTCCGTCAATATCTGGATCTGCTTCCGAACTTCACTCTCCTCCTCCACGGGTCCGTCCCAAGCGATTCGTGGATTGCGAAAGCGTGCCGCCTTCAGAAGGCAGGCGAGCTCCGGAGTCAGAAGACGTCCATCGAAACCGCTCTGGCATTCCGCAGTCACGACTCGCTTCTCCAGGCGGAAGTCACGGAGTTCCGTAAGCAACTGCTTGATATGTGGGTTCGCAAGTAGATTGTTGTCGTAGAAGACTAAGTGCCGCTTCTCGATCTCAGAGGTGATGGTCCGCTTGTATGTGTACTCTGGCTCTATGCGATAGGTGCCGCAGAAGGCGCAGCGGCGCACGCAACCCCGCGAGGCGTGGAGGATCTGGAAATCCGTCTCGACGAGGTCGTAGTCGGGCGGACACTGCTCCGCCTGTTCATGCAAGCCTACGTGGACTTCGTCACAGCCGGACTGGAGGCAGTGTTCAGGAGCGAGAGATGCGTAGATACCCCCGACGATGATCTTGGCTGCAGGATAGGACCTCCGATAGAACCTGACGCAATCCCAAACGTACGAGGACCAGTACGTGAACAGAGAAGTGATGTATATCTCGTCAGGTTCGAATGAGGGCATGGAACAGCCAACCGCCAGTTCGACTTCTGCCTCCTGCCTTCTCAGCCACGTAGAAACCTTCAGGAGACCTACTGGCAGGAAGGACTTGTGGTTCAGGCTCTTGTTCGGAATGGGAAAAGCTGGCTGAACGAGTAGGCATTTCAATGCCTATTGCTCCCTATTCGGTCCGTCACTACTCTCGCGAGTCTCTCACTCTGCTCTGACACGCTGGGCTTCCGATAGCTTCTTGAGCTGATCCAATACTAGCGCCTCGATTCGCTCGTGAACGCCTGACGGACTCTCGAACTCGCTTTGGAGCATCGCCATTCCACCGGCCGCGTACTCCTCCGCCATCCTCCAGCAGCCCTCGAAGTCGTCGATTGCCTTGCCGCTGTCGAGGCCGAGGGCAATGCCGAGCATCTCAAGGCCAGAAGGGTAGGTGAACGTCTCGAGACGCGCATAGCCCTTCCCAGATGTCTTGAGATCACGAAGGGAGACTCGATTGAGATGGCCGTAGGTAGCAGCAATCATGAAAGCGCGAGCGCCGTTGATCTTCATCTTCTCGCGGAGAGCGTCGAAGTGCTGCCTCTGGCTCTCGTCGATGTCTGCGTAAACGCGCTTCCCGTGAATTCGCGCCGATACGTCAGTCACTGCGCCCTCCGGACCTCAGTCAACTGCTGCTCACTGTTGAACTCTAGATCGAATACCTCAAGAGGTACCGTGCGCAGTACTGCCTGCACGTCCTCCGGATACTCGGACGGTTGGACAAGGATGACGAGCTGCCGATCGGGTATCTGCTCGATAATCTTCCGTACGGCCTTCACCCGAACCTCAGGGTCAAGTCGACCAAGTGGCGTGTCAATCACGAACGGGAGCTGGAAACCGGTCACCTCGTTGAGCGCAAAACTGAATGCCAAGGCCAAGCACTCCCGCTCTCCTTGGGACAGAGACCCGGATGCTTTGTCGGTCTTCGCGTGCTTGACTCGGACTCGGTAGCTGCCGTCGATGTCCACGCCAGTGTAGGTAGTCCTTGACTTGCGCTCTGAGAGCAGGTCCAGGAAGTTCTGGGCCATCGCCGTCGCCACACGGTCCCGTGTCTCTCCATCTAGAGCCTGATACGTGGCAATCGCCGCGTTCCTACACTCAGTTATGAACTTGTAGCGGGCTCTGTGAATATGCCTGGTCCCCTTGCAGTCCAGCAGCCTCTCGTAGTCCCTCTCAGCGTCTGTAACCAGTCTCTTCTGGGTCTCCAAGTCCGTATCGATTCGAGCGATGCGTGCAGCCACATCCTCGAGCTCCGCAACGCACGTATCCCAGTCCTCCTGAAGCTTCCTGACCTTCTCCTCGTCGTGATGGCGAAGTCGATCCCTCAGCTCACCGAGCTGCTTGTTGAGCAGTTCCTCCCTGTCACGGAACTCCCGTATCTGTCCAGATCGGTCGTTCCACTCCTGCAGGTAGTCGCTGAAGCTTCGCGCTGCCATATGGGCTGGGGGCTCCAGGTAACTCAGGACCTCCGCCTCTGGAGCAACCTCCTCGCTCTTCTTCACGAGCTCAACGATCGTGTTCCATGCGGGGCTATCCTCCCGGATCTCCCTCGCGCAGATGCACTGGTGATCGTGCAGCAGTTCCTTGAGCTTCTCGCCCTGAACGGGCGGAGGCATGATCTCGTTTCGCTCGGCCTCGGCGATCCTATCGAGCAGAGCAATCACGGCCGAGTGCCCGAAGACGAAAGGCGCGATCTCGCCCACCCAAGAGTAGAACGACTTCTCTGCTTCGCGGATCTGACCTCGCGCCTCTCCGAGTTCGGATTCGAGCTGGGAGGCTTCCGCGAATGCTTCAGAATCCGGCAATCCCGTCCGCCGCTGTCGGAGATCATCCAGCGTCCCACGAAGCGCCTGCTGTCCTTCGAGCAACTCGCGTCGGGATTGGCGCATCTGCTCTTGCAGCTCAATTGCCTCGTCCAGAACGCGTTTGGCCTCGATTAGCGCCTCTTCGGGGTCCTCCCGTGTCGCCTCATTACGCGCATCAGTCCTTACTTGCTCCAGATGCGTAGTCAGCCGCTCGAGCGGCTCCAGTTGGGCGATCTTCCGAACAGCGTCCTGCACGTGCAGGGCCTCTGCTCTCCGAAAGAACTCGTCCATCCTCTCGCCATCGAAGAGGAAGAATGGACTGATCTTCTCTGGGAAGTGCGTCTCTATCCACATTCTCGGAATCGGCTCGTCAATCCAGCCCTCCGAAGTTCGGGTCTGCACGACTGGGTCTTCAGTCCTGCAACTCCACGAGTCATCAGCTCCCTTGCTGCAGACTGCGCGACGATGAACGCGGAC
>JACUUN010000124.1 GCA_014859265.1 Coriobacteriia bacterium
TCCGGGGATTTCAACCCCACATCTCGGTCGGACCGGAGCCTGCCTCCAACTAGGCGCGCGCTTGACTGTGTCGCATAACGTTATCGAGGATCTCTCCGGAGTATGGCGCCCGCCCGCGTGCATGACGTCTTCTTACCGTGCCGGACCGAGGTTGCCGGTCATGAGCCCCCAGACGAAGCCTGAAAGCTCTCGCGCGGTCGCCACGACGGCGGTGTGCGCCCCTTTCCTGGCGGCGATACGGCGGTAGGTGCCGTTCAGGCGCACCTGGGCCGCCCACGAGTAGGCCGCCACCTCAGGGGGTTGACCTTCGAGCCGTTCTCTGAGCTTGCCTCTGACCGCAGGTGCGTGCCGGTAGGCCCAGGCGGACTCCACGAGCACGCGGCGGATGTGGCGGTTGCCGGTCTTGCTGATCGACCCCTGGTGCCGGCTCGCGCCGCTCGAGTGCTCAGATGGCGTGAGACCCGTGAAGCCCATATAGGCACTCGCATCTGCGAAGCGGGTGAAGTCGCACGTCTCGGCGAGGATGGTCATCGCGGAGAGCGTGCCGATGCCGCGCAACGCCGACAGGCGGGCGACGCCGGCCGCGAAGGGCTCGGCGGCGGCGATCTCCTCGATCCTCCTGCCCATCTCGGCGAGCTGGGCGTCACGCACGAAGTAGGCGGAAAGCAGGTGGGAGAACGCCTCTTGGGCAAGCGGCTCGTCGAAGGTGACCGAGCGCGCCCACACTTCGAAGCGGTGTGACCAGGCGTCGCGCGGGCCCGGGTAGCGCTTGCCGTAGCGCACAAGGAAGCTGCGGATCCGCTGCCGGGCGATGCGCCTGTCGCACTTGACCTCCTCGCGCACACGGATCAGATCGCGCACCGCCTCTTCGGCCTCACCCGGCACGCGCACACGCGTGAGCTCGCCTGCGCGGTGGAGGCGTGCGAGGTTGCGCGCGTCGATGCGGTCGGTCTTGACCCGCGATCCGCTCCTGCGGGGGATGAGTGCGGATTCCGCTGAAGTCGCACACCTGTTCCAGTGCAAGCCGCACACCGTAACGGTCGAAGCCGAACAGTGCTGACCCAAGCGACGCGTCATTGATGTCAGAGTGCCTCAGTGTGCGACTTCAGGTCAATCTCCGGGGGCGTTTCGGGACTTCCCTGCGCATGGATCCTCCCTTCAGCTCGATCCTGACGGCCCTGTGCACGAGGCGGTCGAGGAGCGCGTCGGCGACGCTCGGATCGGCGATCAGGTGGTGCCACTCGGAGACGGGCAGCTGGCTCGTGACGATGGTGGAGCTGCGCCCGGTCCGGTCGTCGACCACGTCCATCAGGTCGGCTGCGGCCTGGACCTCGAGTGAGGAGATGCCCCAGTCGTCCAAGATCAACAGATCGACTTTCGCGATCTTCTCAAGGGCCTTGAGGTAGCTCCCGTCGGCACGGGCGAGCGAGAGCTCGAACGTCAGTCGCGGCACGCGCTTGTAGAGTGCGGTGTGCCCGCACCGGCAAGCCCGGTCGGCCAGGGCGCAGGCCACGTACGTCTTGCCCAGACCCGTGGCGCCGGTGACGATCACGTTGCCGGCGGCCCGGAGGAACGACAGCTCGGCCAAGTCGGAGATCACCGCGCGATCGAGTCCTCGTGCCGCGGCGAAGTCGATCTCTTCTACAGATGCGTCGATCTTGAGCTGAGCGTTCTTCAGGCGGCGTGCGAGACGTCCCTCCTCGCGGGTCACCCACTGGTGCTCGACCACCAGGCCGAATCTCTCGGCGAAGCCCAGGGCCGGGTCGCCGGTGCGCTTCAGTTCGGTGCCGAACGCTTCTGCCATGGGACCCAGACGCATGTCGTAGAGACGTTCGATGGTCAGTGCGGTGTTCATGAGATCTCTCTCCTTCTCGCCTCTTCTTTAGGCGTAGTAGTCCGGACCGCGCACGTTGTCGTGGCCGGTCAGGGGTGGCGGCGGCGGGGCTGGAAGCGACACCGAGTCCAAGCCAGCCTCGAGGATCGATTTCACGGACCGGTAGCGGGTGGCACCCGATTGAAGCGCGCGGCTGCAGGCGGCTTCGAGACGCTCCTCGCCGTATTTGCGCCCAAGGCTGGTGAGCCCGAGGCAGGAGCGGAAACCCAGCTCCGGGTGCGGGAAGCTGTCCATGATCTTGCGTGCCAGAGCGGCACACGCTGGTCCGGTTCGGGCCGCCCAAGTCTCCATGCGCTCGGGTGTCCACGCCGCGTACTCACGGTGGGAGGAGGGCATGTGGGCCGTATCGGTCGTGGCGCGGCCTTTGGCCTGACTCCTGGGGTGCAGCGCCACGCGCTCACCCGCGTGGTATATCTCGACGATGCGTGCGTCGGTGAACACCTCGACGCGACTGCCGACCAGGTGGTGGGGCACCGAGTAGCGGTGGCCGGCGACCTCCACGTGGTAGTCGATATGGACCTTGGCGCTTCGGTGGGCACGGTAGCGGTAGGGGTGCTCGGGCAGCGGGCGCAGAAGCGGCGCCTCGCACTCGTCAAACACGCTCCTCCTTGAGCCGGCGAGCTTCTTGAACGGACGGGTGTTGACGACCTCGAGCAGCTGCGCGATCGCCTCGTTGAGTTCTGAGAGCGAGAAGAAGGTCCTGTTCCTCAGGGGGGCCAGGATCAGGCGATAGGCATGGAGCACGCCTGCCTCGACCTTGGCCTTGTCGCGCGGCTTGCGCACGCGCGCGGGCATCACTGCGGATCCGTAGTGGGCGGCGAGCTCAGCGTACTCGCGGTTCAGATCGGGTTCGTAGCGGTCGGCACGCGTCACGCCGGTCTTGAGGTTGTCGCAGACGATCAGTGCGGGAACCCCGCCGAAGTAGGCAAAGGCGCCCGCGTGCCCGGTGAGGAAGGCTTCGGTCTCCTCGTTGCGAAACGCCTCGACGTAGGTAAGGTTGCTCGCACCCAGTACCGCGACGAACAGGTGGGCGGAGGTGATCTCCCCGGTGTCGGCGTCGACGAGATCCACGGTGTCTCCAGCCCAGTCCACGAAGACCTTCTCACCGAAGGCGTGGTGCTGGCGCATGACAGGGTCGATCGTCTTGCTCCAGGCACGGTAGCGCTCGCAATACCAGCTGTAGCCGAAGCCGTCGGGGTGTTCCGCGCGGTACTCGTGCCACAGCAGCTGCAAGGTGACGTGCCTGCGGCCGAGTTCCTTGCGCACGTAGGCCCAGTCGGGTTGCCGCGGGTCGGAAGCTGTGTGTCCCTGCTCGCGGTAGAGACGATGCTCCAGATCGGCCTCAGGCATCACCTCGACATCGGCCCAGGCGAGCCCGGCGGCCTTCAGGCGCGAGATCGTATCCGAGACGGTGGAATTCGACGCGCCGAGCACGCGGCCGATGGCGCGGGCCGACAGGCCGGCGTCGGCCAGGCGGCATATCTCCTTGGTCTTTCGCATGGACAATCTCCTGTTGGGCATCCGCATCCTCTCGTCGTGTCGCGGGACAAGAGAAGTGTGACGATGCCGTCCATGCGTCGTGTGGAATCAGGCTCCCCGCAGGCCTCGATCACGATTCCGCTCGAGAGGGCCGTAAGTGTGCGGCTTCACAGCGGAACGGTGTGCGACTTGCGGCGGAATGCTGTGCG
>JACUUN010000125.1 GCA_014859265.1 Coriobacteriia bacterium
CAGCAGCGTGCGGATCTCCTCGATTGCCCGACGCTTCTCGGGATCTTCCCACGCCGCGCGGTTCGCGAGCAGACGAGTGGTGGACGTCAGCACGGTGTCGATGATCTTCAGGCCGTTGCGGCGCAGCGTCGAGCCGGTCTCGGTCAGGTCGACGAGCGCATCCATGAGCTCGGGCACCTTTGCCTCGGTGGCGCCGTAGGAGAAGAACACCTCGACGTCGATGCCAAGGTTGTCGAAGAACGCCTTGGTCACCCGCGGGAACTCGGTCGTGATGCGCGAGCCGGGCTTGATGTCCGAGGCGCTCTCGACAGGCGAGTCCTGGCAGACGGCGAGCACCATCTGCACCACGCCGGCCCCGGTCTTGGCGTACGGCAGCTCGGCGACCTCGATGACGTCGGCACCCGACTCGGCGACCCAGTCGTGACCCGAGATGCCGAGGTCGAAGTGGCCGTCGGCGACGTAGAGCGGGATCTCCTGGGGGCGCAGGATCTTCACGCGATCGATGCGGTGGTCGGCGATGGTCGGGTTGTACTCGCGACTCGACCTCTTCACCTCGAGATCGGCCTGGGAGAACAGGAGCAGGGTCTGCTCCTCGAGGCTGCCTTTGGGAAGGGCGATCGACAGCATGGTGCCTCCTCGCGAGTGCGGATGATCCATCGTGCCACTCTATCACAGTAGTGCGTTGGAGCGCCCCGGAGCACGCGTGGGATGATGCCCGATTCCGGGTAGGAGCAGCTGTAGAGAAGCGCATCGCCGAGGAGGCATTCCGGATGACCGAGACACTGCTGCACGCAGGCGACGTGGAACTCGCCGCCACGCTGGACGTGCCTGCCGACGCCGGAGGAGTGATCGTGTTCGCGCACGGAGCCGGCTCGAGCCGGCTCAGCCCCCGAAACCTCGCCGTAGCCGAGTACCTGCGGCAGACGGGGCACTTCGGGACACTCCTCTTCGACCTGCTGACGCCGCATGAAGACGCCACGTACGAGAACCGTTTCGACATCGGCCTGCTCACCGAGCGGCTTGTTGCAGCCTGCCGCTGGTTGCACGCGCGCCCGGAGAGCGAGGGCGCACCGCTCGGCTTGTTCGGCGCGAGCACTGGTGCCGCAGCCGCACTACGGGCATCAGTCGCCATCCCCGAGTTCATCACTGCCGTCGTCTCGCGCGGAGGTCGCCCCGATCTGGCCGCTGGTGCGCTTCCCCTCGTAGCCGTGCCCACACTCCTGATTGTCGGCGGTGCCGACTATCAGGTGCTCGAACTCAACCACCGGGCACTGTCGATGATGCCTGGCGGAATCGCACGTCTCGAGGTTGTGCCTGGCGCGACGCATCTGTTCGAAGAGCGCGGCGCGCTTGAACAGGTCGCACGACTCACCCGTGACTTCTTCACGGAGACATTCGCGTTCTAGCCGGGCCCGGGCCGCCGGAGTGAACCGGCACGAATAGGCGATACTATGAGATGGTGAAACGCACATCGAGAAAGGCTCTCCATGCGCACCGACATCGTCTTCACTCTGACGGGCCCCGATCGGGTCGGCATCGTCGAAGAGGTCACCATGGTCATGCTCGGGCTTGGCGGCAACGTCGAAACGAGCCGGATGACGCGGCTGGGAGGCGAGTTCGCGATTCTCATGCTGGTTGCCCTGCCCGCTGCGCGCGCCGCTGAGGTCGATGCCGCATTCGAGGGCCTCGCGGCACAGGGCTACCAGGTGACGGTGAGCACTACAGACCGTGCCGCTGCCGAAGTGCATCGTGGCTGGCTGCGCTATCAGATCGAGGTCCACGGAGCGGACCACGAGGGCATCATCCATGAAATCGCACTCGGGCTTTCCAGGCGCGGCATCGACATCGAATCGGCGGACACCGGTACCACGCGGGCTCCCGTGAGCGGCACACCGCTCTTCTCGATGACGGCGCTCGTCGCTGTCCCGCCTGATTTGGCCGAGGCCGAGTGGACCGAGGAGCTTCGAGAGGCCGGCTACCAGGCGAACGTCGGTATCAACGTGTCCGCGGTCGACGTCGAGTAGCGAGGCGGCGGCGCTACCCGCCCTACCCGATTCCGGCATGGTAGCTCTGCAGCGAGCGCACGCTCTCGCGGCCCTCGCGATGCGCGGCGATTCCGCGCGCCGCGGCAAGGGCGGCCGCCGTGGTGGTGATGTAGGGCACTCGGTGCCTGATCGCCGCCTTGCGGATGTAGGAGTCGTCGAACTCGGAGCTCTTACCGGACGGCGTGTTCACCACGAGCACGATCTCGCCGTTCTTGATCGCGTCCTCGATGTTCGGCCGGCCCTCGTGCACCTTCATGATGGGCTCGGACACGACGCCATTCTCGGCGAGGAACGCCTGCGTGCCGCTGGTCGCGCGGATCGCGAGCCCCGCGCGCGCGAACTCGCGGGCGGCTTCGAGGATCTTCGCGCCGCTTGAGCCCGGTCTGTCGATGCCGCGCCGGTCCCGCTCGGCGACGGTGATGAGCACCGTGCCCTCGGCGGGCAGCTGCGCGTTGGCGGCCTCCTGCGCCTTGTGGAACGCCAACCCTAGCGAGCTTCCCATGCCGAGCACCTCGCCGGTCGAGCGCATCTCGGGACCGAGCAACGGGTCGACCTCGGGGAACATGTTGAACGGGAAGACCGCCTCCTTGACGCCGTAGTGCGGCACGTGGCGCTTCTCCAGGCCAAGGTCGGCCAGCGTCTCGCCGAGCATGAGCCGGGTCGCGATGCGCGCCATCTGCACGTCGCACACCTTGGAGACGAGCGGGACGGTGCGCGAGGCGCGCGGGTTGGCCTCCAGCACGTAGACGGTACCGTTCGAGATCGCGTACTGGATGTTCATCAGCCCGACGACGCCGAGCTCCACGGCGATCCTGCGCGTGTACTCCTCGATTGTTGCGAGGTGCTCGCCGGAGATGCCCACCGGGGGGATGACGCACGCCGAATCGCCCGAGTGCACGCCGGCGTACTCGATGTGCTCCATCACCGCCGGGACGAACGCCGTCGTGCCGTCGCACACGGCATCCGCCTCGCACTCGAGCGCGTTCTCGAGGAAGCGGTCGATCAGTATGGGCCGCTCGGGCGTGACATCCGTGGCGCTCGCGATGTAGCGGGCGAGCATCTCCTCGTCGTGCACGATCTCCATGCCGCGCCCGCCGAGCACGTAGGAAGGCCGCACCATCACCGGGTAGCCGATGCGCCCGGCGATCTCGCGCGCCTCCACCAACGTGGTGGCCATGCCCGACTCGGGCATCGGGATGCCGAGCTCATCCATGATCGTGCGGAACCGGTCGCGGTCCTCGGCCAGATCGATCGTCTCGGGAGAGGTGCCGACGATCGGCACGCCCGCCGCCTCGAGCTCGCGCGCGATGTTGAGCGGCGTCTGCCCGCCGAACTGCACGATGACGCCCTCCGGGCGCTCCTTCTCGTAGATCGCGAGCACGTCTTCGACAGTGAGCGGCTCGAAGTAGAGCTTGTCGGAGGTGTCGTAGTCGGTCGAGACGGTCTCCGGGTTGCAGTTGACCATGATCGTCTCGAAGCCGAGGTCGCGCAGCGCGAAGGCGGCGTGCACGCA
>JACUUN010000126.1 GCA_014859265.1 Coriobacteriia bacterium
CGAGGAGCTTCTCGCGCTGCATGGTGCGACGATTAACGCCTGACGCAGGTGGGATAGATAGCAGGTGAACGGCGAGGGCGCCCCTCGGGGTGCCCTGCCGCGCGTCTGAGAGGAGTTCGGGTTCCAGGAGCGTGATAGATACGCCCGGGTGCGTGGCGTTTGACAAGCAGGTGGGGGATTGGTAGAGTTCGAGCTTGCGACTTGATGCTCGGTGGCGTGCGCCTGCGTGTTGCCGTGTGACAGACGACGGTCAAGGTTCTGAGAAAAAGGAGAGCACGTGCCCACGATCAACCAGCTGGTCCGCAAGGGTCGTACGGCGAAGGCGACGAAGAGTGCGACGCCGGCGCTGAAGGGGAGTCCCCAGAAGCGTGGCGTATGCACCCGCGTGTACACCACCACCCCGAAGAAGCCGAACTCGGCCCTGCGCAAGGTGGCGCGTGTCCGCCTCGTTCACGGCATGGAGGTCACGGCTTACATCCCGGGTATAGGCCACAATCTTCAAGAACACTCAATCGTGCTCGTGCGTGGCGGTCGTGTAAAGGATCTGCCGGGTGTCCGGTACAAGGTCATCCGGGCCGCCCTGGACTGCGCGGGTGTGAGCAACCGCAACCAGGCGCGTTCTCGTTACGGCGTCAAGAAGAACGCATAGCAGAGAGTTGATTTACGGGCCCGCCGCACGGAGCGGCGGGTCTTCGAGTGGAGAAGACCGGAGGAGACCGAGCATGCCCAGGCGCGCTGCAGCAACCCGTCGGGAGATACAACCCGACACCGTGTACAACAACCGGCTCGTCACGCAGCTGATCAACAAGATTCTGTGGGATGGGAAGAAGTCGACAGCCGAGCGAATCGTCTACGAGGCGTTCGACATCGTCGAGCAGAAGGGTGGTGGCGATCCGCTCGCGACCTTCAAGAAGGCTATGGACAACGTGAGACCGACCCTCGAGGTCCGGCCGAAGCGTGTGGGCGGCGCCACGTACCAGGTGCCGGTGGAGGTCAACTCTCGCCGCGCTACCACGCTCGCGATCCGCTGGATTGTCGGATACGCCCGTGGCCGTCGTGAGAAGACCATGGCCGAGCGCCTCGCCGCCGAGATCATGGATGCCGCCAACGGCACCGGTGCCTCGGTCAAGAAGCGCGAAGACCTCTTCAAGATGGCCGAGTCGAACCGCGCGTTCAGCCACTATCGCTGGTAGCGCACGTTCCGAGATTACTGACTGACACTGAAGATGTGAGGACGAACCTCAGTATGGCCCCCAGAACCTATCCTCTTGCCAGGACCCGAAACATCGGGATCATGGCCCACATCGACGCCGGCAAGACCACGACCACCGAGCGGATCCTGTTCTACACGGGTAAGTCGCACAAGATGGGCGAGGTTCACGATGGCGCTGCCACCATGGACTGGATGGTTCAGGAGCAGGAACGCGGCATCACCATCACGTCCGCCGCGACTGCGTGTTTCTGGAAAGACCATCGTATCCAGATCATCGATACGCCCGGGCACGTTGACTTCACCGTCGAGGTCGAGCGCTCGCTGCGCGTGCTCGACGGTGCGTGCGCCGTCTTCTGCGCGGTCGGCGGCGTCGAGCCGCAGTCTGAGACGGTGTGGCGCCAAGCCGACACCTACGGCGTCCCGCGCATGGCGTACATCAACAAGATGGACCGCACCGGAGCCGACTTCTTCAATGTCGTCCAGATGATGAAGGACCGCCTCAACACCCGTCCGGTGCTGCTGCAGCTTCCCATCGGTGCCGAGGACGAGTTCTCAGGCCTCATCGACCTCGTCGAGATGCACGCCATCCACTTCAACGAGGACGACAAAGGCATCAACCCGACGATCGAGGAGATTCCGGCCGAGCTTGCCGATGACGCTGAGATGTACCGCCAGGAGCTCGTCGAGACCGCGGTCGAGTACGACGACGCGCTGCTCGAGAAGTTCCTCGGCGAGGAGGAGATCTCGGTCACCGAGATCAAGGCCGCACTGCGCAAGGCGTGCATCGCTACGGCTGTCACCCCGGTGGTTTGCGGCGCCTCGTTCAAGAACAAGGGCGTCCAGTCGCTGCTCGACGCTATCCTCGACTACCTTCCCTCACCGCTCGACATCGCGGCCATCAAAGGTCACGACGTCAAGACCGGCGAGGAAGTCGAGCGCCCGCCCGACCCGAAGGCACCCTTCGCCGCGCTGGCGTTCAAGGTCATGACCGACCCGTACGTGGGCAAGCTCACATACTTCCGCGTCTACTCCGGCACGATGGACGCCGGCTCCTATGTCCTGAACTCGACGAAGGGCCACAAGGAACGCATCGGCCGCCTACTCGAGATGCACGCCAACAGCCGCGAGGACGTCCAGAGCGTGTCGGCCGGTGACATCGTTGCCGCCGTGGGTCTCAAGAACACCACCACGGGCGACACGCTGTGCGCGGAGAACGCGCAGGTGCTCCTCGAGTCGATGGTCTTTCCCGATCCGGTCATCGACATCGCAATCGAGCCAAAGACCAAGGCCGAACAGGAGAAGCTCGGCGTCTCGCTGGGCAAGCTGGCCGAGGAGGATCCGACCTTCCGCGTGCGCACCGACACCGAGACCGGCCAAACCATCATCGCCGGCATGGGCGAGCTGCACCTCGAGGTCATCGTCGACCGCCTGCTGCGAGAGTTCAAGGTCGAGGCGAGCGTGGGCAAGCCCCAGGTTGCCTACCGTGAGACCGCGGGCAAGCGCCTCGACAACGTCGACATGAAGTTCGCCCGCCAGACCGGCGGCCGCGGGCAGTACGGTCACGTCGTAATCAACGTTGTGCCGCAGGAGCCCGGCGGGGGCTACGAGTTCGATAGCAAGATCGTCGGCGGCTCGATTCCGCGGGAGTTCATCCCGGCGGTCGACAAGGGCATCCAGGAGGCGCTGGAGTCCGGCGTGCTCGCCGGCTACCCGGTTGTCGACGTCAAGGTCGAGCTGGTTGACGGCTCGTATCACGAGGTCGACTCCTCAGAGATGGCGTTCAAGGTCGCCGGCTCGATGGCGATCAAGGAGGGTCTGCGCAAGGCTGCCCCGAAGCTGCTCGAGCCGATGATGGCTGTCGAAGTCGTCACCCCCGAGGAGTTTATGGGCGATGTCATGGGTGACCTTTCGAGTCGTCGCGGGCATATCGAAGGCATGGAGGCGCGTGGCAACGCGCAGGTCATCCGTGCCAAGGTGCCGCTCTCCGAGATGTTCGGTTACTCCACCGACCTGCGAAGCCGCACCCAGGGCCGCGCGGTCTACTCGATGCAGTTCTCGGCCTATGAGCCGGTTCCGAAGTCCGTTGCCGATGAGATCGTCGCCAAAGTCGGCGGCGACGTGCGCTAGGGGAGACACGATGGCCAAGAAGAAGTTCGAGCGTACCAAGCCGCACGTGAACGTCGGCACCATCGGTCACGTCGACCACGGTAAGACGACGCTGACGGCCGCCATAACATCGTGCCTTGCATCCAAAGGCCTCGCGGACTTCACGCCGTTCGACCAGATCGACAAGGCCCCCGAGGAGCGCGAGCGC
>JACUUN010000030.1 GCA_014859265.1 Coriobacteriia bacterium
TCATGGGCAACGCGTCGCTCTTCGTCATCATGGGCTCCAACTTTGTTGAGAACCATCCGGCAAGTGCGGCTCACGTGCTCAAGGCGGTCGACGAGCGTGGTGCCAAGATCATCGTCATCGATCCCCGCAAGACACGCTCGGCCGTCCTGGCCGAGGCGCACGGTGGACGCTTCATCCGTCACCGTCCCGGGACCGACATCGCATTCTTGATGGGCCTCGTTCGTAGCATCATCCGGAAGATGGAAGGTGTCGAGGGCAGCGTCGACCAGGAAGTGAAGGACAACTTCTTCCTCTTCCTGAATCAGACGGAGGCCTCGCAGCCCGCATACAACGATGACGGCTCCGCGTACTCGGTCACTGACGGTTCCAAGTACACGGATGCCCGCTTCCTCGTGAATGGGGCGGGTACGGACTACGTGCGCTCCGATGGATCGGGTGGCGTTCCGACGCTGATGCCCGAGAAGGCCGCAAATGTCAATGCTACCGATACGGTGTACAACCGTCTGAAGGAGCACGTCGAGCCCTACACTCCGGCCGTTGTCGCCGAGATCTGCGGTGTCACCGAGGAGGAGCTCGACTACGTCGCAAACGCATACATCGAGAACAGCCGTCACATGAGCTCCAAGCTGACCGGCGCCTCGGTCACCGGCCCGCAGAGCCCCCTGGACAAAGTGAACTACCGTGCCACGACCATGATGTACGCCATGGGTCTCACGCAGCACACGTGCGGATCGCAGAACGTCAAGTCGTTCGCCGTGGTACAGACGCTGATGGGCAACATGGGTCGCGCCGGCGGTGGCATCAACGCGCTGCGCGGTATCCACAACGTGCAGGGCTCGACCGACATGGGTCTGCTCTACCATCTGATCCCGGGCTACTCCGGTAACCCGACGCTGATGACGGCAGGCCATGCGAATCCCGCAAGCAACGACCCGGATGCCTTCGGCAAGTACACCGACAAGCTGTGGGGTCAGCCGACGCGTTACGGTGAGGTTCCATACGACGATGCGTACGGCACCGGTGCTGCGTTCACCGCACCTGGCGGAGGCCTGCAGGCTCGTGGTTTCTACAACATGACGCTCAAGTGGTTCGGCGACTATGACACCATCCACGGCACCACCCCCTGGGCGGGCTTGAGTCGCGCCCAGAAGGACGCTAGGCGTGCCGCGGTTGACGCTATCTACAACTTGTGGCCCAAGACCAACGGTGACGACCACATCCGCATGTTCCGCAAGGCTGCGGCCGGCACCATCAAGGGCATGGTCGTATGGGGCCAGAACCCGGCGGTCACCGAGCCGAACCAGTCCTGGGTGCGCGACGGCCTCGAGAATCTCGACGTGCTCGTCGTCACCGACATGTTCGAGACCGAGACGGCTGCATGCAAGCGCAAGGAAGGCAGCGTGACCTACCTCATCCCGGCGGCATCCTACGTCGAGGAAGCGGGCAGCGTTGCCAACTCCGCACGCTGCTTGCAGTGGCGCGAGCGGGCGTGTGCTCCCAAGGGCAACACCAAGTCCGACATGGAGCTGTTGCTCCGGATGGCCTATGCGTTCGAGGGCGCAGGCGCCTTCAGCCACATCAAGAACGTGTGGGAAGCGGCTCCGCTGAACTGGACGCTTTCCGGCACTCACCCCGTCTACGACAAGCTCTACGGGGCCCAGTACGGCTGGAGCCCTGCGGATGGCGATTTCGAGGATCTCACCGAGAACCTCGAAATGTGGTACGCGGACGCGCGCGGCTTCCAGGCGAGCACGCCGGTCTACGGTTCCGAAGTGGTAGCCGAGAAGATCTATCAGCAGTGCAACGCCGTGCCCAACGGTGGCGGCACCATGTGGCTCTACCTCGATGCGTACAACGGGGCGAACTACACCGCACGTCTCCACGCCGGCCAGGCCAACTGGCTCGTCCATAACCGCTCGAAGAACCGCTCGGACGACGACCCCAACGGTACGCTCGCGTATCCTGGATGGGGCTACTCGTGGCTCGTCAACCGTCGTGTCCTGTACAACAACGGCGACGTTCCCGGCGATATCGCCGACTACTACCAGGGTCCGGACAGGGCTGCTCGTCTCTTCGTGTGCGTCCAGCCGAACACCATCGGCTACGCGAACAACGTGTGGCGTCTGGTTCACGGACTCTCCGACAAGCCCGACGTGGCGCTCGGTGGACCGACGGCTGAACACAGCAAGTTCGCCGGCCGTTTCCCCGCGCACGTGGAGCCCTACGAGACGCCGCTTGAGGTCAAGAACCCTGCGCTGCTCGCCAAGTGGGGTCGCAACACCAAGGGTACTAAGTGGGGTCTGATCCACGATCAGGGCTCTAAGGTTGCTACCGCCGACGCGGACTACAACGTGGCTAACAGGGTGGCTCCGACCGGCTTCCCGTTCGTGCTGACCACCATCCGGTGCGTCGAGCACTTCCAGGGCGGCCCGATCACCCGCAACAACCCGTGGAACGTCGAGCTCGAGCCGATTCCGTGGGTCGAGATCAACTCGGTCGACGCGGCTGCGAAGGGCATCAAGACCGGTGACATGGTCAACGTCATCACTGCTCGTAGCAACAGCACTACCGATCAGGAAGGTCGCACCACTGGTGCCACGTTCGCCAGTGGCTTCATCGCTCGCGTCGGCGTCGGTGCCGAGGATAACCAGCGCGTGGGTGTCGGCGTGGTCGCCATCCCGTGGCACTGGGGTGACAGGGGCCTGTCGACCGGCTCTCGCGCCAACGACCTGTGCATCGACTCGATGGATGCGAACACGACGATTCCTGAGTACAAGGCCTGTCTCTGCGACATAGTGAAGATGTAGGGAGGTGGTGAACGATGAGTAACGTCATGGCGGTTTTCCAGAACGTTGACAAGTGTGTACGCTGCAACGGCTGCGTCATCAGCTGTAAGCGGACCTGGAAGATGAAAGCTCTGAACCCCGGCGTGCACAAGGTCGCTCCTGACCAGCGCGTCATCATCAAGTCTCAGAGGCGCATCGACAATGGTCCATTCGTGCGGTTCAGCTGCTGGCACTGCCCCGATCCGCCCTGCGTCAAGCGCTGTCCCTTCAAGGCGCTCACGAAGCAGGCGAACGGTGCGGTCTCCATCGACCCGGATCTCTGCAATCCGCCCCAATGCCAGAAGCAGTGCTTGACCGACTGCCAGCGCGCCGGCTACCCGAAGATCGGTGTGGGCAGTGACCTGTTCGCCACCGAGAAGGCGTGGAAGTGCACGCTGTGCTACGGCCGTGCAGGTGACACTGCGGACCTGGACGCCACGTATGGCGATCCGCTGCCGACCAACTACAACAAGCTTCCTGATACCACTCCCGTTGCCGATATGGACCACGAGCCGAGCTGCGTCTACACGTGCCCGGCCAAGGCCATGCGCTGGGACACGCGGGCGAACATCCGCGACTACATCAACACTCCTGCGAACGGCTACCTCTCCGCACAGGGAGACGGTAGTATGTACTGGGCCAGCAAGAAGGCGATCATCATCCAGCCGAAGGCCGACCCGTACATCGAGGACCACATCACGCCGATGGTGTCCAACCTGCTGACCGGCCCGTTCGCCAAGGCCGCGCTGGTACCGACGATCTTTGCCGGTGGCCTGCTTGCCGTCATCGCACGGCGCCAGCAGAACATGGAAGAATCCGCCGGAATGAGAGAGGGGTGATTGGTATGCGTAAGCTCACTATTGCACTGGCCATTGCAGTTGCTGCATCAGTACTGCTCCTCACCCCGGGACTCGCTTTCGCAAACTTTGCGATCCACGGCGGTTATTCGATGGATACCGACGCGTGCGCCGGTTGCCACCGCGCACACACCGCGGCGAGCAGCATCACGTGGACCAATGACTCGGACGAGCAGAAGAGCGCACTCCTGCTAGGCACGGCTGATGAGGTCTACGAGTTCTGCTTCACCTGCCATGGTTCCGACGCCTCTGGCGCCGCGACCAACGTCGAAGATGGCTTCTACGAGAGTGACGACTACGGCACTCTCGGAGCCGACCTGAACGGCGGTGGCTTCGGTATGGCCTTCACGTCGACCCACACCTTCAACGGTAGTACCTGGGGCGCGTGGGGTGGCGGCGAGACTGGCCGTGACGGCATCATCACCACGGGTTACGGTGAGCAGATCGTGATGAGCTGCTCGTCGTGCCACGACGTTCACGGTAGCGCCAACTACCGCCTTCTCAAGGACTCGGTGAACGGCGTGCGGGTCGGCGGCTACGATCCGGTCCCAACACCGGAGGACCCGACCCCGACCCCGTTCGTCGTCTCGAACGAGACTGGCTTCCCGGCAGGCGGTTGGCTGCTCCACGAGCCTGGCGCTGCCCAGGTTGCGGGCTACACGCCGAACTACACTACGCCGCAGTACGCTAAGGCTCCCGGTGAGGATCCCGAGAAGGGCATCAGCGCCTGGTGTCGTGCGTGCCACACGCAGTACATGACGACCACTGGTGCTGTGACCGAAGCGTTGTATCCTGACGGCACCTTCGACAGCAGCACGCAGACTGCCACCGGATTCTATGACGCCAACGACGGCTACGGCTTCGTGACGCGACATCGTCACCCGGTGAACACCGAGATGGGCAACTTCGACAAGGCTGAGCGTGGGGTCATCCAGCCGTCGCGTCTCCCGCTGGCGACTGCATCGACCGACACGACTTGGACCGACTACTGGGTCGACTGCCTGACGTGCCACGTGTCTCACGGCACCAAGGCGACGATGAGCGGCTTCGCGAACGTGTTCGACTCGACAGACCCTGTTCCGGACTCCGGTTCGGGTGGTGTCGATCCGACGAACAGCAGCGCGCTGCTCCGTCTCGACGATCGAGGCGTATGCCAGGACTGCCACAACAAGTAGTGCACGAGTCTGATCGGGTCTGCGACCAGCGGACTCGAGGGGAGGGCCGGGCGGTGCCCGGCCCTCCCTCTGCTGTTGGCCCGTTATCGCGCACGCCACTTGCGCTGCTCGCTCTTGTAGCGATCTGGGTCCTGCTTGCTCTGGCGACCTCCGCGCACTTCGTCTTCGAGACCGCCGCCGTGCCCTCGGTGGCCGATCCTGCCCTGGTGTTCGGTGCGGCGGTCGCATCTGCGCTTCTGCTGCTCCTCATCGGCGACCGCCCGCGCATCGCAGACCTCAAGGCGCTCGGTGGTCAGCGCGCAGCGCTTGCGTTCGGTGCCGGAGTGCTCGGTCTGGCAGTCGCACCCGCCCTCGTCGTAGTCAACCGTTACTCCGACGCGCCCGCAGGTTCCGTGGTCGCCTTCTGGACCACCGCGGTCTGGGGCCTGCTCCTCGTCGGCGCGTCGGCGCTTACGGCGCGGCGTCCGACCCGTGCCGCGGGCGCGCTCGTCGCGCTCGTGGGCTGCATGGGGATCCTCGGCAGTTGGGAGCGTCCCAGCTCCTTTTCGTTGCTCGTCCGGTTTCCTGCCGAGGAACTCTCCTTCGTGATCGCTGGCGTCGCATGGGCGGCGTTCGCGGTGATCATCGGCGGCCTTGCACGCACGCACGGTGCCCGCGCTGTCTACGCGCTCGCCGCGGCCGGCGGGCTTGCGGGCGCAATCGTCTGGGGCATCCCGGGGTCCGGCTGGGACCTGGCGGCGCTCGTGCCGCCAACGACCGCGCTGCCGGCTGTGGTCACGGCAGGCCTTGTTGCCGCGCTCACGGTGCACCTGTCCCGGCGCTGCGGGACCCATCTGCCGGGTACCGCGTTCCTTGCGGTCCCTGCTCTCGTCACCACGCTTCTCGCCGTGGAGCGGGCAACCGGAACCTTCGGCCCGCGTCCGATCCTGCTCGACGATGCCGGATGGGCCGCGATAGTCGTCGCTGCAGGTATCGTCGTCGCGCTCCTCAACGCGCACCGCCCTGACGTGCGGCCCGGTCGGGCCGTGATGCTGATCGGCTCCGCCGGCGCTGCTGTCTCGCTGCTGCTCGCCGGCTACGCGCTCCTGGAGCCGGGCGTACAGGTAGCCGTCCGCGGGACCGCGCTCACCGGAGCGGTCTTTGCAGCCGGCTTCTCGATGAGCGGCTTTCAGACGGTAGGGGGCTGGCTGGCGCTCGCCGCCGCGCTCCTCGGGGTTGCAGTCTGGGCCGAGCGTCCGGGCACTCTCGCCGCGGCTCTCGCGCTGTTTGCGGGCCTCACGATCGCTGTCGCTCACGGGCAGCTGCGCTTCACGCCGCTGCACACCTGGATGACGTGGATACCGCCGGAGATCCAGCACGACTATGGGACCGAGTACGCGAGCATCATCTTATCGCCCGTCTCGACGCAGCTCCAAGTTGTGGGGATTATGGGTGCATGTGCCGTACTGGGCCTGCTCTTGGTTTGGCGTTCGCTATCTAGTAGAGGAACCGGTTCCACTACCGACAGCAACGCAGGAGGTCGTGATCGATGAGACGAGTGTGGACGCTTCTGGTCGTACTCATGCTGGGTGCAGGTCTGGTGGCCCTGCCCGGCTGTCGCAAGCAGATGGTCACTGTGGAGACCGGGGAGATCGTCATCTGCACCAACGGCGAGATCGTCTCTGACACGACCGAGGAGATCGAGGTTCCAGTCGACCAGGTGGCCGAGCACGGCGTGACGACCGAGATCATCACGTGCGATTTCCACGAGAAGCTCGCCTCGCTCTATGCGGCCGCCGAGAAGGCGCTAGCCGAGGGGGACACCGAGGCCGCCGAGCGCGCGCTCGCCGAAATCACCGAGACCGATGGATCGTATCGCGACGCCGCCAGCCGTCTTGCCGAGCTGCGCGCCAGCAAGACTTCGGCGACCGGAGGCGGCACCACCGGAGGCGGCACGGGCGACAGCACCGCGCCGGGCGGCACCACACCCGGCGGGACCACCCCTGCAACCCCGGGCGGCACCACTCCGTCTACCCCGGGTGACGATGATGGACCTGTCGGCCCCATCGCCAACCTGGTCTCGTACATCCCGGACCGGCTGCCCGGCTTCGTCGGCCAGCGCATCTACTCCGACCCGTTCGTGCTCTTCCGCGACTACCTGCCCGAGTCTGCGGGCAAGATCGTGCAGCTGGCGGTCGAGGTCGAGCAGTTCAAGGACAACGCGATGGCGCGCAAGAACCTCGATGATCGCGTCCGGGTCCGCTATGCGTCCAACGCCCAGGACCTCAAGATCGGCTCGCTTGACGGCTACTTCGGCACGCGGCCCGGCTTCGCGGGTCTCGCGATGACCGAAGGCCCGGTGTTCGTCCTGCTCGAGATATACACCACCTCCTCTAACCCGGCCGAGCACAGGGACGCGATGGTGGCCGCGGCCCGGGCGATGGCAGGTCAGTGAGGCCGTGAGCGAGCTCGAGCGACCGTCCGCGACCGACACACCGGGAGCCGCACCGCTACCCGCGTATCGTCGCAGACGCCGCTCGCTCGTGGTCGCCGCCATGCTCGCGTTCGTCATAGGCGTGGCGGGGGTATCGACGGACGCTCGCAGGATGCTCGCCGATCCCACGGTGCCTACTGTGGATGCGTTCGGGCGGCCGGGTGCGCCGGTGTTCGCGTTCGAAATCAGCGGCCCCGAGGACGACCCGCTCCAGCGTCCCGTGTCGGTTGCGGTGACCGACGAGCGCGTATACGTCACCGATTCGCTCGCCGGGCATGTCGCGGTCTTCCGCCACGGGGGCTCGGCGGCGGGCACCATCGGCGAAGACCGTCTCGAGGTCCCGCTTTATGTAACCGCCGATCCCACTGGCGAGGAGCTCTACGTCTCGGACCGGGCGCTCGCTGCGGTGCTCGCGTTCAGTACCACTGACGGCTCCTTCATCGAGACGATCACGCCCTCGGTCGAGGGCACGGACACGCCCGTCGCGTGGCAGCCCATAGCCGTCGAGGCCGCAGACGACGGCTCGCTCTTCGTCTCCGACGTCGCCACCGAGCACCGGGTGTGGCATCTCCAGCGGGATGGCACCGTCATCGGCAGCCTGCCCGACTCCGAGACGGCAGGACCGGCTGTCGTACTCGACTTCCCGAACGCCGTGAAGTCCATCGGGGAGCGCGTGTGGATCGCCGACAGCAACAGCCGCCGTCTGCTCGAGTTCGGCGAGGGTGGCGTTCTCGTGCGCTCGCTGCCTCTCGGCAGGCTGATCCGGGGTTTCGACGTGGTGCTGGCCGAGGAGGGTGGCCCGGTCTACTTCGCACTTGCCGATACGTTCTCGCACGAGGTCGTCCTCATCTCCGAGGCGGGCAGCGAGGTGGCGCGCGTCGGGGAGCTGGGAGCCGGGCCCAGACAACTTTCGTTCCCCAACGATGTCGCGGTCCACGCTGGTGTCACCTGGATCGTGGACACCGGCAACGCCCGCATCCAGGCCTGGGAGTGGGGCGAAGCGGCGCGCATCGCCGCCGCCGCTGTCTGGCCGGGAGGCCCGAGTTGGCTCGGACTGCTCACCGCCCCGCTGCTGCTGACCCCGGTCGCGCTACTCCTCCTGCTTCGCCGCGTGCGTGCCGCAGTCAGCCCGGAGACGATTCCGATGCTCTCGGTCTGGGCGATGGGCGGACGCTGGGGCAACGTGCGCCTCTTCACGCCTCCGTCGGCAGGTGCCCCACCGCAGGCGGACACGCTCCCGCTGATCGATACCAGCCCGATATCCCCCTCGGACGTGGCCGTCATCGCGCGGGTTTACTCGCTCGAGGAGGAGCAGGCGGAGACGCTCTATATCGCACTGCGCCTGCGCATGCTCGTGACCGAGGACGAGACGCTCGCGGTTGTCGCGCGCGCCCGCGGCATCGAGGTTTACGATCCGGAGAGATTCGCTGCCGAGTTCGTATCCGCAGGAACCGGGGCGTCTGAGAGCGAAGAAGATGGGCAGCGTGAGTGAGTGGCGTGGGCACTTCGGAGTGCGGATGACGTGCGCAAACGCTATACTGGCTCACAGGGTCCTCCGACCCGGGAACCGGCGTATACCGAATCCCAGACGGGGGTCCAGGACGGATGTGGCCGATGATTGAGAGTCGAGTGGCGCCAGGAGGGTCCGGGCGTTCCGATGAGGGTGCAAGGGGTAGGCTCACCCGGGTCGCGCTGTGCGCGGTCTTTTTCTTCGTCGTGCTCGCACTCCCGGCCATCGCACCGGCGGCCGACGTGGCTCCCCACCTCACCACCGAAGAGGGTCCCGATGCGTGCGCGATGTGCCACCGCGCCCACACGGCGCCCGGTGTGGTCGCCCGCTCCCAGTTCGGTTCCTGGGAAACCACCTCCTCGGCGCTCATCCTGGCGCAGCCATCGAATACCGGTGACGCCGCACTCTGTCTGACCTGCCACGGTATCGACGCGCTCGGCTCGGGGATCGAGGTCCAGAGCGATTTCGCCGGTGCATCGGCCCACTCACTCCTCCCCGATGACTCGCGTTACGAAGAGGTGCCCGAGAAACAGTGCAGCTCTTGCCATGACGCACACGGGGCGGAGAAGCGCGGTGACGGCACACCTTATCCGGGGCTGCTGCGTGCGTTCACCGAGGAAGGTGAGGCGTTCTACGCTGCCGAGGAGTACTGCGCGACGTGCCACTACGACTCGCGCGATGCCGAGGACAACCGCTTCGACGGGCTCGAGATCTACGAGCAGACGGCGCACTTCGGTCTTCCGGGACCCGTGTCCGGTACCGAGGTGACCTGCTCGAACTGTCACGCATCGCATGGTTCGGACATCGCGCCACTCATCCTCGGCGAGATTCTGCCTCCCGCTGCACCTGAAACCGCTACAGTCGACCCCGGCAGTCCGCGCACGCTCTGCTACGCGTGTCATGCAGAAGAGAGGACCACGTGGCTCGGCGCTGTCGTCTACGACGATGACACGACTCCCACGGTGCATGGTGCGTCGAGCATTGTCCTTTCCGTGACCGCGGAGTACGCTTCTCAGGACACGACCCGCCTCGCGGGAGAGTGCCAGTCGTGCCACAACCCTATGGGCAGCGACGATGGCGAAGGTAAGCCGATCGCAAAGCTTGCCGGACTCGAAGGTCGCGAACTCTGCTACTCATGCCACAACGTGGACAACGCTCCCGACATTACCGACATGGCCTCGTTCGCGGTCCGGCCCGAGGCGATCGCGGACGAGCCGGAACTCGTTGTGGCCTGGGACCCGGTGATCCTGCCGGCCGCATATGGCGGACTGCACGTTCACACGCGTACGTTCGGCGATAACGCGGCGCCGTATGGGCTCGAAGGACCGCGCCGCTACCGGGTTGTGAACGGCACCGGTGGGCGTACGGGTGCCGTGGCATACGGCGACATCGATGGATTGGGCGACACCGAGCTGGTCGTCGCGGACCCGGGTACGCCGGTGCTGCGGGTCTTCCGCTCGGACCCGCTGGCCGGTCTCTCGTACGTGAGCCACAGCATAGAGGAGACGGCCGCGTTCATCGAGATCGGCGAGTTCATCGAAGATAGCACCGGCCTGCCCGAGGTAGCTGCTGTGAGCGTGGAAGTCGGCGGTACGAGCTATCTGCGCCTCTACCGGTACAACGGGAGCGGCTTCACTCGGGTTGCCGGACCCACTGCAGTCGGCGACTACGCCTCCGGGCTTGCGTCCGGTTACCTGACGGGTGGTCCGGTCGCCGACCTCGTAGTCACTGCCCTGACCGCCAATCCGCCCGGCCCCGGCGAGCTGCGCATCCTAAACGCTGCCGGGGGGACGCTCAACCTAGTCGGCGGGCCACACGAGACCCGCAGTGGCCCGCGAGGGCCGTCGATCGGCAATGTCTGGCTCGCCTCTTCCGAGTCAACCGAGGTTGTCGTCGCGAACTCCGGCGAGACGGTCGACACGTTGTCGGTCTTCGACGCCGATGGAGTTGAGCTCGCCTCCTACGAGGCGACCATCAGCCCGGACGGCGCTGTTGCGTGGGACACCGCGATCGGTGACATCCTACCAGGTACGGGCACGGTCGAGGTCGCGGTCGCGTTGCGAAGCGAGACGACCACGAGTGGTGTGAGCGTGTTTCGCACCGTCGCCGGTAACGGTCTGGTCGCACACGGCGTGTTCCAGACCGGTCAGGGCTACGCCACCTCGTCGCTCGAGATCGGGGATATCGACGGTGACGGTCGTATCCAGCTGCTTGCGGGCAACGCAGGCGTGCTGTCACACACTCCGGGAGAGAGTGTGGCACCGTCCGTCCAGATCTTCAGGGCGAACGAGGCGGGCGATTCGATGAGCATCGCCGCGACGCGCTGGGCCGGTGGCGCAGAATTGGCCGGCGGCACGCCCGCCGTGGCCGTGGTCGACCTCGGTCCGGTTGGCAGGAGCCGTCACCCCGCGAGCGCAATCAAGGGAGCCCACGTCTCCACCGAGACCGCTGGCTTCGAGCGTCACGCCGAGTGTGTGGACTGCCACAACGTCCATTCTCTGACGCAGGAGCCGCGAGTTACCGCATCCGCTCCGGCTGCGTACGGTGTTATCACCGGTGCGTGGGGCCTCGACCTGGAAGCCGTGGAGGCCACGCTTGCTGCGCCTGCTGAGTACGAGTACCAGGTCTGCTTCAAGTGCCACGCGGGTCCGACGTGGGGCGGTTCGCCGCGCGATATCGCCGCCGAGTTCGATTCGACGTCGTCGCATCCGGTCACGAGCGTGGACGCGGAGCTGTACTGTGTCGACTGTCACGGCAACGCCGGGCCGGGACCGAGCGGTCCGCATGTGAGTCCGGCCTCACCACTGCTCTCGTCTCCCTTCATCGGCGTGCGCCCTGCGAAAGCTGAGATGCTCTGCTACGAATGTCACGCGAAGTCGCTCTACTACGATGGGACGGACCCTGTCGAAGAGACGGGCTTCCGCAACGGCGACACCAATCTGCACGTGGTGCACGTGTCGGCGAGCGAGGGCCACGGGCTCGGGTGCGAGTCCTGCCACGTCAGTCATGGGGGCGAGAACACGTTTCTGATCCGTGATGGTCTCGGTTGGCTGGACACTGCGACAGGCGGACAGTGCTCGACAGAGTGCCATCTCGGAGGAGCGCACGCCTACTCGCAGTCCGGTTAAACGTGGGACGCGCCAGTCTCCGGTCTCACGGACATCCTTCCGCTACGGGTTCGAGTAGGATCGGCGCCTAACGCTCCACCACGAAGACCGGCGTGCCGACCTCCACGAGATCGTAGAGTTCCTCGATGTTCGCTTGCAGCATCCGGACGCACCCGTGACTGGCCGCTGTGCCGATCGAGTTGATGTTTGACGTCCCGTGTATCCGGATGCCGGGAGCGTCCAGGTTGAGCGCGCGCGTCCCAAGCGGATTGTTCGGACCGGGAGGTATGGTCTTCGGCATGTCGGCGGCCCAGGCGCTTCCCGGATTGCCCCACGTCGGCAGGTAGCGCTTGAGGGCTATGCGCCACTCGCCGCGGGGTGTCGCATACCCCTGCGCGCCGACGGCGACTCGGTAGGTCCGGTCGAGCCGGGTGTCCTCCCAGAGCTCGAGCGTGCGCGAGGCGCGGCGCACGACGATCCACCTCCCGAGGTCCTCCTCGGCGACCTCCGGTGCCACGGGATGCACGGGAAGCTCGATTGCCGTCTCGCCGGAGAGCAGCGCCTCTGCGATGATTCCGACAGAGGCCGTCTGGTCGAGACTCCTGCCCTCCGAGGAAGGGCCGATAACGACGGAACCCGCTTCGAGGGTGACGGTGGCATCGACGGCGGCCAGGTCAACGGCGACGGCCATGCCTGCAACTCGCTTCGCAAGCGCGTCCGCATTCACGACGACGAGAGGCTCGACCTCCACGTTCACAGACTCTTCGAGCAACTGGCGGTAGACTCGCTCCGCGATAGTCGAGGTGCGATTGGGTTCGAAGGCGTCGGAGACTGCCTGGTCGACGTCGGCGTGGAGGAAGTCGGAAGGGTCGATCTCGAACACTGAGTCGCCAGCGCGGACGCTCGTCGATGCGAGGAGCGGTTCGACGACGGTGCGCTCTACGGCCTCTCTGACCTCGGTGGGCGAGAGCCCTCCCAGATCGACACCGGCCACCTTCACGCCGACGGGAACGAGGTCCCTGGACGAGTAGTCGCCCGCTGCGGCCCACGCCAGCCCTCCTGACGCTGCCAGCATCACGCACGCGGCGAATACGCCGACGGTGCGGAGCAGTATGGTCTTCGCGCTCATGTCGTCGTGCGCTCCTTCGATGCAGCAGGGTCGGGTTATTCTACAATGAGTGATACAGGGGAGCGAAACGTTCCCCTCGCTCTTCAGACGTTCATGACGCCGTCAGGGTTTCCGGGACGCGACAGGGAAACGAGGTTCGTGCGGTGAAACCCATACTTCCGGGAGGGCGGGGCTCAGCCGTCGAGGACGTACAGCGACGCCTGCTCGTCCTCGGTCACGATCTCGGTCCCACCGGCGTCGACGGGGTCTTCCTCGGCCGCACGCGTGAAGCCGTCATCGCGTTCCAGCGTGAGCACGAGCTATCCGAGGACGGTATCGTAGGGCCAGAGACGTGGTCGGCACTGGTCGACGCGACATTTACCCTCGGCGACCGCATGCTCTACCTCAGACTACCCTACTTCCACGGCAATGACGTCCGCGTGCTCCAGGAGGCGCTCAACTCGCTCGGGTTCT
This sequence comes from Coriobacteriia bacterium, assembly GCA_014859265.1. GTDB lineage: Bacteria > Actinomycetota > Coriobacteriia > Anaerosomatales > SLCP01 > SKKZ01. The sequence goes on from JACUUN010000030.1 coordinate 13,530, forward strand.
CCAGTGGGCATACCGACGGCATCTTCGGCTCCTTCACCGAACGGGCGGTCCGCGAGTTTCAGCGCAACAGCGGGCAGCCGGGCGACGGGATCGTCGGTGCCGAGACGGTGCGCTCAATCCTGCATCTCCGGCACGTGTGGGAGGGCAAGAGCGCACGCTCTCCCGAATCGGCCACGGTCGCGCCGGCCCGCATCTCGGAAGTGCTTGCACGCTCCTCTGTCGCGTTCGTCCCGTGTGACGGACCTGCCGAAGATGTCGCCTCGCGCGCTGTGAACCTCGCGCTCGCGACCGACAGCGCGGCCAGGGTGATGCTGGCTGCGCAAGGAGAGCACACGGACGCCGACATCGTCCTCGAGTTCTGCTCGGATGCCCCTCCTGACGGTGCGGGGATCCCGGTGGTCTCGCTAACCACCGCGGTACCGTTCGACCTTGCGGGCCGACTGGCCGTCGCGCTCGCGGCTTCGCAAGAGGACTGCCCGCGGGTGGTCGCAGTCGTGCTTCCGGGCCTCGGGGCGGACGAACGCGAGCGTCAGCGGATCGCGATTCTTTTGCTCGACGCTCTATGCCTTGCGTTGGCTTGATCGACCCGGACGTGGTAGTATCAGGCGGTTGTGTTGTGACCGAACCCACCAGGAGGTAGCGCTCTGAGTATTCGCAGACGCACGCCTGTCGCGCTCGTTCTCGTCCTCATTCTTGTGTGTGGTGCCATTCCCGCTTTCGCGACCCCTGCGTCCGACAAGAGAGAGCAGGCCCGCCAGGTCAAGCAGCAGGTCGAGGCCTTGGATACCAAGGTCGAGATCGCGGCCGAGGCGTACAACGAGGCGCGCATCAAGCATCAGAAGCTCACTAGCGACATGGAGGCGACCCGCGCCCGAATCGCCGAGCAGACCGCCGTCATCGACGATCTCCAGACGTCCCTGAACGCGCGCGCCGGTTCGATCTACCGCAGCGGCCGCCTTTCCTTCATCGAGGTTCTGCTCGGCGCGCGCGACTTCGAGCAGTTCGCCGCCACATGGGACCTGTTGCGTGACATCAACGAGCGCGATGCTGAGAGCATCTCCGCGCTGGAGAAAGCTCGTGCCGAGGCCGAGGCTGCCGAGGCGCAGCTTGCGGCACAGGAGGCCGAGGCCAAGCAGGTCGTCGATCAGATGGCCTCGAATAAGGCCGCCATCGAGGCACAGCTCGCCGAGCGCAAGCGGATGCTCTCCGGGCTCGAGGCCGAGATCGCTCGGATCGAGGCGGCCGAGCGTGCCCGCGCCGAGGCTGCGGCCCGTGCCGCAGTGGTGTCGCGCTCAACCGCGTCGGCTATCGTGTCGGCCGAGAGCTTCCCGCCGCCCACCCGCGCCGCTCGCAGCGAGGTCGTCAACATCGCGAAGCGCTACCTCGGCGCTCCGTATCGGTGGGGCGCCTCGGGTCCGGACGCGTTCGACTGCTCCGGTTTCACGATGTTCGTCTACCGCCAGGTCGGCGTCTCGCTCCCGCACTCCTCCCGCGCCCAGTACGGTGTTGGCGAGAAGGTGCCGCGCGGATCGCTGCAGCCCGGCGATCTCGTGTTCTTTGGCTCGCCGATCCATCATGTCGGTATCTACGTGGGTGGCGGCCAGTACATCCACGCGCCGAGGACCGGAGACGTCGTAAGAATCACCTCGCTCTCGTCGCGTTCCAACTACGTCGGGGCCGTTCGCCCGTAGATCTCGGTGCCGGGCGTGTTCCAGACACGTTCCGGTACGCTATGCTTGTCGTACACAGGCACTCGGCGTACGGGGTGACGATGTATGGCTGAGATCGACGGACTGCTCAAGCTCATGACGGAGAAGGGTTCTTCGGACCTGCATGTCAAGGCCGGAAGCCCGCCTGCCATCCGCCTTAACGGCAAGCTCGTCGTCATGCGGGAATTCCAGCCGCTCACCGCTGACGCTACCCAGGTCCTTGCAGCTGGGATGATGGACGAGCGCCAGAAGGTGACGTTCGAGAACCACCGCGAGGTGGACTTCGCGTACTCGGTCTCGGGTGTCGGCCGGTTTCGGGTGAACGTCTTCCACCAGCGGGGTAGTGTAGGGATGACGCTTCGCCGTGTCTCCACCGATCGCGCGTCAGTCGCCGAGCTCGGGCTACCTCCTGTCGTCACGCGCCTGGCCGATGAGCCACGCGGGCTCGTGCTCGTGACCGGGACAGCGGGCTCCGGCAAGACCACGACGCTCGCAGCGATGGTCGACCACATCAACTCGACGCGCGAGGGGCACATCGTCACGATCGAGGACCCCATCGAGGTCTTGCACGCCGACAAGAAGTCCATCGTGAACCAGCGTGAGATTGGCGTCGACACCGAGAGTTATGCGGATGCCCTGCGCCATGTGGTGCGCCAAGATCCCGACATCATCCTCATCGGCGAGATGCGCGATCATGAGACCGTCGCCGCAGCACTCACCGCCGCCGAGATCGGCAACCTGGTCTTCTCGACGCTGCACACCATCGACGCGACCGAGACGATTAACCGCATCATCGACTTCTTCCCGCCCTACCAGCAGAAGCAGGTCCGCCTCATGCTGGCGTCGACACTCAAGGGCATCGTCAGCATGCGGCTGATCCCGTCAATCAACGGTGGGCTCGTGCCGGCTGTCGAGGTCATGGTGATGACGGGGACCATCCGCGAGTACATTACCGATCCGGACAAGACCTACCTCATCCGTGACGCCATGGAGGAGGGGGAGTACTACGGGATGCAGACCTTCGACCAGAGCCTGCTGAGCCTCTACCGGGAGCAGGCGATCACCCTCGAGGACGCGACTGCGATGGCTGCCAACGCCCACGACTTCAAGATCAAGGTCCGGCAGCTCGGAATCAATCCCCAGCAGGCCGCGGAGAGCGGGATCTACTAGCCGCCGCCGCTCACGCGGTCACGAACTGGAGGAGCCCTCTCTGTAGCGCGCCAGGATTCTGAGCGCGCCGAGCGCGACGAGCGCCCCCGCCAGCGCGCCGAGGGTGTCCATGCCCCAGTCAGCCACATCGGGGACGCGCTCGGGCACGAATGCCTGGTGTATCTCATCGGTCACGCCGTAGAGCGATGCCGTCAGCACGGCGTACGCGACGGCGCGCCCATGGGCGGTCTCGTGCGAGAACGCCACGAATAGCAGTGCTCCCAGCACAGCGTACACGCCGAAGTGAGCGTAGGATCCGAGGCCACCCGGGACTGCCGAGCCCGGTAGGGAGGAGAATCCGAATATCGCGGCCATCCACAGCACCGACGCCACCCATGCGCTGCGCCGTGTAAGCGGTAGAGGGAGGCGTGTTCGCATGGGGGTCCTTCCGGTGGGTCGCGCGGTGGCTGACGATGGATGAGTCTACCATGCCGTTGACGCACCCGGTCCTCGGTGGCATGGTTGTCTCCTTTAGCCGGTGATAGTCGGGGGGAGGGTCGATGAAGCGGCGCACTGCGCTCGTAGCGGTAGCGATCTCGGCAGCGTGTTTCGGCACGCTCGCGGTGTTCGCCAGCCTCGCATACGAGCGCGGGGCCGAGCCGCTGCAGCTGCTCGCGTGGCGCTTCGGCCTCGCGGCGGTGCTCCTCGGCGGGTACCTGGCACTGACGCGACCCGCTGCGCTCCGCGTTCCCCACCGTGACCTTGGTCGCTACGCCGTGCTCTCCGTTGCCGGGTACGGCGCTGCATCACTTTGCTTCTTCTTCGCGCTCAACTACACGGAAGCGTCCGTGGTTGCCGTGCTTCTCTACACCTATCCCACCATGGTCGCGGTCGTCGATGCGATTCTCGCACCTGGGCCCATGGATCCGGGCCGGGCCTTCGCGGTACTCCTCGCCTTCGCAGGGTGCGCGCTCGTCGTCGACCCGTTCTCGGCGTCGGGTGGTACGCACCCGCTCGGCGTGATTCTCGGTCTCGGTGCCGCTGCGGGATACACGAGCTTCACGGTCCTCTCGCACCGCTGGATGCCGGGCCGCTCCCGGCCGGTGCTCATGACGTACACGTTCGGCATGACCGCGGTGCTTGTGTGTGTCGTCGCGCTCGCCGCGGGCGCCAGACTCTCCCCGGTCGGCTGGGACTGGCAGGTCTGGGCGCTGCTGGGCGGGATCGTGCTCCTGCCGACCTTCGCTGCCGTCCTGCTCTACCTGCGCGCACTCTCGCGCATCGGCGCCACGCAGGTGTCGATTCTCTCCACCCTTGAGCCGCTGTTCACCATCGCGCTCGCGGCGCTCCTCCTCGGTGACCGTCTGTCACCGTTGCAGTTCGGAGGTGCGGCTCTCGTGCTTGCCGCGGTCGTGTTCTCCGAGTTGAGGGCCCGGGGCTCGGAGGAGCCTCCGGTCGTGATCTAGGGTGTGCGATTGTCGGTCGGACGGCGCGCTTTCATCTCCGCCGTCAGGCCCGGGTGCAGTGGTACGATGATGGTCGCTTCCCGCCCGCACGCAGCCGGCACGGAGGACCCCGAGTGGACCACTACCAGAGGCTTCAGGTCACCCGCGATGCCGACCCGGAGGTCATCGAGAAGGCGTACCGTGCGCTCAGCCTCAAGCACCACCCCGATCGCGCCTCCAGTCGTGAGCAGGCGCGGGCCACCCGGCAGATGCAGCGCATCAACGAGGCGTACCGGGTGCTGAGGGACCCTGCTCTCCGGCGCGCCTACAACCGCACGCTTCCGCCCGCGCGGCAGGAGAGCGCGTGGGACCAGTTCATGTCCAAGGGGCTGGTTGGTATCTTCCTCGATCGGGTGATGCCCGGCCGGTGAGGTCGATACGGAGCGTTACGCCGGGCTGCGCTCGAGCCGCTCTTGGACCGCGCGGAGGATGCCGGGGTAGGACACAGCGCCATCGTAGACGGGCATGCCGTCGACGACCGTCACCGGATACAGCAGCCCGCGGGTCTCCATCTCGTTCACCAGTCGTGCGTACTCCGTGCGTACAGACTCGTCCTGCACGTCGTGGTAGAGGATCTGAGCGGCGTCGCCGAAGCGTCGCTCCATCTCGGCGCGGATGAGGGCGGTGATCTCCTCCGGAGACCATGACGGGCCTCAACCACCGCTGAAGCACGCGGTCTGCGCAGGAAGGTCGAAGACCTGGATGGTGATCACATTCTCGGTCATGTTCTCTCTCCTAGCGAAGGGTAACGGCACCGCCGGCGCACGCTCGGGCGCATACGCCACAGCTCGTGCACCGCTCCTCTACGACAGTGTACCCGTTGGCTCCCAGGTAGGCGCCTCCCGGAACGGGCACGATAGCTCCATGCGGACACACGCGACGTGCCGGGCAGCCCGGTGAGCGGTCGCAGAAATCGTTCTCGATACGTACGGCCGGCATGCGGGTTCCTTTCTCTCCAATCATATACGCATTGTGTGAGTATACCCCATGGGGTATCGTGCGGACAAGCGTGTCGGGTTTGTGCCGCAGGCTGGTACGATGGATATCGCAGCCTCCGAGCAACGTTGTGTCCTGTACCGGAGAAAGGGGAACCCCGTGTCCACAGTCATCGATCGCCTGGCCTCTGCGGGCTTCTCGCTGCCCGAGGCCCCGTCCGCACTTGGCGACTACGTGCCCGCGGTCCGTGCGGGTTCGCTCGTATTCACTTCGGGGCAGCTGCCGATTCGCGAGGGCGCTCTGCTCACAAGCGGCCTGGTCGGCGGTGCCGTGACGCCTGAGGTGGCTTACGAGTGTGCGCGCGTCGCAGCGCTGAACGGACTTGCCGCCGCCTCGACCGTCTGTGATCTCGACGCGGTATGTGGCGTGGCCAAGCTCACCGGCTACGTCGCCTCGGCTGACGGTTTCACCGCTCAGCCCCAGGTAGTTGACGGTGCGAGTTCGGTACTGCTGGCGGCATTCGGAGAGGCCGGACGTCATGCAAGGGAGGCGGTCGGCGTCGCTCAACTGCCTAAAGGGGCCCCGGTCGAGATAGCGATCGTCCTTCTCCTCGGCGACTCCTGAGGGTTTCTGCGGCAGGATGCGTGCCCACTCTGTCGAACAGACAGGTAGCCGGACGGGGGACGCCGTCGGTAGTCACCTGCACTTTTCTGTTGAGTAGCAGGCACTGTTTGGCTATCGTGGAACCGTCAGGCACGTATGTGTTTCTTTTCACATGCGTGGACTTAAGTTCGAGGTTCAGCGAGGAGAGATGTCTATGGCGAAGATCTCCCTGGCCGGATTCAAAGATCCGGTCCGTCGGCCGCGGTACATCATCTGGACCGGAGTGGTGGTCCTGGCGATGGCCGCGTTCGTCGTAACCGCATTGGGGGTGACATCGACATACTGGTTCTGTGCTGAGGGTTGTCACAAGGTCCAGGACGACACCATCATTGCGTATGACAGGTCCCCGCATTCGAAGATTTCCTGCATGGCCTGTCACATGCCTGTGAACGCGGACCCCATCACGTTCCTGCTGCATAAGGCCGAGGCGCTCGGCGAGTTGTATCTGACGGCGACGAACAAATTCGAACTGCCGCTCAATCCGGGCTCGCACGTCGCTCTCGACCAGAAGCACATGGGTTCCGGGCAGTGCACGCAGTGTCACAATCTCGCGAACCGCAATGTCACGCCCAGCCCAGGCATCATCATCGATCATGTGGTGCATGAAGATGCCGAGATCCACTGCACGGTGTGTCATAACCGCACCGCGCACGTGGAGGACTTCGAGATGACGACCATCGACCCCGGCACGGGCGAGCCGAACCAGCCGCACGAGGACTTCATGCTCATGACGGCATGTTTCCGTTGCCATACGCTCACCGACGAGTCTCCGGGCGGCATCCCCGCGCCGGGCGCGTGCTCGGCATGCCACACGCCTGACTTCGAGCTGAAGCCGGGCAACCACTTCGAGGCCGGCTTCTACCCGCGCGGCCATGCCGATATGGCGCTCGAGGACATCGAGGCCAGGGAGGCCGCACTTGCCGGTGACGAACCCGGTGAGGAGGGCGAGGAGTCCGAGGAGACGACGGGCACCGAGGAGCCTGCCGAGGAGAGCAACGACGAGTCGATGCTCAGCATCGCCAAGGCGTACGCCTCTGAAGGCGGGGAGCTCTCCGAGGACGCTCCGATGTATGAGCGTCTCGCCCACCTGCCCAAGGTCGCGGCGGTCGGCTACTGCTCCACCTGCCACGTCGAGTCCCGGTTCTGCATGGACTGTCATGGCATGGAGATGCCGCACTCCGATGAGTTCAAGACCAAGACGCACCCCGAGCTCGTCGCCTCCAGGATGGACAAGTGCGAGCTGTGCCACACCGCTGCCGATCCCTTCTTCTGCGACAAGTGCCACCACGGCACGGCGTCGGACTGGGAGTTCAGCACCGAGGTTGTGTGGGGCCAGCAGCAGCATGCCGAGGCCGT